>CAYGSN010000001.1:0-64596 GCA_964352675.1 uncultured Pseudobdellovibrionaceae bacterium
GAGAAAATAACAGGAACCAGGTACAGTCAAGGCCAATATCGGCGATTATACTCTGAAAGACGGAATAATAAGGCGTGATATATTTTATCGCGGCATCCGAGATTGCAAACGCGCTATACGCCAATAGCCCTAAAAGAAAGGCTTTATATGTGGGAGAAAGATGGGTAAACATATTGATACTATGAAGGTGAAAAGATGATAAACACAATAGCGATGATTGCCGCAGGCGGCGCGATAGGGGCCGTTATGCGTTACGGGGTTAATGTATTCAGTCTAAAAATGTTTGGGGATGGTTTTCCATGGGCGACTCTTGGGGTGAATGTCATCGGCTCTTTCGCTATGGGCGCGCTGATCGGTATTTTTGCCCATTTCTGGCAACCCTCGCCGGAGGTTAAGGCGCTTCTGATTACGGGTCTGTTGGGCGCTTTTACCACCTTTTCCACCTTTTCTCTGGATGTGGCGACCTTGTGGGAGCGAGGAGCAACCATGCCGCTGCTCTTTTATGTGTGCGGCTCTTTCGTGCTCTCGATTGCGGCTTTGTTTGCAGCCATGGCGCTTATCCGCTATATAGCTGCATGAGCAATATTCGCCACATCACAGTTTCCGAAGATGATGACGGTCAGCGCCTTGATCGCTGGCTGAAAAAGCACCTGCCGGACGTTCCCTACGGGCTGGCGCAAAAGCTGATCCGCAAGGGCCAGTTGCGCATTGACGGCAAGCGTGCCAAGGCTGAGACGAAGCTGGCGGCCGGGCAATCTGTTCGTATTCCACCAGTGGAAACGCAGGCAGTGAAGGAGAAAAAAGGGCTGTCTGCAGAAGCCAAAGCCTATATCAAATCTCTGGTTATTTATGATGATGGCGACATTATCGCTCTTAACAAGCCTTCTGATCTGGCGGTGCAGGGCGGCACGAAGACCAAGCGCCATGTTGATGGCCTGCTCGACGGTCTGAAGAACAAGGCCGGTGTGCGTCCGCGCCTTGTGCACCGCCTGGATAAGGATACCAGCGGCGTGCTCTTGCTCGCCCGCTCGGCCAAGGTAGCCAAGGCACTGGGGGAGCAATTCAAGCGCCAGAATATCCGCAAGATTTACTGGGCACTCGTTTCTCCCACGCCCGACCCGTTCGAGGGCGCAATCAATGCTCCCCTGATAAAGGCTGGCGGCGGGAACAAGGAGCGCATGGTGGTGGATGAAGAAAAGGGCAAACGCGCCGTGACCGAATATGCGGTGATCGAACATGCGATGGACAAAGCCGCTTTTGTTGCCTTTTGGCCGCGCACTGGACGAACGCATCAGATTCGGGTGCATGCCGAGTTGATCGGTAGCCCCATTCTGGGCGACCGAAAATACAAAGGCACACATATAGAACAGCCGCAGCAGCACGGTAGCGGGTCCGATTTTGTGAAGGGAATCGAGGGCTTGGAGACAATGAATTACGCTGATCGCCTGCATCTGCATGCGCAGCGCGTTATCCTCAAACATCCGACGCAAAAGGGCACACTGGATATTACAGCCCCCCTGCCACCGGAACTGCGCAAGACCTGGAAGGCTTTGGGCTTTAATCCGAATTACAAGATTGACCCATTCGCAGATCTCGAGACTTGATTGCGCGCGTGCGGCTCTATACAAACAAACCATGACCGAGACGGGCCCACATACAAAAAAGAAAACCTGGCTGAGCTTTTTTATCAGGCTGTGTATCGGCTTTGCGGTATTTTTTGCCGTGATCTTTCTGGTGCTGGCCAATATGGGCGGTACGTCCTCCACGCTGAAATCCGCTGTGGAAGGCTTCGTGTCTTCCTCTACCGGCTATCACGCGCGTATCGAAACGCTGAACGGCATGCATTTTTTCCCCACAGTGCGGTTTGATTTTGAAGGGCTGGAGCTTTTTGAAAGCGCGGAAGAAACCGATCAGGAGCCGGTTATTACGGTTGAGAGCGTTAAAACGGCGCTTGGATTTTTTGATGTGATGTTCCGCACCGGAAACATGCGCGTGTTTGAAATTCGCAATGTAAGCTCCCTTCCCGGCAGCCTTCTGAAGCGGCCCGTGAAAATTGAAATCCTGGGGATTGAACTCCCAGAAGAGGGCAGTCCGCAGATGCATTTGCGTGGTGCAATTGGCGATACGCCCTTTGAGGCCGTCATGGCGATGGTTAAAAACGGGGAAGACTTTATCTTTACTGACGAACGGAAAATTACTGCTACCCTTGGAAAATCAGAAATTTCAGCCATGATGAATCCAAGGCTCGGTTTTGATTTCGGTCTGACCGATCTGGTGCTGTCCTATCACGGCGCTCCGGTTTTAAACGGAGAGCTTTACGGTGTTTGGAAACTGGATCATGCGCTGGGTTTTGAGGGAGCCGCGCGCCTGATGCCGGGCAACAGCCAGCTGGATTTTGATGTTGAATATAAAAAATCCGGTGAAGTTGATGTCGTGTCCGGGGATGTGGAAGCGGCGCGTCTTGAGCCGAAGGATATAGAACCGGGCAGTCCGCTGCGCCGCTGGGTGGATAATATCGGTGATATTTTCGGCGGGCCGGACCCGGTTGGAGAGTCCGAATTCAGGGCGCTGGATAATCTGGATGTGGATCTGGATATTGATGTTAAAAACCTGTCCGTTGATGGGGCAACGCTTGGAACTCTCAGCATTCCTTTGCGCATCGAAAATGCGCAATTGCACATTCAAGACGGCAGCGGAAAAATAAGTGGTGGGGATCTGAAATACGGTCTTGATCTGGATGCCGCCCAAAGTCCGGCCAAATTCAAGACGGATATTACCGTTAAAGACATGAATTTTGGCGCCCTGCAAAAGGATTTCATGGCGGGAGAGGAGGTTAGCGGCGATGCCGACATTCTGCTCGATCTGGCCGGATCCGGGCAGAGCTGGCAAGAGGTTGAATTATCTCTGGCTGGCAAAATCCGCTTTGTTTCCGGCGAGGGGCAGATGCGCTCCGGCGCTGTAAATATCTGGGGCGGCGGGCTGGTGAATTCCATTTTCCCTTCCCTTGATCCGGATAACGAGCTTAAGGTCAATTGCAGTATCATGGATTTCGTGGTTGAGGACGGCGTGGCCAAGGCCAATGCGCTGTTTGTCGATATGCATAATATCACCCTGAACGGCAGCGGTACCTACAACATTGCCGAAGACGTGCTGAATATAAAGCTCAAGCCAAGCCCTAAACATGTTGCCATCGGTGATATTTCCTCCGGTGTGCTTATAAAGGGCAAGCTGGCAAGCCCGTCTATCGAACCCAGCCTGTTTGATCTGGGCACCAAAATCGGAAAGTTTGTTTTAGGCACCATAAACCCTGCATTCTTTGTATTAAGTTTGGCCGATCTCGGCCTGAACGACAACCATCCCTGTAAAACGTTTTTGGAAAAACAGGAATGAAGCGCTTCTATAATCTCGTTTCCACGGAAAAAACTCTGGGTGGCTATGCTATCCTGCTTGATGGTAAATCCGTAAAAACACCTGCACGAGCCCCATTGCTGGCGTCAACAAAAAATCTCGCCGAGGCGATTATGGCCGAATGGGCGGCACAAAAAGATATGATCGATCCTGAAACTATGCCGCTGACGCAAATCCTCAGCACCAAGATCGACCGTGTTTCCGCCGAGCGTGCAGCCTTGAGCGCGCAGGTTATCAAATACCTGAATGGCGATTTGATCTGCTACCGCACGGATCAGCCGCCGGAACTGGCAGAGCTTCAGGCACAGAGTTGGGACCCCTGGCTGGACTGGTTTGAGGAGCGCTTTAACCATCGCCTTGAAACCACCATAACGCTCAAGGCGCTCGAGCATCCCGAAGAACTGCACTTCACCATCCTGAGGTCAGTAACGGCCATGAATGATGACGTGTTTGCGGTTTTTCAGCTGGTCGCGCCGCTGAGCGGTTCGCTGGTTCTGGCGCTGGCTTTCACCCAAAAAGCGTTGACGGCGGATGCCGTTTTTGCCGCCGCACGGGTGGAGGAAACCTATAAAGCCAGACTTTATAATGAAGAAAAATACGGCCCCGATCCGGCGCAGGAGGTAAAGGATCTCGCGGTGAAACGTGATTTGGATGCAGCGCAGCGCTATCTGGAACTTCTGGATTAAAACCAGATTTTTACATTCGCTATACGGTAGCCTTTCATGGCGCGGGACAGTCCCCGTGTAAAGCGCATGCCGAAATATAACAAAACCGGTATGGCCGTAATGCTCAGGCTTATAATAAAGGCGTACCGGTTAGAGCCCATAAAGTCATCCATACAGGGTTGGAACATATCGCTGCCTGTCTGCATGCTGATGGATGCGGGATCAATCTGCCCGCTGGCCACAGCTTCCAGACAATCCATCAGGGGCGCGTTGTCCACAGAACTCAGCAGATATAAAATGCCGGGAATAAGCGTGATCACGGCAAAAAAACTGCCGATCCAAATGGTGCGGATGATAAAGACAGCATGATTTTCGCTCAGGCTGCCTTCTGCTGATTTTTTGCGCATTGCGCCTGCCGCCATTAAAACACCAATTATAAACACAAGTGAAAGCGCGGCGGCTGCGGCATGCGGTAAAATCGAGAGGAGCAGGCCCGCCCCAAACGCCCCGTAAAGATTCAGGATTTTTTTACGCTCTTTCTCATCGCCATGTTGGTCGCTTTGTGTTTCTTCATCCATTTATCTGCGTCCAAAAAGTTTTTCGATATCCTTTAAAGATAGTTCGATATAGGTTGGCCGTCCATGATTGCATTGCCCGGAGAGCGGTGTTTCTTCCATTTGCCGCAGTAGGGCGTTCATCTCCGCTGCGTTCATACGCCGCCCTGAACGGATGGAACCGTGACAGGCCATGGTGGAGAGGATTTCATTCAGGCGATCTTCCAGCAGATCGGCCTTGTCATGCTCCAGAATTTCATCAGCGATATCACTCACCAGTTTCAGTATCTCCGCCCGCCCGCTGAGGAGTGCCGGGATGGATTGTACGGCCAGCGCGCCCGTCCCAAACACCTCTATTTCCAGTCCCAGTTTGGAGAGTGTTTCGGCATGATCCAGAAGCGCATTCATCTGCGCTTCTTCCAGCTCCAGGATCTCCGGGGCCAGCAAGCCTTGCTTTTCAATGCCGCGCTCGCCCATTTGCGCCTTGAAGCGTTCATAAACCAGGCGTTCATGCGCCGCGTGCTGATCAACAATCACCAGCCCGTCGTCCTTTTGCGCGATAATATAGTTCTCGTGAATTTGCGCTCGTGCCGCGCCGAGCGGAAATTCTTGATACTGTTGCTCTGGCTGTTCGTCTTCCGCCCGTGCATGGGGTTGGATTACCTGATCGTCCCATTTCATCTGAACCGCCTCGGCTAAATTCCCGTACGCATAAGAGCGTGGCACCGCTGGCGAAGATGCGCGATGTATGGGGAGTGACGGTCCGCCATCTGAGCCTTGCAGCCTGAAAGATGACAGCGCAAAGTTGGCTACCGAAGAGGCTGCCCGCCCGCCATGCTCATGGATTGCGTGTTTCAGTGCGCTAATCAAAAGCCCTCTGATATTCGCCGCATCGCGGAACCGCACCTCCGCTTTGGCCGGATGGACGTTCACATCGACATCTTGCGCGGATAACTCAACAAACAGCGCCAGAATCGGGTGGCGGTCGCGGTGCAGAACATCCTGATAGGCGGCGCGCACGCATCCATTGAGCAGCCGGTCTTTCACGGCGCGGCCATTGACGAATAAATATTGATGCTGGGCCGTGCCCCGGTGCAGGGTCGGCAGAGAGGCAAAACCGTGCAGCCTTATGCCCTCACGTTCCGCCTCAATGTGCATGGAGTTTTCCTGAAACTCCCGGCCCAATATTGCCCCCAGCCTGCTCTGCGCATCCATGGTGGCAGGATAATTTAAGGCAGTTTTTCCGTCTATCGTCAGGGTAAAAGCAATATGCGGCGCGGCCATGGACAGGCGATTGATAATGTCCTTCACCGCCATGGTTTCGGCGCGCTCGCTCTTCAAGAATTTCAGGCGTGCGGGGGTGGCGTAAAACAAATCGCGTACCTCAACCTTTGTGCCCTTGGGATGAGAGGAGGGTGCAGCTTCCTCCTTCTTGCCCGCTTCGGCTTTAATTTCCCAGGATTCGCCGCTATCCGCGTGTGTCGAAATTTTCATGCGGCTGACCGAGGCGATAGAAGGCAGGGCTTCCCCGCGAAATCCCATATGGGCGATGTTCAGCAAATCTTCACCTGGAAGTTTCGAGGTGGCATGGCGATCCAGCGCGGCTACAAGGTCATCACGCTCCATCCCGTGGCCGTTGTCGCTGACCACAATCAGGCTCTTCCCGCCACCCTCGATGCTGACATCAATGCGGGTGGAAGCGGCATCGATCGCATTTTCCACCAGCTCTTTAATCGCGGCAGCCGGGCGCTCCACCACTTCACCGGCGGCGATCTGGTTAATCAGGGTTTCTGGCAAATGTCTGATACGCATGAGAGGGAATCTAGCGCAAACACGTCCCGCGTGTCAGGGGTCAGCGCGTAGAAATGAAATTGTACGGTGGATAAGTGCTAAAGCGCGCCCAGATCTATTACGGCCCCGTCCAGCTGAACATCCTGCAGGATTGCGCCTTTCAGACTGGCTCCGGTGAAATCAGCCCGGCGCAAATCTGCCCCGCGCAGGATAGAATTGGACAGATCCGCGCCCATGAAAATGCTGTCGCGCAGATCTGCATGCGAAAGATTGCAATAGCGGAAATCCGAGCCGCTGAGATCTGCACGCTGAAGACGTTTACTCCCGTCCGGTTTTTTGATCTCCAGCGGGCCAAGGCTTGCATGGCTCATATCTGTACGGGAAAACTTGCAATAGGTGAAGGTGGAGCCGCGCAAATCCGCACCCCTTAGATTGCAATCGCGGAAGTCGGATTTATCAAAATGCGCACCCTGCATTTCCGCGTCTTCCAGATTCTGACTGAGAAAATTCGAGCCCATACAGCTCACGGCCGTCAGGGGATAGCGGTTCAGTTCCATCACATCGCGCAAATCATACCCGCTCAAATCCAGCTTCGCGCCCTTCCGTCCGGCGCTGGCGATGAAACTGATGTGATCCTCCAAAAGTTCCGGCAGGCTTTTGCCCAGCATATCAAGCCTTGCGCCCATATGTTTGTCCAGGACCGCCCCGGTTGTGTCAATCCCGAGTTTTTCTGAGCCTGTTAAAACAATGCCGGAAAGAATGGCCGAACGCATGCGCGCATAGGTCAAATCGGCCAGCGTCATATTGCTGTCGGTCAGGTTCGCACCTTCGAAATTGACGTGGCTCAGATTGGCTTCCTCCAGGATTGCGCCGCTGAGATCCGCATTTGAAAAATCAGCGGCGTGGGCCTGTATACGGGTCATGTCCGTCCCCGCCAGTTTCGCCCCGCTCAGGATCGTGTTGCCGCCTTCAGCCCCTGTGCGTTTGCGGTCCTCCAAAATGCCGCCCACACCGCGCAGCATGATTTTACCCTCGCGCATATCGGCCTCGCGCATATTTGCGTTGATCATGTTCACTCCGGCCAGATAGGCGCCGCGCAGATCGCACCGCGCAAAATCCGCATTCCGGCAATCGGAATGGCGCAGGTCGCAGGCGAACAGGCTAGCGCCTGAGAATTTTGTCTCCGATAAATCGCATTCGGCCATAAGAGAGCCTGTGAAATCGGCCTGGGAGAGGTTATGCCCTTTCAGGCTCAACCCGGAAAGGTTACGATACTGGATAACCGCCCGCGCGCCGCCCTTTTGGCCGCGCAGATACATCGCATGTCTATCGATTTTATGATTAAGCTCGTTTTGAGAGAGAACAGGCAGGTTGTCCGGCTCCGGCACGGTTCTTCTGATAAGGTCCAAATCCTGGCTCATGCGCATCCTTCGCTGGTTTCGAAGCAATTTCTATCGCTTCCTTTCCCACTATACCACAGAATTTTTTAATCTTTGGTCAATAAAAATCTGATCAGATTGCGGGTGGAGGAATCGCTCTCCTCCCCGGTTTTGCCGCTTTCCAGATTGCCCAAAATATCTTTGGTCAGGGTTTTGCCCAGCTCCACGCCCCACTGGTCAAAGCTGTTGATGCTCCAAATCGCGCCCTGTACAAATACCTTATGCTCGTAAAGCGCGGTCAAAATCCCCAGATGCCATCCATCCAGACGCTTCAGGACAAAGGTCGAGCTGGGGCGGTTTCCCTCAAAATTCCGGTGTGGATGCTGTGGATTTTTTGTGCCTTCCATCAGGGCTTTGCTCTGCGCCAGCGCATTGGCGTTCAGTTTGGCGTGGTGGGTGGTATATTCGTGCGCTTTTTCCCCAATTAGAATAAAATCCGCCGGAACAATCTCTGTGCCTTGATGCATCATCTGCAAAAAGGCGTGCTGGGCATTCGTCCCGGGTTCGCCGAAGACAATCCCGCTGGTGTGGTGGGACAGGGCGCGGCCGTCATTGCCTACGGATTTGCCGTTCGATTCCATCTCCAACTGTTGTAGGTAACGCGGGAAATGTTCCATCCCCTGGCAGTAAGGTAAAACCGCCTGCGCCGGGAAGTTCCAGATATTCCTGTACCATACCCCCAAAGCACCCATAAGGACGGGAATGTTTTTCTCCGGCGCGCCTTGAAGGAAATGCGCATCGGCGGCTTTTGCCCCGCGCAGCAGGTCCTGAAATACCGGCAATCCGCAGGAAACCGCAATAGGCAATCCAATCGCGGACCACAGGGAAAACCGGCCTCCGATCCAATTGCGCAGTTGCAGGATGCGCTCCGGCGCAATGCCGAACTCTTTGGCGGCGGCCGTGTTTACTGTCACGGTATAGATGTTGTCTTTGCGCCCCAGCCAGCCGCAAACGACTTGTGCATTCACCATGGTTTCCTGCGTAGTGAACGTTTTTGAGGCAATAATGACTGCGGTGTTTTCGGCGGCCAGGTTTTGCAACAGTGCCGCCAGTTCCTGCCCGTCAATATTGGCGAGGAAATGAATGCGCGGCCCGTCGCGTAAATGCTCCAGAGCGCGGCACACCATACGCGGGCCTAAATCCGAGCCGCCGATGCCGATATGAATCACATCTGTAATATCGGGGTTGTCTCTTATAGCGGCTGCCGCCGTTTCGATCCGCTCCAGCGTTTCGTTCACAAAAGCAGATATGTTTTCGCCCTCAATCTCCAGACTCTTATCTACTGATCCGCGCAGGGCTGGATGCATCACCGCTCGGTTTTCCGTGGTGTTGACCGGCGCGCCAGAAAACATTTTGTCGCGCAGCTCTTCAACACCGCTCTTTCGGGCGATTGCAGCCAGAAGTTCAACTGTCTCCTCTGTAATGCGTTGCTTTGAATAATCGAACAGCAGCACTCCACCATCCTCTTCAAGCTTCACGTGGAATTTATCAAAACGCTTTGGATCTGCGGCGAACAGGTCACGCAGATGCATGCTATCCCATTGCGCTTTGTGTGTTTGAAGGTGCTGTAAAACGCCTGCGTCCATCTCTACTCCACATTTGGCAGGGTGGTGACGGCTACGGCATTTTCGACATTGTCCGGTTGGCCGACCAGAACAGTTGTCATGGAATCTGTATCCAGTATTCGTTTGGCGAGTGCCTGCACGTCTTGCGCGGTGGTTGCCTCGATCGCCTCATTGCGCCGGTCCAGGTAATCAATCGGCTGACCGTCCATGCGCAGGGAAAGCAGCAATCCGGAAATCCTGTCCGTAGAGGTCAAAGACAGCGGCAGCGCGCCAACCAGATAGGATTTCGCATCCTTCAACTCTTTGTCGCTGACTGGTTCTGCTTTCATTTTGTCCCATTCCGCAGAGATCAGTGGCAGCATTTCAGAAACCGCATCATTGCGCGTGGATGTGCCGACGCTCAAGCCGTCATAGGCATCCATGTTTGAAAACCCTGTGTAAATCCCATAGGTCAGGCCGCGTTTTTCCCTGATTTCCTTTGTCAGGCGCGATCCGAACCCGGAAGAGCCCAGGATAAAATTCATCACCTGCGCGGTCTGAAAATCGGGATCAAGGTTATCAATGCCGGGCTGCTGGATCTGGATGATGGTCTGCGGAATATCCTTGTCATAAACAAAGGTCTTGCCCTGATTGGATTGCCTCAGCGCAGGCAGGGCAGGGGGGGGCTCAATCTCCGGCAATGCTCCGAAAACCGCGTCCAGAACGCCGGAAAGCTCTTCTGCTGTAATGTCTCCGGCGGCGCTCACCACAAGGGTGTTTTTGCCGATATAGGTTTTGTGAAATTCCCGCAGATCCTCAGGCGTAATAGCCTCCAGTCCCGAGAGCGTACCACCGCTGTTCCGGGCATAAGGATGCTCCGCATAGGCGACATCGTTCATAATTCGTGCAGCGATCCAGTCGGGGTTTGACAGGGAGGAGCGGATACGCGCCTGATTGGCGGCCCGCATGCGCGCTACCGGGTCTTCATCAAAACGCGGCGCTGTCAGCGACAGGTTCAGCAATTCATAGGCGCGGCTCTTATTCTCGCTCAGCGTTTTTAAGTTGCCGTAGAAATGATCCCGCCCGGCGGAATAGGACAGCGAGATGGACAGATCCTGTAATTCTTTCTGAAAGGCGCGATCGTCCAGATCGCCTGCCCCTTCGTCCAGCATATTGGAAACCATGCGCGCAAGCCCCTGCTTGCCCTCTGGGTCCAGTGCCGTGCCCGCGCCGCGAAAGGCAAAGTCGATCGCGATAATCGGTATGCTGTGATCCTCAACCAGCCAGGCCGTAATACCGCCGGGGCTGGTGACTTCCTTGATATCCAGAACCGTGTCCGCCGCCTGCGCGGGGGGAGCAAGCGGAAGGATAAACAAGATGCTCAGGCAGGCAATGAAAAGACTGCGCATTATTTTTCCTCCGCTTTCTGATCCTTATGATCGCTGCTTTCGGCCGGGAGAAGATAACCGATAACCGGCGGGTTTTTAGACTCGTTATCCGGGTTTAGCCATATCTTGGCTGCCGCAATAACATCATCCTCTGTAACCTGCGCGATAAACGCGGACCAATATTCAATGTCGTCAATGCCCGAACCGGTGGCAAGGGCCTGCCCAAAAATCATCGCCGGGCCGCTCAGACTGTCGCGGGCGAACACGGCTGCTGCCTGCAGGCGTTTGATAGCCTCCTGCAATTCACCGTCTTTCAGCCCGCCGGAAATCAGTTTGCGCAGCTCTTCATCCAGCGCGCGTTCCAGCGTTTCAAGATCCTGTCCCGGCACCGGTGAGGCATAGAGCGAAACCTCACCGTCATCATACGTTCCGGAGCGGTAAGACATGCCCGCGCTCACGGCGATTTTCTGGTCCGCCACAAGGGATTGGTAGAGCCGGGCGCTGGAGCCGCCGCCCATAATTTCCTGCAACACGTCCAGCGCCAGCGATGTTTTTGCATCCTGCCGATAGCTGGGCGCGCGGATACTTTTCTGGATCATGGGTTGTTGTACTTGTTTGTCCCTGGATACGATGCGCGTTTCTCCTGCCAGGGCGGGAATCTCTGTACGCTGTCTTTGCGGCACCGGGACGGAGGCCAGAGGCCCGTAAATTTTCTGCGCCAGCTCATAAACCTGTGTGCCGGTGACATCGCCGCTGACCACAAGGATCGCGTTATTCGGACCATACCAGCGATTGTAAAACGTGACCGCGTCTTCGTAATCCAGTTGGGCCATCTCATGTTCCCACCCCAGGACCGGAATGCCGTAATTGTGATTGGGATACAGCGCCGCATCCAGATGTTCACCCAGCTGCGCTTGCGGATTGTTGCCCACGCGCTGACGGCGCTCTTCCAGGATGACATCACGCTCCGAACGAACCTCATCGCGCGCGATGTTCAGCCCACGCATCCGCCCGGCTTCCATCCGCATGACCGTTTCCAGATGGTCCTTGGAAATAGACTGGAAATAGGCCGTGTAATCCTGGCTGGTGAAGGCATTGTCATTGCCGCCCAAAGCCCGGATAACTTGGGAAAACTCGCCCGGCTTCAGATCACCGGAGCCTTTGAACATTAGATGTTCCAGGAAATGTGCAATGCCCGATACGCCCGGCTGCTCATCCGCCGCACCCACGCGGTACCAGACCATATGCGTGACAACCGGCACGCGGTGGCTGGGGATGACCACGATCTCTAATCCGTTCTCCAGCGAGAAATATTCAGCATGAAATGTTTTTTCAGCTCCGGTCGGTATGGGAAACGCCGCCGGTTTTTGAGAAAGTGACGAAGGTTGGACAGGCCTTTCTGGAGATGTTTGAGTGCTCTTAGATTCGGCGTGCGGCGCTTCAATAGCGGATGATTGCGGTGATGGTTCCGGCGGCGCCGATAATGGCACATATCCTGAACCCAGCGCCCAAGCCAGCGCGATCACCGCCAGGATGCCTATGGTGTTGAAAATGGTCTGGAGGAATTTCATTCTTCCTCAATCGTTGGCGTTTCCCCTTCGCTCAGGGGCTTTCCTTCTTCCTGATTTTTACGCAGACGCTCCGCTTCCGCTTCGGCATCGACCAGGGTGGCGGGCGGCTCAACGTCGTCTTTACCGATATTCAAAAGTTTTTTAACCGCCGGACGGTCTTGCTCTGCCATCACACGGGTTTCGCGGTCTACCGCGCTGCGGATATTCGGGTCCACGGCATCCGCCCCGGCTTTTTGCAACAGGATGCTGTCTTCCCCTCGGGCCGTGTTTTGCGGTCGCACCTCTTCCAGTCCGAACACGGCCTGACGCGCCTGTTGGTCCGTGGCCTGCTCCTGCGGTCTTGGCGCTCCCGGCTCTGGCGGGCGCAGGGTATAATCTGGCGGCAGTTCAAGCGGCGCGCGCTTGACCACGGCAAATTCATCAGGGGCTTCCCGGGTTAGCCCCAGTGTCTCTTTTGTGCCCGAACATCCCGCCAGCAAGAGGAGTGCAGCACAGCTTAAGAAAATAGGATTCAATCTCTTCATAAAGCGCATGGTAGGAGGTTTCTGTTAAAAAATGAATACAAAACTTAATCTTTTTTACGGATCGTTCACATCTGTCTTTTTATCTAGAAATATAGAGTGAAAAATCAGGGTGAAAACCCCTATGACAACGGCGCTGTCTGCGATGTTAAAGGCCGGCCAGTGATGCCCCATAAGGTGAAAGTCCAGAAAATCATATACTGCGCCGTGCAGGATGCGGTCGATGATATTGCCCACCGCCCCGCCGATCACCAGCGCCAGTGCTGCTGCCTGGATCCTGCTGCGCGTCTGGAAAAGCCACATCAGAAACCATATTGCTATAACGGAGCTGATTGCAATCAGGACATAAGCCCCATAGGCGCTGTCCTCGTTAAACAGGCCGAAGCTGACTCCCCGGTTCCATACCACGACCAGATTGAAAAACGGCAGAATTTCAATGCTGTTAGGGATGGTGCCCATGAACCCCATCACCCAGTATTTACTAAACTGGTCTGCGGCCATGACAGCCAAGGCTAAAAATAGATACAGAAATCGCTGCTTAACAGCCATGGGCTTAATCCTTTCGAATAAATTTCAGAAGCAGATGGTCGAGGGACAGCACTCCCGGTCCCTTGATGAAAATCATGCCTGCCAAAAAGGCCCAGAGAATATGGTCGGGAAAATGCCCGTAAGTGAATTCAATCACGGCTGTCATGATTAATAAGCCGGCCGCTCCAAAACGCGCAAATAGCCCCAGCGTGACTAGGACGGGCAAGAGCAATTCTCCGCCCAGTGTGGCGTAGGCCGCCGTAGCAGGGTCAAGTCCTGGAACGGGATGCTCCAGTTCAAACAAAAAAATTTGATTTTCAAAAGTACCGTTCGCCCAGTCGTTGAAGCGAGTCAGTCCAGATTTAAAGAAAACATAGGCCAGGTACAACCTTGCCGTCAGATCGAAAAGAGGTGCGCCGACTTTATGCGCCAGGAGCCGGAGCGGTTCAATTCCGTTGTCAATCTTAAGTGCCAAGCTCATCAGTTCATTCCATTGTTTTATCAAGCCCTTATTCGTAGCCTATGGGGTAAAAGTTTCAAGGCTTAAGTGGATTTGCAGAAAGGATTGCACATTAAAATCGGGATAGGTGTTCAAGGTGGTTTCTAGTGCTTGTCCCAGTGTTTTACCCTTTTGAAGGGCGCTCAGCATAAAAAATTCATTGTCTTTCAACGTGATAATCTCAGTATCCAGTTCAGGGCGGTAGATCAAAAGCTTTGCGCCGCCGGATTGCAAATCAATCTTTTCATCATCCGCCCGCTCTGTTTTCTCACAAAATTCTTTAATTGCCTGCAGCGGATAAGGAGATTGAAGAAGTGTCGCCGATTGCCTTAGATTTAAAGCCTTTTTATGCAGTTCTTCAGGAGGGATTGCAGCCAGATCCTGCGCACTGAACGGCTCATCATCCGGCGCGTAATAGGCGGCATTCATGGCCAGCTCAAACCGCGCCACATCCGGCAGATAGGGCAGGGTTCTGGCCAGCTCAAAATCCGCGATAAAATTATCAAAACCGGCGCCATAAAGGTTGAGGCATCCTTGTTCCGGCGGCTGTTCCAAGACAAAGCTCCGCGCCATCAGTTCCAAAAACTCCCGCCCGACCAGTGCTTCGATGATGGGGAAGCTGGCGCAGATCACATCTGTCAGACTGCCAACAATATTATTGCGGTAAATTTTTAGCCGTGCGGATAGGCGGTCTGTTTCAAGAGCGTTGCTCACACCCTCTGGCGGTGTATTCACCGCATCGGGGTGATCAAGCATCAGATCGCGAAAGCTGGTTTGAAATTCATTCAGCGGCATTTGCAACACCATATTGCTCCAGGTGTTGGACAATCACCCCCCTCGCTTTATCGGCTTCTGCTACCAGCGTGTCCAGCGCCGGAAAATCTTGATCCCATTCAATGAGCGTCGGGGTAGCACCAAAGCGCTGCACGGCCTCTTCATACAAATTCCAAACATCACCTTTAACGGGCCGGTTATGCGTATCAATCAAGATCACCTGCCCCCCTGCCTCGGCCTCCGTATGTCCGGCCAGATGCATCTCGCCCACATGCGCAGTCTTGATGGTCGCAATATAATCCCGTGCGTCATAGCCGTGATTAACGGCCTGCACATAGATATTGTTGATGTCGAGTAAGATTTTACAACCCGCCTTTTCGGCTAGGGCATTCATAAATTCGGCCTCGTCCATTTCGTTTTCTTTAAAAGAGATATAGGTCGATGGGTTTTCAATCAGCATCTGGAGACCAAAATAATCCTGTGTCCGTGACACATTATCGGCCAGGCGGTTTAAACTCTCTGTTGTGTAAGGCAAAGGCAGTAAATCATTCAAATGCGCATTGCCGCTGGCGCTCCAACTGGCATGATCGGAAATATGGAAGGGTTCATAAATATCGATCAGCTCTTTAAATTGTTTGAGATGGTCTTCATTAACGGGCTGGTCTGAGCCTAGGGATAGGCCGACCGCATGAAAGCTGAGCTGGAATTTCTCCCGCGCTTTGGTCAAAAAATGGCGGTGTGCGCCACCCCCAAAATAATTCTCCGGGTGAACTTCGATCCACCCAATATTCAAATCAGTTTCAAGGATATCTTTATAGTAGGGATGCCTGAGGCCAATCCCCACCGGCTCATCGGGTGATGCGGCCGGTGGGAAGAGGTTATATTCGGCTTTAGCCGTGGTCTTCATCGTGCTGGTCTTCGCCATGCTCGTCTGTCATTGTTCCCAGATGACCGCCAACCAGCTTTTCACAAAGACCCGCAGGAACGGCGACCCACTCACCGGCATCGCCGTCAACAGTGGCCTGCCCGGCACAAGAATGGGACTTGGAGGCGTTCGCACAGTCATTGTGACCAGCTTTTACAACGCCATAGCATTTTTCTTTACCGGCATCCATTGCGTTGGCCGCATGAATTCCACCAGCAACAGTCAAGGCAACAGCACTTGCCAGTAATGTATTTACAGTTTTTTTTGATACCATAATGTGTTTCTCCTGATTCTATGGTTGTTTTTTTCAATACGCAGCTATTGCAGCCCAAAGTAAGCTGCAAACGTATCTCTATTCGAAAGACGTGATTGGAATCGTTACACGTTTTTTAAATAAAAGAATAGAGGGGACGTTTCCTTTGTATGTCTTTTTCTCTATATAAAGGGATGTGATGAAAATAATTAAGACCCTGCAGGCTATTGGTGCCGGTGAAAAAAGTGCGGTCATTGCGATCGGCAATTTTGATGGTGTGCATCGCGGCCATCAGGCGCTGTTGCAAAAAGCCAAAGACAAGTCGCAGGAACTGGGCAAGCCGTTCGGCGTTCTCACCTTTGAGCCGCACCCCAAGATGCTGTTCCGTCCAGACGATCCGCCTGCGCGCATAACACCACCGGATGTCAAAGCCTGGCGGATTCGGGAGTTCGGGGTGGAGGCTCTGTTTTCTCTGCCGTTTGACTGGGAATTCGCCAGCCAAACAGCAGAGGAGTTTATTCAAAATATCCTGAAAGACGGCATTGCCGCCTCACACGTTGTGGTTGGTTATGACTTTTGTTTCGGGCAGATGCGCAAAGGCGCGCCGGAGGATATTGAAAGCTCTGGTATCCCTACCTCAATCATTAAAAAAATTGAAGATGAAAGCGGGGAAGCACTCTCCTCCAGCCGTGTGCGCCAGGCCCTGCGCCATGGGAAGATCCAGGAAGCCAACGAAATCCTCGGCTGGGACTGGGAAATTTGGGGTGATGTGGTTAAGGGAGATCAGCGCGGGCGCGAGCTTGGCTATCCCACTGCCAATATCGCGCTGGGGGATGCTGTGCATCCGGCCTATGGTATTTATGCCGCGCGGGTTCAGATTGAGGGTGAGGATGAATGGCGTGGCGCGGCTGTGAATGTAGGAATTCGCCCGATGTTTGAGGTGCCTATAGCTCAGGTCGAGGCGTTCATTTTTGATTTCGACCAGGAAATTTACGGCAAAACCTTGCGCGTGAAGCTTGTGCAGCGTCTGCGCAGCGAAGCCAAATTTGACAGTCTTGGGGCCCTGATCGCCCAAATGGATGAGGATTGCGAAAAGGCGCGGGATATTCTTGTCTGAAGAGTTATTGCGAGGAGGCCTTCGGGCCGACGCGGCAATCTACTGCCAAAACCAAAATGGATTGCTTCGCTTCGCTCGCAATGACAAGATGAATAAATGATCCTGTTCCTGAGCCTTTTCATTAACTTGTTGCCGCTTTACGCCCTGATCGGCATTGGTTATCTGGCGGGAAAATTCTGGGAGATTGATCGCTATACGCTGGCCAATCTGGCTGTGTATGTCTGCGGGCCGATTGTGATTTTCGGCTTCATCGCCCAGCTGCAGCTGCAGCTCAGCTATGCTGCCCTGCCCTTCATCGCTTTCGCCATTCTCGTGATTACCGGGTTTGTGTTTTACAATCTCGGCCAGACGGTCTACCCGGATAACCGCGCCAATTTGCTGGCGATGTGCGCCTCTCACGGCAATACGGGATATTTCGGCTTGCCGCTGGTTTTGATCCTGTTCAGCGCCGAATGGGTGGCGCTGTATATGTTCATGTTGCTGGCTGCCGCGATTTACGAAGGCACGGTGTCGTATTATTTCGCCGCGCGCGGGAAGTTCAGTGTGCGCGAAAGCGTCGAGCGGCTTTCCAAATTCCCTGTCATCTATGCGGTGCTGGCCGGGCTGGCCGTAAATCTTGCCGGTTGGGGCGGTGATCTGCCGCCGCTTTTCCTCACCTATTGGGTCTATTTCAAAGGGGCCTATGTCGTTGTCGGGATGATGGTGATCGGCACTGCACTGTCCCGTGTTCCGCGTCTGGTGATTTCCTGGCGGTTTCTGGGCCTGTCCTTTGCCGGGAAGTTTTTCTTCAGTCCCGGCCTGGTGATGTGTTTTGTGCTGCTGGATAATCTGGCGCTACATCTCTATTCCGTAGAGGTGCACAAACTTCTGCTGATCCTCTCTCTCGTACCCCCCGGTGCCAATATCGTAGCCTTTGCAACGCAGATGGATATTCGCCCGGACAAGGCCGCCACGACCGTATTGCTCGGCACCGTCTTTGCACTGTTCTATATCCCGCTTGTCTTTATGGTGCTCTGAGACATGGGTGTTACCTTCGTATATCAGCTCCTGCCGCTTTATCTCCTCATTTTTGTGGGTTATCTCGCCGGTCGGCATCTCGATATTCACCTGAACTCCATTGCCCGGATTAATATTTTTATTTTGATGCCCCTCGTCGCTTTTGGCGCCATTCTTCGTATAGAGTTTGATCCCGCCTATATATTGCTGCCGTTTGTTTTATCTGCAATTTCCTTGTTTTGTACATTTGCGGCGTTTCAATCTGGTAAAAAAATATGGAACGACGGCAACGCAAACCTTCTGGGTGCAGGCAGCACAAACGGTAATTCCATTTATTTTGGTTTACCCATCATTCTGGCGCTTTTCGGCCCGCAGCTGGCGGGGGTTTATCTGTTCATGAATATGGGGCCGTCCATTAACAACCTTACGGTGTCTTATTATCTGACCTCGCGCGGACGGCACAGTGTTCTGGATAGCTTCAAGCGGGTGTTAAGATTTCCGGCGGTGCACGCCACGTGGCTGGCGATTGTACTCAATCTGGCGGGTGTTGCACCCGATCATGAGGTTTTCAATCGCTATTGGGAGTATGCGGCCGGGTCTATGGTGTTTTTGGGCATGATGATGATTGGCATTGCCCTGAGCCGGCTGGACAAACTTGAAATAGACTGGGCGCTGACCGGGATGTTGTTTTTGACAAAATTTGCTTTGTGGCCGTTTTTGGTGCTGTGCTTTGTGTTGATAGACAAGACATATTTTTCTCTCTTTTCTTCCGACATCTATCAGGTTCTGATCGTGTTTTCGGTGATGCCGCTGATCGGCAATCTGGTAGCCTATGCCGCAGAATTTAACTTGCATCCGGAGCGCGCAGCTAGCGCTGTGCTCGCCAGCTCCGTGTTCGTGTGTGTCTCTTTGCCTTTTGCATTTGCATTGATCAGCTTTTTTAATCTATAAAAGCTTATGACTCCATTCGAAACCATCATTATTCGAATTATCCGCCCGGCTGTCCTGTAAACAGACCGGGGTTTTTCCATTTCCTAAATATTGTAATTTCTGAGCGCTGCGCTATAAAAGCCATGCGAGATAAAAACAAGGCCATATTGTGTTTCTTTTACTGGGCACACTATGAAAAACTTAAACAGATAGAAACGCAAATGACGACAGATAAAAACACCAATAAGGACAGATATAAAGACACAGTCTTCCTCCCTAAGACCGACTTCCCCATGCGCGGAAATCTGCCCCAGGCCGAGCCGGAGCGGGTGAAGCAATGGCAGGAGATGGACTTGTATACCAAAATGCGCAAAGCCGCCAAGGGCAAACCCAAATGGATTTTGCATGATGGTCCACCATACGCGAATGGCGACATTCATATGGGGCATGCGATGAACAAAATCTTAAAAGATGTCGTGGTCAAAAGCTGGGCGATGCTTGGCTATGATACGCCTTACGTACCGGGCTGGGATTGTCACGGCCTGCCGATCGAATGGAAGATTGAGGAAAAATACCGCGCTGCGGGTAAGGATAAGAACGATGTCGATATCATCCAGTTCCGTGATGAATGCCGCAAATTTGCAGCGCATTGGGCGGAAATCCAGTCTGAGCAGTTCCAGCGTCTCGGCGTCTCTGGTGATTGGAAGAGCCCGTATCTGACCATGACCAACCGGGCAGAAAGCCTGATCGTGCAAGAGATCCATAAATTTGCCTCAAATGGCGGGCTTTATCGCGGCGCAAAGCCGGTCATGTGGTCTGTGGTGGAGCAAACCGCGCTGGCCGAGGCCGAGGTGGAATATAAAGAGCATAAATCGATTACCGTCTGGGTGAATTTTCTGGTGGTTGATACAAAGGTTGGATTGCTCAAAGATGCTTCCATTTCCATCTGGACGACCACGCCCTGGACGCTGCCGTCTAACCGCGCGATTGCTTATGGTGCACAGATGGATTACGCGGTTTATGAGATCAAGAAAGTCGCCGAAGATAGCCGCGCAACTGTGGGTGATAAAATTGCGCTCACGCCTGCGCTGCTCGAAGATGTCATGCAAAATGCCAAAGTCGAAGAATATGAAGAGCTTGGCCGCTTTAAAGGCGCGGAGCTGGAGGGGACGATTTGTGCCCATCCTCTGCGTGGGCAGGGTTACGACTTTGATGTTCCGATGCTGGAAGCTGATTTTGTGACCGATGATGCCGGGACGGGGTTTGTGCATATCGCGCCCGGCCATGGGGCGGATGACTTTTTCCTCGGCGTTGCTAACGGGATCGAGGTCACTGATTATATTACCGATGACGGAAAATACCGCGCCAATGTCCCGCTCTTTGCCGGGCTGGAGGTCTATACGCAAGAGGGTAAAATGGGGGACGGAAACTTCGCCGTGATCAAGGAAATCAATGAGGCCGGGAATTTGTTGTCCAAGGGCTCTCTGAAGCACGATTATCCGCATAGCTGGCGATCAAAAGCGCCGGTTATCTTCCGCGCCACGCCGCAATGGTTTATTGGCATGGACAATAACGACCTGCGTAAATCCGCGCTGAAGGAAATCGCCAATACCCGCTGGGTACCGGAAAAGGGTGAGGCCCGCATCAATGCGATGATCGCGCAGCGCCCGGATTGGTGTATTTCGCGCCAACGCGCATGGGGTGTGCCGATCGCGCTGTTCGTGCATAAAGTCAGTGGCGATGTTCTGCATGATGAAGAGGTCTTCACCCGCATTGCCGAGATCTTCGAAGAAGAAGGCTCTGATGCCTGGTGGGATCGCCATGCGCAGGATTTCCTGGGGCCCGATTACGATGCTGAAGATTACGAGCAGGTGTTTGACATTGTCGATGTCTGGTTTGAATCCGGCTCGACCCATGCCTTTGTCGTGGGTGACACGGAAACGTGGCCGGATTATGAAGGGGTGGATCAAATTGATCTCTACCTCGAAGGCTCGGACCAGCATCGCGGCTGGTTCCATTCTTCCTTGCTGGAGAGCGTGGGCACACGCGGCCGCGCGCCGTATAAAACCGTTCTCACACACGGGTTTGTGCTCGATGAAAAGGGTTATAAAATGTCCAAATCGCTGGGCAATGTGGTCGACCCGCTGAAGATGATGGAACAGCACGGGGCGGATATTCTGCGCCTCTGGACCATGACCTCGGATTATTCCGCCGATATCAAAATCGGGCAGGATATGCTCAAATCCACCTCCGATCTTTATCGCCGTATCCGCAACACGCTGCGCTTTTTGCTGGGCGCGCTGGATGGGTTTACGGCGGAGGAGAGAGTTGATCTTGGCGATCTGAAATCTCTGCCAGAGCTTGAACAGCTTGTCCTGCACCGGCTCTCCGAAATGGACAGGATCGCGCGCGAATATATCGAAAGCTATGAATTCGGCAAGCTTGCCAAGGCGCTGCATGAATTTTGCAACAATGATCTTTCCGCGTTCTACTTCGATATCCGCAAGGACAGCCTGTATTGCGATCATCCGGATTCCAAGCGCCGCCGTGCCTGCCGCTCTGTGATGGCACAGGTGTTTGATTGTCTCTCGGCGTGGCTCGCGCCCATCCTGTGTTTTACGGCGGAGGAGGCCTGGCAGCACAGGCCGCAGGGCGTATTTGAAGATGCGGAAAGCGTACATCTGCGTGAATTCCCTGCCGTGCCGCAAAGCTTTAAAAATGAGGATCTGGCCGGGAAGTGGGACGCCATTCGCGCCACCCGTAAATCTGTGCTGGAGGCGATCGAGCCGCTACGTGCAAACAAAGAACTCGGCTCTTCTCTGGAGGCGCGGGCGATTATAACCATTCCCACAGATTTGAAATTAACTCAAAATGAGATAGCGGATATTTGCATTGTCTCTGCGGTTGATATGAAGGAAGGCGAGCCGTCCGTGACAATCGAAAAAGCGTCTGGCGAAAAATGCGTGCGCTGCTGGAAAGTTTTGGAAGAAGTCTCAAGCGAAACCGAACTCTGCAACCGCTGCACCGATGCGGTGGAGCAGCTGCAAAAGGCGGCTTAATCTACTGACTTGGTTTTGGCGGGCCTTTTAGTTCGTTTTCAAAGTCTCCCATATATCTTGGATTGGTCGTTGCTGAGCCAGTTTGATCTGGCTTGCCTTTTGCTGCGCATGTCCATGGCAATCTTTTTAAAGCTGCTAAGGCCCCGCTAAGTGGTTTGTGTTCTGTCATTTTTATATCCTCCAAATTTTCATATTTTATGGTTCCATTTTACTTTGGTTCTGAGCAACTGGGGCTTTTAAGTCATTGAATTATAATATTTTTCAAAGGAAAAAGATGTTCTTTGTTCTTTATTTCTTCCGCTCCAGCCGCAATCTCGGCGGCATCGGTTCATCATCCAGCGCTTTTCCGCGCCCGGACAGGGACGGGTTTTTCATGAAATATTCATGCGCGCTGAAGCTTTTTGGGCCTGCTTTAATGCGCTCATAGCTGCCGTCATAATTCATCAGCCAGCTCTGGCGCTGATCCTTCAAATTTGCCACCATGATCTGGTCCAGAATCTGGCGGTGCACGGTTTTGTTGTGGATTGGCACCAATGCCTCAATCCGGCGGTCTAAATTCCGCGCCATTAAATCGGCCGAGGCGATAAAGACTTTGGCTTTGCGCGAGGGCATGACTTCCCCGTTCGCAAAACAATATACGCGGGCATGCTCCAGAAAGCGTCCGACCAGCGATTTGACGCGGATATTGTCTGACAGACCCGGAATGCCAGGACGCAGCGTACAAATGCCGCGCACGACCAAATCAATCTGCACCCCGGCCTGAGAGGCTTCGTAGAGCTTGTCGATAAGCCGTGAGTCGAGCAGTGCATTACATTTTGCCCACATGGCAGCGGGCTGTCCCGCTTTTGCATTCTTGATTTCATCATCGATAAGCTCGACAATCGTCTCGCGCAGGTTAAACGGCGAGGCAGCCAGCGCCTCGAAGCTTTTTGGCTCGGCGTAACTGGTCATGTAATTGAACAGCTTCACCGTGTCGCGGCACATCCCAGCATCGCAGGTAAAATAGGATAAATCCGTATAGATTTTTGCATTGGTCGGGTGATAGTTCCCGGTTCCGAAATGCGCGTATGAGTTCAGGGCTTTCCCCTCGCGCCGCACCACAAGCGAAACTTTGGCATGCGTTTTCAAATCCATGAAACCATAGATTACCTGCACGCCTGCGCGCTCCATATCTCGCGCCCATTTGATATTGGCTTCCTCATCGAAGCGCGCCTTCAATTCCACCAGCGCGGTGACGGATTTCCCGGCTTCGGCGGCTTCGATCAAGGCTTTAACAATGGCGGAATCAGCGCTGGTGCGGTAGAGCGTCTGTTTGATGGACACGACGTCCGGGTCGCGCGCGGCCTGTTTAAGAAATTGCACCACCACATCAAAGCTCTCATAGGGGTGATGGACAACAATATCCTTTTGCTTTATGGCAGCAAAACAATCGCCGCCGAATTCACGGATGCGTTCCGGGAAGCGGGCGCTATAGGCCGGAAATAAAAGCGCGGATTTGTCGTCTTCAATAATTTCCGCGCAATCGCACAGCCCCAAAAGCCCGTCAACCGGCATCACCTGACTGCGCGAGATCTCCAGCTTTTTCATGAGGTCGTTCAACATGTCTTCATCGATATTATAATGTACGCCCAGATTAATGACATTGCCGCGGCGGCGGCGCTTCAGCGCGCTTTCAAAGGTCAGCATTAAATCTTCCGCTTCCTCTTCGATCTCCATTTCGCTGTCGCGGATGACGCGGAAAACAGCATAGCTTTTAACATTAAAATGATCAGGGAAAATTTTCTGGATCTGGCGCATGATAATCTTCTCCACCAGCATATAACGCGTTTCCGGGCCGGGCAGGCGCATAAAGCGCTTCAGGCTCGCAGGGATCTGGATCAAGACCTCCAGGTCGCTGGATTTTTTCGTGTCGTGCAGCTTGATCATCAGCGACAACCCTTTGTTCGGCAGAAACGGGAACGGATGCGCGGGGTCGAGCGCAATAGGCGTCAGGATCGGCAGGATTTCATTGTCAAAATATTTGTCCAGCCAGCCCAAATCGTTTTCCTTTAGCTGCCTGTAGGGCAGAATGCGGATATTTTCCGCTTCCAACTCCGCTACCAATTCACGCCATGTGGCCTGTAGTCCTGCCACCAGCTTGACGACGTGTTGCTGGATGGCCTCCAGTTGCTGCGCAGGGTTCAGCCCGTCAATGCTCAGATCGGTAATTCCGGCTTTGACCTGCGCCTTCAACCCCGCAACGCGCACCATAAAAAATTCATCCAGATTGCGCGCGCATATAGACACAAAGCGCACCCGCTCAAACAAGGGATGGTTTTTGTTGTTGGCTTCTTCCATGACGCGGCGGTTAAACGCCAGCCACGACAGCTCGCGGTTTAAAAACCGTTGTGGACTGGTTTTTAAAGCTTCAGCATCGGGAAGGATGCCGGCCGGGATATTAATATCTTCGATAAGTGGTGTCATAGGGGAACCTGTCTGTCGCTCCCCCTCATTGTAAAGGCAAGATATTAAGGATTTATTTCTTTTTCTTCTGTTTCATCATTACGCGAATATGTTGATAGCCATTTTCTTCTTCATATTTCTCATAGTATTGCTGATGATAGTCTTCTGCTTCCCAGAATGTAGCCAGGGGCTCCAGCGTTGTGACGATAGGCTTTGAGAGGGTTTTGCTCGCCTCAATCCGGGCGATAATGCTCTGTGCCAGAGCCTTTTGCGCCTCATCGGCGTAGAAAATAGCGGAGCGATATTGTGTGCCAACATCCACGCCCTGGCGGTTTAATTGCGTCGGATCATGCGCCTTGGTCAAAAAGAATTCCACCAATTGCTCATAGGAAATTTTATCCGGATCATACGTTACACCGACCACTTCGGCATGGCCTGTCTTGCCTGTTGTGATATCACGGTATGATGGGTTTTCAAGCTCTCCACCCATATAGCCCGCGCGGGTGAATAACACACCATCCAACGCCCGGTATTCACTTTCCGTGCACCAGAAACAGCCGCCGGCAAAGACAGCTTCGGGGTATCCTTCAGGTTTTTTATTCATCAAGTCTTGTCCTTTCACCATTGCGCCGGTGGCACCGCCGATAAACAGGAACAGGGCGACCCCAACCAGACCTAAAATACCAATATTCAATAAACCACGCATTGTGCTTTTCCCATTGTGTCTGTAAGTTTCTATAGGTTTATTCGTAATGATATAGGGCCGCGTTACATGGTTTCCAAGATGTTTGTTGGGGGTGCAACCTCTCCAAATTTTAATGATCGCCGGGATGTTGATGCGCCTGATATGTTGATTTTGCATCATATTGGCCTTGAGAATGCCCAGACCGCCTGTGATCTTCTCTGCAATCCTGAATTAGAGGTTAGCGCGCATTATCTGGTTGAAGAGAATGGAAAAACCCATGCGCTGGTGCCCGAAGATAAGCGCGCCTGGCATGCGGGGGTCAGCCATTGGGCTGGACACACCGACCTTAATTCGCGCTCCATTGGCATTGAAATTGTTATTCCGCCCGACGATCTTGGCAACAAGTCCTTTTCGGACACTCAAATAAACCAAGTTATTGCATTATGTAAAATTATTGTGGAGAGGTGGAATATTCCAGCTTCAAATATTTTGGCGCATTCCGATATTGCGCCTGGACGAAAAGTCGATCCGGGGCATATGTTTCCATGGGAGCGCCTGGCGCAAGAGGGTATAGGGCTCTGGCCGCATCCGGTTGAGATGGATTGTCAGGCGGCAGAAGATTTTATTTTAAACCCGCCAGCAATCCATGAGCTGCTGACCAGCTATGGCTATAACCCGGAAACGCCCTACGAGACGCTGATTGTTGAGTTTATGCGCCATTTCCACCCGGAGAAATTTACCCACGCAGAGGATCGGCCAGAGCCGGATATTCTTACCATTGCAAGGCTTTTGGCGCTGGTGCGCGCCCGGCATGACCTGCAAACTTGATAATTTCCTCAAAATCCATCATAGTGCCCCCATATTTCAGGAGATTGGATGGCTGCTCTGCGAAGCCTTGGCCTAGCAGAGAGGAAAGTCCGGGCTTCATGGAAAAACGGTGCCGGGTAATTCCCGGGGGGCGCGAGCCTACGGACAGTGCAACAGAAAATAAACCGCCTCATTTATGAGGTAAGGATGAAAAGGTGCGGTAAGAGCGCACCGCTTGGCTGGTAACAGGCAAGGCAGTGTAAACCCCACCGGAAGCAAGCTCAAATAGGAATGGCATATAACGGTTTTCCACGTTGTCATTCGGGTAGAGCGCAAGAGGTGTTTGGTAACAAGCGCCCTAGATGAATAGTCGTCTCCTGCGAAGCTTTGGCAAAGCAGGAACAAAACCCGGCTTACAGATTTTCTGATTTATTCTTGTGAAGGCCGCTGCGGAGAAATCCATGGCGGCCTTCCTCATTTTGAAAATATTTGTGGTTAACTTGGGGTGCGACTCGCCGGATTCATTGCGATTCGCATTCCGCAGCGCTACTCTGGTAGTATTCAAGGCTTGAATTTGTTCAAAATTTGAGTCTCCTGCCGATTCTTTTTCTTAACCCACTGAGTCCTCAATATTTTTACAGGTTATCCCAAATGAGCCATTACCCTGTCATGTTGCCAGAGATGCTGGAGGCGTTAAGCCCCAGAGATGGTGGCATCTATGTGGATGGAACATTTGGCGCAGGCGGCTACACCAGGGCTATTCTTGATGCGGCGGAGTGCCGGGTGGTTGCGATTGACCGTGATGCCGATGCGCGTGTGCGGGCTGAAGGTCTTCAAAAAGACTATGGCGACCGCCTGGTTTTCGTTCATGGCTGTTTCGGCGATGTTGAGGGTCTTTTGCATCAGGTGCGGGTTGAAAGGGTGGATGGTTTTGTGCTCGATCTCGGCGTGTCCTCCATGCAGCTTGATGAGGCGGAGCGTGGTTTTTCCTTCCGTCATGATGCGCCGCTGGATATGCGGATGGATCACATGAGCGGCGAAAGCGCGGCCGATCTTGTCAATGCGGCCGAGCAAAAAGAACTGGCTGATCTGATTTATAAATATGGCGAGGAGCGTAAATCGCGATGGATTGCCAAAAAAATCATTGAGTTGCGCAAAAATGCGCCTATTCGGACAACCTTTGAACTGGCTGATATTGTGCGCTCCGTTGTTCCAAAATCCAAAGACGGGATCGATCCGGCCACCCGCACATTCCAGGCATTGCGCATCGCGGTAAATGATGAGTTGGGGGAGCTTGAACGCGCATTGGACGCGGCGGAAAATATTCTTAATCCCGGCGGGCGCATGGTTGTGGTGTCATTTCATTCGCTTGAGGATCGCATCGTGAAGGCGGTTTTTAAGGAAAAATCGGGCCGCGCTGCCAATGCATCCCGCTATGCGCCTGCTGCTCAAAACAATGAGGCAGTTGTATTTGACCTGTTAACCAATAAGGCGCTTACGCCATCGGCAAAAGAGGTGGCTGAGAACTCCCGCTCCCGCTCGGCAAAATTGCGGGCGGCGCAATATATCGGGGGTGCGTCATGAAAAAAATCCGCCTGCGCCTGATTGCAATTTTTTCTTTGGCGGCTCTGCTCGGCGGGGCGCTGCTCTATACCTCACAGAAGGTGCAATATGCCGAAGATAAGGTCGCGGGCCTTCATGCGCAAATCGCCCAGCAGGAGGAGGAGATACGTGTTCTGAAGGCGGAGTGGGCCTATCTGAATTCCCCTTCGCGACTGGAAAATCTTGCGCGCGATTATACCAATCTTGGTCCTGCCGAGGCGCAAAGGATCAGGAGTGATGTCCCGGTGCCTGAAGGGGTTGGGCCGCAGGATGGGCTGGACTTATCCCCGAAGGTTGAGGCGCAGTCTGTTGGTCTTTCGCCAAGCTCTGGTGTCAGTGTCACGCAATCTGTATCTAGGGAAATCGCCGTTCCTGCGCGTAAGCCGGTTCCGCTTCAACCTGCAAAAACCAATGATAGCGCCGGCGCGCCCAGAGACTTTTCCTCTATGTTGGAGCGGATTAAAAAAGGCGGTGCGCAATGATCCTGATGAGGCAAAGTCGCCGCAATGCCGTCAAGATCGCCGGAGAGCGGGGTGCGGTTCTCGATCAGGCGCGCGGGCGTATTGTAATGATGAGCTGTATTTTTATCGTGCTTTATGTGCTGATGGCCGGGCGTGCGTTTGATTTGTCCGTCATTCAGTCCGGGGTTGGGGAAGATGCGCAGGTCCTTCTGGATCAGAGCTTTGATGGACCGGAAGAAAAAATCGCTGCCCGCCGCGGGGATGTGTACGACCGCAACGGTATTTTGCTGGCCACCACATTGCAAACGGCTTCGCTTTACGCCGATCCGTATCTGATTTCCGATCCCAAAGCGGCGGCGCAGGGCTTGGTGGAAATTTTTCCGGATTTAAAATACGGCGATATCCTACAAAAACTGCAAAGCAAAAAGCGTTTCCTCTGGGTCAAGCGCCAGATCATGCCGGAAGATCAGGCTCGCGTGCTGAAGCTGGGAGAGCCGGGTCTTGTTTTTGAGTACGAGTATAAGCGCATCTATCCACAAGGGGCGCAGTTGGCTCATCTTCTGGGGTATACCAATATCGACAACACGGGTCTGGCCGGTCTGGAGCGCGGCTTTAATTCCATGTTGGCCAGTGGTCAGGATTTAAAGCTGACGGTGGATATGCGTCTGCAACACGCGTTGCGCCGGGAAATGCAAAAGGTGATCAAGGATTTCAGCGCCATCGGCGGGGCTGGCGTTGTTCTAGATGTCACCAACGGCGATATCCTAGCCGGTGTTTCGCTTCCGGATTTTGATCCCCATGATGCGGGCACCGCGGAAAGCAAGGAAGTCTTCAACCGCTTGACTCTGGGCGTTTACGAACTTGGCTCCGTCTTCAAGATTTTCTCAACTGCCGCTTTCCTTGAAACGCACGACGTGCCGATGAGCACGACCTTTGATGCCAGCGAGCCGATCAAGGTCGGGCGCTTCACGATCAATGATTACCACGCCGAAGACCGTATCCTGACCATCCCGGAAGTCTTCATGTATTCCTCCAATATTGGTTCGGCAATGATGGGCCAGGCCGTAGGCACCGATGTGCTGCGCAGCTTCTATGACGATCTGGGTCTGCTGCGTCCGCTGGATTTTGAAGTCCGGGAAGTGGCCCAGCCGCTGGTGCCCCAGCCCTGGCGCGAGGTCAACACCTTGACCGCATCCTATGGACACGGTCTTGCGACCACGCCGCTGCAAACCGCTTTGGCGGCGGCTTCTATTGTGAATGGCGGCACGCTCGTGAAACCGTCCCTGATTTTGAATGGCAATGTTGCGCCATCTGATCTCCGCGTGGTGTCTGAAACAACCGCCCATCGCATGCGCCAGCTTTTGCGTCTTGTGGTGACGGACGGAACGGGGTCAAAAGCCGATGTGCCAGGCTACCGCGTCGGTGGAAAAACCGGGACGGCGGAGAAAATCGCCGGGCGCGGTTACGATCAAAAAAAACTGATTTCCTCTTTTATCGCAGCCTTCCCGATCGATGCGCCGCGCTATTTGGTCTTCATCGCGATTGACGAACCCAAGGGAACCAAGGCCAGCTTCGGCTATGCCACCGGCGGCTGGGTGGCGGCACCGGCGGTGGCGCGGGTTATTACGGCGATGGGTTCAATCCTTGGGCTTGCGCCGCACGATCTTTCGGCTGAGCGGGAAATCAGCGCGCCTCTGAAACAATTTGTTGCAGCGAAGGAGAAGCGATGATGAATTTTGATCAGCTCGATATTGCCTCTCTCAAAGGCATCACCCAGGACAGCCGCATGGTCAAGCCGGGCTATCTCTTTGCCGCCTTGCCGGGCCGTAACAGCGATGGCCGGTATTATATCGAGGATGTGTTGCGCAGCGGTGCTTCCGCCATTCTGGCGCCGCGCGGAACGAAATTGCCCGATGGCGCGAAGGTGGCGTTGATCACGGATGACAATCCCCGCCGCGCCTTTGCTCATATCGCTGCAAAATTCTACAGGCGCCAGCCGGAGACGACCGTTGCGGTGAGCGGGACGAACGGCAAAACCTCCACAGCGGAATTCATTCGCCAGCTCTGGAAAAGCGCAGGCTATAAATCCGTATCCCTCGGCACGCTCGGTGTGCGCGGCGGTGGGGGGGTGGTGTCCCGCTCCGGCTCCATGACCACGCCTGATCCGGTATCCCTGCATGCGGAGCTTGCGGATCTGGCCGCGGCCGGTTTTACGCATCTGGCGATGGAGGCATCCTCGCACGGGCTGGATCAATACCGGCTGGACGGCGTGAATATAAAGGCGGCAGGTTTTACCAATCTCTCCCGCGACCATATGGATTATCATCCGGATATGGGCGCGTATTTCACTGCCAAGGCACGCTTGTTCACAGAGATTCTGCAGGAGGACGGTACGGCCATTTTGAACGCCGATGCGCTGGAAGGGCAAAAACTCAGTTCTCTTATCCGTTCCGGCGGAAAACCTGCAAGGCTCCTGAGTTACGGGTATCAGGGTGCGGATATCCGTATTCTAACGCGCGAGGCCACGCCGCACGGACAGTATCTAAAACTGCGCGTTTTTGAGAAAGACTATGATGTTGTCCTGCCGCTGGTCGGCGAGTTCCAGGTCATGAATGTGCTTTGTGCACTGGGTCTTGCCTTGTCTCAAAACCCGGAAAAGCAGGATGACTTTGTGGCAGCGCTGGAACATCTCAAAGCTGTTCCCGGGCGTTTGCAGCTCGTGCCTGGCCACCCGGAGAATGCTGGCATATATGTCGATTATGCCCATACGCCCGATGCGCTGGAAAATGTTTTAAGCGCATTGCGTCCTCACACCGACGGGCGGCTGGTTTGTGTGTTTGGTTGCGGCGGCAGTCGGGATCGCGGCAAGCGTCCGATAATGGGCAGGATTGCTGCTGATCTGGCGGATCATGTCATTGTGACGGACGATAACCCGCGTTCCGAAGATGCAGCGCAAATCCGCGCGGAGATCCTCAAAGCTGCTCCCGGTGCGGAAGAAATTGGCGGCCGCGCCCAGGCCATTGAGTGCGCGATTGCAAATTTACAGGCGGGAGATGTGCTGGTGATCGCCGGCAAGGGGCACGAACAGGGACAGATTTTTGAAGGCCGCACGGAACCGTTTGACGATGTAAAAGAGGCAGAAAAAGCCATAGAAAATATTAACAAGGAGAGAAAAACATGAGACCTCAATCCATTTTATGGTGTAGCCGTGAGGCGGCGATTATAACCGGCGGGCAAAACTCAGCGGAGTGGCAGGCCACGGGAATTTCTCTCAATATCGAGAAGATGCAGCCTGGGGATCTGTTCATTGCCGGGCCGAATGATAATTTGAAAGAGGTTTGGGAAAAAGGCGCAGCGGCAGTTTTGACGGATGAATCCGCTGCTGTTCATCCTTGCCTCCCGATTTTAAAAGTGCGGGATGTGTATGTGGCTCTGCGCCAGCTTGCGGCGGCGGCGCGGTTCCGCACACATGGTCTGGTAATTGCCGTACAGGGCCGGCAGGACCGCAAAGATTTGGCAGGGCTTCTCTCTATCACCTCCGGCGTGCATGAGGGCGGAAAACATCTCTCACGCGGGTTAGCCTCCATGCCTGAAGATATTTGCTATGGCGTGTTTTCTTTCTCTCCCTCCGTGCGTCCGGATGTTGCGGTGATAACCGACGGCCGTGCGGCCCTGCAAAATACGGTGATTGAAAGCTTGCCCGATCACGGTATCGTCTTTCTGAATGCCGAGGATCCGGATTTCGTGGCGGTGATGGCCCGTGCCAAAGCGTCTGGCATTCGCAATATTTTTACATTTGGCCGGGCGGAGTTTGCCGATGCCCGTATCCGCGAACATATCTGCGGTGCAAACGGCCAGCGCCTGCATCTCGATATTTGTGGCGAAGAGGTGAGCTTTAACCTGTCCAGCGGCTTTAACAATCCGGCGGCGTTGCTGGCGACCTGCCTGATGCTGAAAGCAGGGGATCAGTCGCTCCAGCGCTATGCCCGCTGGCTCTCCGCCAGTGTACGCCAGGCCAGCCTGTCCAAAACCAATATCCAGCTTTTCGAAGCCACCGCTCAGGTGCGCGAAGCCGCGGGGATGAGTGCGATTTTCCAGGTCAAACAGCGTATAGATTACGGCGCGGCGCGCCGGACATTGGTGCTGGATAATGTGCGCCCTCCCTCTATGCCTGCGGTTTCGGCGCGGCTGATCGATATTCCCAACCGTCTCAATTCCCAGGAACTGGTCTGGGCGCATAAAGAAGTGTCATGGATGCCGAATGAGCGTGCCGGGAATGTTTTGAATACACCGTCCCGCCGGTTGGAAAAAATTGTGCCCGATGTGCTTGTGCCCGGCGATTTTGTCGTGTTTAAAGAGATCTGGAATAAATCCTGCGCTGTATTTGAACAGGCTTTAAGACTGGTCCCTGCGGCCACAGCCAGACAAGGATCTTAACTCATGCTTTATCATTTGCTCACACCGCTTGCCGTTGATTTCAAGGTTTTCAACCTGTTTAATTATCTCACCTTCCGCACTGGCGGGGCGATCATGACCGCTCTGCTGATTTGTTTTTTCATGGCACCGCATCTGATCCGCTGGCTGAAACGCAAACAGGCGGGTTCCAGCAATATTCGTGAATATCTGGAGGAGGCCCACGCCGCAAAGGCTGGCACCCCCACCATGGGCGGGTTGATGATTTTGATTTCCGTCTCGGTCTCGACATTGCTTTGGGCTAATCTGTCCAACCCGTTTATCTGGTTGGCGCTTCTGGTTATGATTGGATACGGGTTGATCGGTTTTGCAGATGACTATTTAAAACTGACCAAGAAAAATACCAAAGGCTTGTCCGGCCGCCTGAAAATCCTGGGGCAGGTGGCGTTCGGACTCGTGGCTGTTCTGGGTATGATGTATTTCACGCCCGATCACCTGGCGACCCATATCGCTATTCCATTTTTCAAGGAGCTATTCATTGATATAGGCATTGGTTTTGTGCTCTGGGGGTTGTTTGTAATTATTGGCTCATCGAATGCGGTGAACTTGACGGATGGTCTTGATGGTCTTGCGATTGTGCCTGTCGCCATTGCGGCAGCCTGTTTCGGTCTTATCTGTTACATTGTTGGCCGTGCGGATTTCACCGAATATTTGCAAATCGCCTATGTTCCTGGTGCGGGAGAGCTTGCCATTCTTTGCGGCGCATTGATCGGCGGGGCAATGGGGTTTCTCTGGTATAACGCGCCCCCGGCGATGATCTTTATGGGCGATACAGGCTCGCTCGCCATGGGTGGAGTGCTGGGCAGTATTGCCGTGATGGTTAAACATGAGTTGGTGCTAGCGATTATCGGCGGGTTGTTCGTGTTGGAAACTGTCTCCGTCATTGTGCAGGTTGTCTCATTCAAGCTCACCGGGAAACGCGTTTTTGCCATGGCACCGCTGCATCATCATTTTGAGAAAAAAGGGTGGAGCGAACCCACAATCGTCATCCGCTTTTGGATCATCGCAGTGATCCTGGCGCTGATCGGATTGAGCACATTAAAGCTGAGGTAAAGTCCCATTTCTGAAAATCTAGCCATAAATAGCCAAAAACCAATCGCCGTTTTCGGGCTGGGGATTTCGAATATTTCGGCCATCAAATGGCTTGTGAAAAATGGGTATTCCGTGATTGCCTGGGATGATAACGTAAAGGCACGGGATCAGCTTCTTGCTCTTAATCTTGATCCGAAAAACCTAAATATTTCAGAACTTTCCCCTACCAATATTGCATTATGTAAAGTATTGATTTTAGCGCCAGGAATACCCTTATCTCACCCCACGGTTCTGGCGGCGCAGGAGGCGGGCCTTGAAATTATCTGCGATATTGAGCTGTACTTCCGTACGCATACAGCAGTGCAAGTCATTGGAATCACAGGAACAAATGGAAAATCGACCACCACGGCGCTGCTCACACATACGCTGCAGAATCTGGGCGCGACGGCGCTCATGGCTGGTAATATCGGTACACCTATTTTCGATTTATCGCCGCAAGGGGGAGAGATTTTTGTGCTCGAACTCTCTTCTTTCCAGCTCGAGCTCTGCCCTTATTTTCACCCTGATATCAGTGTGTTATTGAATATTACGCCCGACCATCTGGACCGCCACGGCACGATGGAGGCGTATGTGGCGGCCAAGGCCCGCATTTTTGAAGGGCCGGGAAAGGCCATCATTACAGGCCAAGACAGACATTCTCAACAAACACTACATTATGTAAAATTAAAGGGGGAGAGGCAGGTTATCGTAGTTGAAGAAAGCTGCGCGATAGAAGAAACAGCTGCATTAAGAGGCCCCCACAACATCCAGAATATGCAAGCCGCTTATGCGGTGTGCCGGGAACTCGGCTATGAACCAGATCAAATCTTGGATGCATTTGAGAGCTTCCCCGGCCTGCCGCACCGGCAATATCCCGTACGTACAATCGGTCCCGTGAGCTTCATCAATGACAGTAAGGCCACCAATGCCGAAGCAACCTCTAAGGCCTTGAACAGCTTTGATCATATCTACTGGATCGTGGGTGGGCAGGGTAAAGAGGGCGGTTTACAGGGGCTGGAGCCATATGTGCCGCGCATCCATCATGCCTTTGTTATCGGGGAGTCTGTGGATGATTTCACAGGCTGGCTGGAGAAAAACTCTGTGCCTTTCACGATTAATGGTACATTGGACAAAGCCGTGCAGGAGGCATACGCGGCGGCCATCGGTGAAAACCGCGCAGCCGTTGTTTTGCTTTCCCCCGCCGCGGCGTCCTACGACCAGTATCAAAATTTCGAAAAACGGGGTGAGAACTTCACCCAACTTGTTGAAAAACTGAAATAATTTCATGTCCTTTTTTTCCCGTACAGACCGATCTTTTCTTGCCCGCTGGTGGTGGACTGTGGATCGCGGGCTATTGGGCGCCTTCCTGATCCTGATGTTGTTCGGGGTTGTGCTGGTCGCCACGGCCAGCCCGCCAGTGGCGGAACATCTCGGGCTTGGCTCGTTTCATTTCCTGATCCGGCATGTGATTATGCTGGTCCCGGCGCTTATCATTATGTTGTGCGTTTCGATGCTGGAGCCTCGGCAGGTTTGGCGCTTAGGTTCAATCGTTTTCATCGGCAGTATTATTGCCATGGTCCTTGTCCTGCTGACCGGCATGGAAATCAAGGGCGCGCAGCGCTGGCTGCATGTCGCCGGATTTTCACTCCAGCCCAGTGAATTTCTTAAGCCCGCCTTTGCCGTCTGTGCGGCGTGGTTTATGGCGTTGCAGAAAAACAAGGAAGCGATCCCCGGTTATGCTGTGGCGGCGGGTCTATACGGTCTTTGCGTGTGTTTGTTGTTGATGCAGCCGGATCTGGGGATGACGGTAGTGCTCACCACCATCTGGGCGGCGCAGATTTTTCTGGCGGGTTTTCCGTTTCGCCTTCTGTTCCTTATAGCAGCGGGCGGAATAGCGGGAATTGCTGGTGCTTATTTCTCTTTTGATCACGTCCACAGCCGGATCAACCGTTTCCTGAACCCAGAAAGCGGGGATAATTATCAGGTGCAGAAATCTCTGGAAGCCTTTAGCAATGGCGGAATTTTCGGCACCGGTCCGGGGCAGGGCACGGTCAAGCTTGGTCTGCCGGATGCGCATGCGGATTTTATATTTTCTGTGGCAGGGGAGGAACTGGGCCTGCTCTTCGTCCTGGTTATTATTTTTGTCTTCGGGTTTATTGTCTTCAAGGGGTTTAACCGTCTCGTTGAAAGCGAAAATTTATTTGCAGTGCTGGCCGTTGGCGGTGTATTAACCATGTTCGGGTTTCAGGCTCTGGTGCATATGGGTTCGAGCCTGAACATTTTACCAGCAAAGGGAATGACTTTGCCGTTCATAAGTTACGGTGGTTCATCCTTGATGGCGCTGGGATTTTCGGCCGGGATCATTCTATCCCTGACGCGCAGGCAGGGCCGACAGGGCGTATCGCGTTACGGGATGTCCCTGAATATGCGCTCAAAGAAAGCTTTAAATTGAGTTGGAAAATATGAGTGAGAGCAACAAGAAACCTTATATCATTTTGAGCGCCGGCGGCACGGGCGGGCATATGACTCCGGCGCAGGCGCTGGGCCGCGATTTGCTCTCACGCGGCTACGAGGTGGCGCTGATAACCGATGAGCGCGGGCTGAAATACCGATCAATGTTTGAAGGCATTAAGATTCATACAATTCGCGCCGGAACGTTGGGCGCAGGCATATGGGGCAAGGTGAAGGGGCTGACCAACCTCTCGGTCGGTGTTATACAGGCCTTCCGGATTTTATCACAAAAGCGCCCGGATATGGTTGTCGGGTTCGGCGGATATCCATCAGTGCCCGGCGTCTATGCCGCGCAGAAAATGAAAATCCCGACTGTAATCCACGAGCAAAACGCGATTATCGGACGTGCCAATGCGTATCTGGCCGGTCGGGCGGAGCGTATTGCGATATCCCTGCCGGATCTGCAGGGGCTGGATGAAACCGAAAAGGCGCGTGCGGTTTTTACAGGAAATCCGGTGCGCGCCGATATCTCGGATCTTTATACCGAGCCGTACCCCGGCTTTGGGCAGGACGGGCCTTTGTGCATATTGGTGATGGGCGGATCGCTGGGGGCAACGGTTTTCAGTGATGTGGTGCCCCAGGCTTTGACGAAGCTGTCTGGCGAATACCGTGAACGCTTGCATGTTGTACAGCAATGCCGGGAAGAGGATCTGGACCGTGTTCGCGCCGTTTACAGGGAGGCCGGGATCGAGTGTGATCTGGCTCCGTTTTTTGATGATGTGCCGAAATTGCTGGCCCGCGCGCATCTTTTTATTGGCCGTTCGGGCGCGAGCACGGTTGCGGAGCTGGCCACGGCGGGACGTCCGGCGATCTTTGTTCCCTATCCGCATCACAAGGATCAGCAGCAGAAAATTAACGCCGATTCCATCGCCGATGTCGGCGGGGCCTGGGTGATGACGGAGAACGGCTTTACGCCTGATACGCTGTTGGCGCGGATCGAGACGTTCTTCCAAAATCCGTCAACCTTGTTTAAAGCGGCGGAAAAGGCTAGAACATGCGGGAAGCCCGATGCCGCCAGGAAGCTTGGTAATCTGGTTACCGCATTGGTGAGCGGCTGGGGCGAATAGAATTTAATAAGGGGTATGAACCGTATGAGAGCCATGTCCACAGACATCGGGTTTTTGCATTTTATAGGCATTGGCGGTATCGGCATGAGCGGTATTGCGGAGATCCTGCATGCGCTGGGCTATGCTGTGCAGGGCTCTGATATGTCGCAAAGCACGAATGTGAAGCGCCTGCAGGAGAACGGCATGCGCGTCCTGATCGGTCATACGGGCGATAATATTTTCAATGAAGCCGGAGAAAAACCGGCGGCTGTGGTCATGTCTTCGGCGGTGAAGTCGGATAATGTGGAGCTGCTGGCGGCGCGGCATGCAGGTGTGCCGGTGATGCGCCGGGCGGAAATGCTGGCCGAACTGATGCGCCTCAAGCGCGCGGTCGCAGTGGGCGGAACGCACGGCAAGACAACCACGACATCAATGGTGGGAGAAATGCTGGAAGCTGCGGGGCTGGATCCCACGGTTATCAATGGCGGGATTGTCAATTCCTACGGCACAAATGTGCGTCTGGGCGGCAGCGACCTGATGGTTGTGGAAGCCGATGAGAGCGACGGCACCTTTACCCGCCTGCCCGCAACGGTGGCGGTGGTGACCAATATGGATGCCGAGCATATGGAGCAATACGGCTCGTTCGAAAATGTGCGCAAGGCGTATCGCCAGTTTATCATGAACCTGCCTTTCTATGGTTTTGCGGTGTTGTGCACCGATCACCCGGAGGTGCAGGCGTTGATCCCGTCTGTTAAAGACAGGCGGATCATCACTTACGGTTTCAACCCGCAGGCTGATGTGCAGGCATCGAACATCCGGGGCGATGCGGCCGGCAGCACGTTCGATGTGCGCTTCAGCGCCTATGCAACCGGGGATGAGGAGCTTGTCCTGCGGGATGTGTATCTGCCGATGCCGGGGCGGCATAATGTTCAAAATTCACTTGTCGCGCTGAGTATTGCCCAGCAGATGGGAGCCGCGCCGCCGCTTTTGAAAAAGGGGTTGGCCGGCTTTACCGGGGTCAAGCGCCGCTTCACCAAAACCGGAGAAGCCGGAGGGGTTACGGTGATTGATGATTACGCGCATCATCCGGTGGAGATCGAAACAGTTCTCAAAACTGCGCGCGAAGCTGTGCAGGCACGAGGCGGACGGGTCATTGCCGTGATGCAGCCGCATCGCTATTCGCGCCTTCAGGACCTGTTTGAAGAGTTTTGCACCAGCTTCAACGATGCCGATGCGGTTGTGGTTGCGCCGGTTTATGAAGCCGGGGAAGCGCCGATTGCCGGGTTTGACCGTGATAGTTTGGCCGAGGGTATTCGCAAGCACGGCCACCGTGATGTGCATATGATTGATGCGCGTGAGGATATGGCCGCGTTGATCGCCGATCTGGCCCGTCCCGGCGATTTTGTAATTTGCCTGGGCGCGGGTGATATTACCGCCTGGGCCTACGCGTTGCCGAGGGAGCTGGAAAAATTGTTGAATGCGGCCAAGGGAAATGCTGCCTGAAAAATCTGACATTAAACACGTAGTGCGTGGCACGCTGATAGAAAATGCGCCGTTGGGCGCAGAGAGCTGGTTTGCGTGCGGGGGCGCGGTGGATCTGCTGTTCCGTCCGGCGGATGCTGAGGATCTGGCCGCGTTTCTGGCGGGGTATCAGGCTGCCGGGCCGCTCACAATTCTGGGAGGTCTGGCCAACACCATCATCCGTGATGGCGGCATTCGCGGCGTTGTAATTCAGCCGTCAAAAGGGCTGAGCAAAGTCTCGGTTATGGATGACATGTATATTGAGGCGCAGGCTGGAGCATTGAACGGCACCATCGCGGCGGCGGCCGTGAGGTCGGGGATTGGCGGGCTGGAGTTTTTATCCGGCATTCCGGGCTCTGTCGGTGGGGCGCTGGCGATGAATGCCGGGGCCTATGGAACGGAAGTCAAAGATGTTCTGGTCGGCGCAACGCTGATGAATCGGCAGGGGGATATCCGGCGCGTGACGGTGCAGGACTTGAATATGAGTTACCGTCATACGGATACTCCGGAGGGTGAGATTTTTATCGGCGCGCTTTTTAAAGGTGTGAAAGAGGATTATGAGACCGTAAAAACGCGGATGAACAATATCAAGAAAAAGCGCAATGACACCCAGCCGATCCGTGAGAAAACCGGTGGATCGACCTTTGCCAATCCGGCGCCGGAAAGCTTGCGGCTGGCTGGTTTTCCCGAAGATATGCGGGCCTGGCAAGTGGTTGAGAAAGTCGGCGGGCGGGGGTTGCGCATCGGCGGCGCGCAGATGAGCGAAAAACACTGTAATTTTATGATTAACACCGGCGATGCCACGGCGGCGGATTTAGAAAACCTGGGGGATGAAATCCGCAGGCGCGCTCTTCATGATCTGGGGCTGGAGCTGCGCTGGGAAATTAAGCGGGTCGGAGAGAAAATATGATATATCACGTCATCGCGAGCGACCGTTAAGGAGCGTGGCAATCCATATAGATTGCCGTGTCGGCCTCTTCGCAATGACGATGTCCTACATTTTCGGAATGCGTTCATACATATCGGGCAAATCATTTTCAATCAAAACAACATCGCCGGGCTGTTTGTTTTTCATGAGCCATTTCTGTGCCTCGTCAAATGTTGCGACCTCGACCAAGGTTTTGCCATTTGATGTCGCCTTAAAGCCCTTGATAAAAGTCGGAATGCGCTTGGGACTCACTGCGATGGCCATGTCACAGACCTGTCCTGCGTAGTTTCCAATTTTTTCATGGGCTTCATTGTGCGCGGCCCCCAGCTCCACCATGCCGGGCGTGATGAGTATTTTACGCCCTTTGTTGCCGACAATTGAAAGAAGATCCAGGGCGGAACGAAAGCCCAGCGGGTTGGAGTTGTAGGCATCGTCAATGACGGTCAGGTCACCCTGTTTCTTCACCTCCAGCCTATGTTCGATTTGCGGAAGGGAGCGGAAGGAATCGACAATGTCCTGTGTATCGATACCCATGGTTCTTGCGGCGGCAAAGGCGAGCGCGGCATTGTGGCCGTGATGAAGGCCGTAAAGCGGGACCTCAAAAATATAGGTGGTCCCCTTCCAGCTCAGCCGTATCTCCAGGCCTGTGGGAAGTTGTTGAATTCTTTGAATTTTCAGATCGTCTTGTGAAATATAGAAAGGGTCTTTCTGTTTACTGTTATCTGCAACTGGTGGTTCGCCGACAACAATGATGTCATCTTCGTGATTTTCTTTTATGGCTCTCGGATGTGGAAAGCGCAGTGTTCGTTCGTGAATGATGGTTTTTCCGCTTTTTTTGAAAACGGCTTCGGCCAGTTCAAATTTTGCCTCTGATACAGTTTCTAATGATTTAAAGCGTTCGTAATGCGCATGGCCGATGGCGGTTATGATGCCAAAATCCGGTGGTGTAAGTGCGCATAGCCGCTCAATAGATCCCGGACCGTAAGCACCCATTTCCACCACAAAATATTTGTGATTTTCCTGGAGTTCCTCACGAATAATGCGGGTGATTCCCATTGGTGTGTTGACGCTCCCTGGTGTCACGAGTGTTGGGGCCTGACTCTTCAGGATATGCCCCAACATGTGTTTGACTGAGGTTTTGCCGTACGAACCCGTGATTCCTATAATTGTGGGGCTAAGGCGTTGTATTTTCTCCCGCGCCTCATTCCAGTATTTTTTTTGCACGACATCTTCAAAGGGCTGTATAAGCATATTGCTCAGCATCAAACAGAAGGGAAGAGCCTGTATATTGACAATCCATATCCATGGTTCTGATAGGCCAAAACACCATAGCGCCAAAACAGAAGACAGAATGTAAGCGGGAATGAAAATCCGTCTGGCGCGCGCGGTGGAAACCAGCTTCTTTTTAGAATCTTTGCGTGGGTCTTTTTCAATATAGGCTGTGAACACAAAGGCGATGAATATAAGAAACTGGATAAAAAATGCAGGGATAAAAAACCAGATAGCGCCAAGAATAATCATTACCAGGCTCAGGCGTTTGTCAAAAGTGCGGTTGGATTTTATCCAGCCCCAGAGGCGACCGTTATTATATTCCTCCTGTTGTAGGATATGCATATAGGTCAGCATGCGCTTGCCCGCAAAGGCCATGAACGCGATGAAGACCAGTACGGTTGTTGCCAGATTTAAGATATCCATTTTAACTTTCCGTCTCTCGTAAGAAGTTCTGAAGTAGCGGCGAGACTTGGTGCCGCCCCTGCCCTAAAACACTATAATGATCTTGGCCGTCGAGGTGAACCATTTTTGAATTCTTTATCAGGGTATTCAGGCGTTCCCCGATTTCGGGCGGGGTTTCCGTGTCGTTGCGCCCATAAACCAGCCGGACCGGGCATTGAATATTTTTTGCCACATCTCTGAGGTCTTCATTCACGACTTTCACGAGAATATTGCGCATCGGCCCGGCATTGCGGTAATCGGCGCTGCCGAATTTGTTTTTTAGCCAGTCTTCGCTTAGCCCGAAAGGAATTAGTTTTTTGAGGAATTTGTAAATAAGACTTCGCGCCTTGAAATACAATTTTTTGTGTAGGGGAAAACGGCGTGGTAGGCCCGCCCCGGCGATCAGAAACAATCCTTTGATAAGATCCGGGTGACGTGCGGCGATTTGCAGGCCCACGCGGCAGCCGAAAGAATGCCCGACCCAGAGGACCGGTTTATCCGTGATGGAGCGGATCATTTCGGCGGAAAAATCTGCGTAATCCTCGGTGCCCCAGTTTTTAGAAGGGGGCGGTGATTGTCCAAATCCGGGGAAGTCCACCAGCACATTCCGGCCCTGATTTTCAAAGCTTTGCGCCAGCGGCAGGAAGGCGGCATGGTTTTGCCCCCAGCCATGTGCCCAGAGAATAATCGGGGTTTCTTTTTGGCCCGTTTCTATATAGGTGATCTCGTTTTCGTTGTGTTCAAAGCGTTGCAATAGATCCCATTCCTCTTTAACGGCTCTGTGTTTCATGGTTTAATATGAGCGACGTGTTGTACAAAATCTAACTTTTTTCAAAAGTGCTTTTTAACTTATGCCAAATTCCAAAAAACGAATAGCCGTTTTTTTCGGCGGACGCTCGCCGGAACATGATGTGAGTATTGTGTCGGGCTTGCAAGCCCTGAGCGCGATTGATTCTGCGCGCTATGACGCTTTTCCGGTTTATGTGGGGCTGGACGGGACATGGTTGGTGGGTGAGCCGCTGCGCCAGCGTGCCAATTATATGCCTGATGCACAGGCTATGAAGCAGATACGCCAGGTCAGTCTGGATGTGAGCGCCGGGCGGCCGGGGCGGCTTGTGCCTGTGGAACAGCCTTTTATAGGTAGTGCCAAGGCAATTGAATTTGATTGTGCGGTTCTTGCCTTTCACGGCTTGTTGGGGGAAGACGGCAATATGCAGGGTTTGATGGAGTTGACTGGAATTCCATATACTGGCATGCGCACCACGGCCACCGGCGTGATGATGGACAAGGTTTTGACCAAACGCATTTTAAACGATCTGGATATTCCGCATTTGCCGTATGCGGTTTTAAAACGCCCGGCCCAGGGTTATTTGATCCCGGAGGGTGATATTGCCAGAACGATTGAGGCGGCCGGTATTTCTTTTCCGGTGATCCTGAAGCCGTCACATCTGGGAAGCTCAATCGGTATTGCCAAGGTAAATAATGTAGAGGAATTGCGGGCCTGTTTGCCGCCTGTGTTTGAATACGACGATACGGCGATTGTGGAGCCGTTTGTGCAGAATCTGGTGGAATATAATGTCGCTGTGGCGCGCTTCAGCGGTCAGATCAGGACATCCGCCATCGAGCGGCCGAAAACCTCCGCCGAATTGCTCGACTTTAAAGAGAAGTACCTGTCCGGGGGCGGAAGTAAAAAGGGCGGGGCAAAAACCCCCGGCCAAAGCAGTGAAGGTATGTTGTCTCTGACGCGGGATATCAACCCGCAGATTGATGCGGCGCTGGAGAGTAAGGTCAGGGATTGGGGCAAAAAATTATTCGATGCGATTGACGGCACCGGCGCGCCTCGCATTGATTTCATCGGAAATTCCAAAAGCGGTGAAATCTGGCTGAATGAGGTTAATCCGATCCCCGGGTCTTTCGGTTATTTCCTGTGGGAGGCCGCGCAGGACAGTGTGTTGTTTGGCGATTTCCTGACCGGTTTGATTGAAGAAGCGTTTTCTGAAAACAAGAAACGCTTCCTTCCCAAAGATCCGGTTCCCGCGGATGCGCGGCTGTTCAAGAGGAAGACGTAAATGGCATTGCTCCGTTCTCAAAAGCGCGTGAATAAGAGGCGCAAGGGAAGATTGGCTGTCGTTTTGCCATGGTTGCGCCGCTTTGGGATTGGTGCGGCTGTTGCGGTTTTTGTTCTTTGGTTGGGGGCCTGGATGTGGCTTGGTGGCGGGTTTGAATCAGCCGGTAAGTGGACACGCCAGCAAACCGTAAAGACCACGGCTGCCATGGGATTCAAGGTTGAAAATATACTGGTGGAAGGGCGGCATTATACCGACCCGGATATATTGCTGGGGCTTTTGAATACGCGCAAGGGCGATCCGCTTTTTGCTGTTAATCCGCTTGAGGCGCAGGATTTAATCCGCCAGATTTCATGGGTGCAGGATGTGGTGGTGGAGCGCCGCTTGCCCGATACGGTCTATGTGCATATTGCCGAGCGCACGCCAATGGCGTTGTGGCAAACGGAAGGGAAGCTGAAGCTGATTGACACGGACGGGCAGGTGATCGCAACCGGCGGCATGGCGCGGTTTCAGGGTTTTGTGATTGTCATGGGGCAAAACGCGCCGGATCATGCGGGCGCTTTGATGCAGGCTTTGCAATCCCATTCTGATATTTTTCCGCGAGTGCAAGCGGCGAAATGGGTGGGAGATCGGCGTTGGGATTTGATCATGACCAATTCCATAGAGGTTCGTTTGCCGGAGGGGGATGTTGGGCCTGCGCTTGACAGGCTTGCTCAGGCACAGGCCGAAAGCGGTTTGATGGATACGGAGCTCAGCGCTATTGATTTGCGTGAAAAGGATCGTATCATCTTGCGCACCAAGCCTGGGAAAGTTCAGGATTATATGAGTGGTGCGGAAGGCTCCGGGGCCACACAGGCAGGATTAAAAACAGGAAACAGCATTTAAAGTAAGGCACGCGTAAAATCAATGAAACCACATTACAAACCCAAAGGATCGTTGCTTGCCGCGCTGGATATCGGTTCTTCCAAAATCGCCTGTTTCATCGGCCGTGTGATTGACGATGAGGGTGGATTTGAAGTTCTGGGCGTCGGGCATCATGCCTCCAGGGGGATTAAGAGCGGCGCGATTACCGATCTGGATGCGGCGGAAGCCTGCATTCGCCAAACGGTGCATGCGGCGGAAAATATGGCCGCCGATGTGATGAAGGGGTATCCTCTGCGCGAGGTTATTGTGAACCTTCCGGGCGTTCATGCGCATTCCCATTCCCACAGCGCCGATGTGCAGATTCTGGGACACGAGGTTACGGATAACGATGTCCGCCGGGCGTTGTCGAAGGCGCAGGATGAGGCGGTGAGCGAGGATTATGAGCTAATCCATACAATCCCGGTGGATTACAGGATTGACGGCAATGCCGGTATCCGCGAGCCGCGCGGCATGTTCGGCCAGAATATGAGCGTGGATATTCACATTGTCACCGGATCGATGACCTCGCTCCGCAATATCGCGACATGCATAGAGCGCTCACATCTGGATATTTCCGTGTTGTGCCATTCGGCCTATGCCGCCGGGCTGGCTTGTCTGGTTGAGGATGAAATGGATCTGGGGTGCACGGTGATTGATATTGGCGGCGGCGTGACCAGCTTTGCGGTGTTTCATTCAGGTGTGATGATTTATGCCGATGCCATTCCGATCGGCGGGCAGCATGTGACCAGCGATATCGCCAAGGGCCTGACGACCTCCATAGCGGATGCTGAGCGTTTGAAGGCCTTATATGGGAGTGCGATTGCTTCGGAACTGGATGAAAGCGAGTTGATCGATGTTCCTCGCCTGGGTGAGGATGAGCGCGCCGCGCCGAACCATGTGCCAAGATCATTGCTGGTTGGGATTATCCAGCCGCGCCTTGAGGAGATTTTTGAGCTGGTGCGTTCGCGCCTGCATGACAGTGGGCTTGGTCCCGTGATCGGGCGGCGTGTTGTGCTGACCGGCGGCGCATCGCAAAGTCCGGGGATCAAGGATCTTGCCGGGCATGTTCTGGACAAGCAGATACGGCTGGGGCATCCGATCCGCTTGGGCGGGTTGCCTGATGCGGTTGCCGGACCGGCCTTTGCAACGACGGCCGGGCTTTTGACTTATGTGTCCGAGCGTAGCCACGAAATGCCTGCCGATATTATGGCGCAGGTCGAGCCAGGCACGATGTGGGAGCGGGCAAAAGTATGGTTGCGGGAGAATTGGTAATTTTTTGTCCTTCGTTCTACAAAGGGCGAAGAATCTATCCCCCGACTTATCTTCAAGTTTTCAACATGGTTAAACAAAAATTATCCACAGGATAATGTCACAGCCGTTTTTCAGTCTTTGTATAAAAATCGCGAGAGTCAAAAAAATGAATCGGAAGAGTCACTTAGCGAAAGTTTTTGGAGTTTGTGCTGAAGCGGTGATAGGATGAAATCACAAGAAATCCACAGCAAGCCTGTGAATTCTCTCACATTTTCACTTTGCACTCGCGTTTTTCTCTCTTAGACTCAAAATCACCTACCGCGACGTAAGCTCTTTTACATCGTAACCGACCAAACCTCGTTAGGGACACGAACAAATGATCAATATAAAAATGCAACCCACCGAAGTTCAAAAACTCTCGCCGAAGATCACCGTGATTGGTGTTGGGGGCGCGGGCGGAAATGCCGTGAACAACATGATCTCTTCTAATCTGGAGGGGTGTGAGTTCCTAGTTTGTAATACGGATGCCCAGGCATTGGAGCATTCCTTGAGCGAGAATAAGATTCAATTGGGCGCGAATGTGACAGGTGGCCTTGGTGCTGGCTCGAAGCCTGAGGTCGGTAAAGCGGCCGCGGAAGAATCTCTGGAAGAAGTCATGCAATATCTGGATGGTGCGAATATGGCCTTTGTGACGGCCGGTATGGGCGGAGGTACGGGGACTGGTGCGGCTCCTGTGATTGCCAAGGCATGCCGCGAGCGTGGAATTTTAACGGTTGGCGTTATAACCAAGCCGTTCCATTTTGAAGGGTCGCATCGCATGAAATCCGCCGAAGCGGGTATTGAAGAGATGCAGGATTATGTCGATACGCTGATTGTTATTCCAAACCAGAATCTCTTCCGTGTGGCCAATGAGAAGACCACCTTTGCCGAAGGATTCAAGATGGCCGACAGTGTACTGCAATCCGGCGTGCGCGGAGTGACGGACCTAATGGTTCGACCGGGTCTGATTAATCTGGATTTTGCCGATATCCGTACTGCAATGCTGGAAATGGGCAAAGCCATGATGGGGACCGGCGAGGCCAGCGGCGATAAGCGCGCGATTGAGGCGGCCGAGGCGGCGATCAACAATCCGCTTCTGGATGATATTTCAATGAAAGGCGCGCATGGCGTTATTATCAATGTGACAGGCGGATACGACATGACCCTGTTCGAAGCCGATGAAGCCTGTAACCGCATTCGTGATGAAGTTGATCCGGACGCCAATATCATCTTTGGGGCGACCTTCGATGATACGCTGGAAGGTGTTATGCGTGTGTCTATCGTGGCGACCGGGATTGAAAAAGAATCCGTGCAGCAGCGCCGCACGACATCTGGCGGTGTCAAGACGGATGCAACGTCACGAAATACGCTGGAGCGTGCGACGCCAAACACGGAATCTGCGCCTGGCCAGGCGCAGCCTTTGTCCAATGTACGACCAGGGAGTTATCCAACCTCTGCTTCGCAGAATGTGAAGGGTATTACGGCGCCCGCCCCCATTCAGGCTAGGGAGCAGGGGATTGCAGCAGAACCTGAGAGCGACTTGTTTGAGCAACAGCAATTTACCTCTTCGGAATCGGGTGAAGCGCAAGGCGGTTCAGGGGTGGGATTGCCTCAGAACACCGCAATGCGCGGCACGCGGTATAAGGACTCCTTTATTCCGCCTCGGCCGATAGAGATTTCCAAGGATGAAATGGATGCTGTTAATTCAACGCAAACCGGCGCATTTCATACCCGGATGCAGAATACGCCCCAGCCTTCTGGCTCTTCCCCCGCCGCTTCAGATCAATATGAAGGCTCGGTTCAGAAAGCGCCAGGATTGCATCTTAATCCACCGCGTCAACCGGCTCAGCAGGCAGGTCCGGCCAAGCCGCGCACACCATCTTTGTTTGAGCGTATTACCGGCACGGTTCAGCAGACAATCGATGGCTTCCGTGAAGAGCCGCAACCCCGCCGTCAGGAGCGCTTGGCGCCAAGCCCACAGGGTAGCAGCGGTCCGTCATATGCTCCGTCTCCTTCCGTGCCGCCACGTAAGGTCGCACAGGGCAGCCTGAATATTGATACTCCGGCAGCCGCCCCGCAGGGCAAGAATGAGGATGAGCTGGATATTCCGGCCTTCTTAAGGCGGCAAGCGAATTAATCTCCTTCATTGATGAAAGACCTAAAAGCCCCTGAGAAGGGGCTTTTTTTCGGGGGTTGCGGTTATATTTCAGGGAATTGTAACACGGCGCAATAAAGCGTGATTTGCCGTTAAGGGGTTGGGTTTCCTATATTGTATTAAGATTATTGCAATAAAACTGATGTATAAAAAAGCAGAAGTATAAAAAGCATATGCAAACAACACTTTCATCTTCCATCCGTCTTTCGGGCATCGGGCTGCACAGCGGCCGGATGATTAATCTGTGTCTCAAACCTGCTTCTGAGAATGCCGGAATTGTCTTCGTGCGCACGGATGTGGTGGATAAGAATAATGTTATTCCAGCTCTGTGGAATCACGTTGTGGATACACAACTCTGCACCGTGATCGGCAATGAGGACGGCGTGCGCGTGGGCACAATCGAACATTTGATGTCGGCTTTGCGCGGTTGCGGTGTTGATAACGCAGTTGTAGAGCTGGATGGCGAAGAAGTGCCGGTTATGGATGGCAGTGCCATGCCGTTTGTGGAGTTGATTGAGGATGCGGGGACACAGATTCAAAAGACGCCCCGCCGGGTTATTCGTATTCTGAAGGAAATTTCTGTTGAGCAGGACGGCAAGCGCGTCAGTCTTAAGCCTGCAGAGGGTAGCGTGTTTTCAGGCGAGATTGAGTTCGATCATCCGCAGATCGGCCGCCAGAATTTTGAAACCAAGCTCGTAAATGGCAATTTCAAGCATGATATTGCCGATTCCCGTACATTTGGCTTCCTGCAGGAAGTAGAGTGGATGCGCCAGAACGGCTTGGCCCGTGGCGGCTCGCTGGATAATGCCATCGTCCTGAATCAGGACGGTGTGATGAACCCGGAAGGGCTGCGTCATGAAAATGAATTTATACGCCACAAGCTTCTGGATGCGATTGGCGATCTCTATCTGGCAGGCGCACGTATTCAGGGCGCCTATGACGGAATTAAGGCAGGACACGCTATTAACAATGCTGTTCTCCATGCTTTGTTTGCGGCTCCTGATGCCTGGGATATGATCGAGGTTTACGGTGACTGGAGTGAAACCGGCCAGCATCTGCATGTGTATGACGATTTTATGCATCTGAGCGTGCAGGCTTAACAGAAAATCCCCATTTTCCAAGGGCCGGAATAGGCTTATCTCTTTATTTTCAACCCAAAGCGGTTTAGAAGATATAGAAGCGTTTTACTGCTTTTTGGAGATTTTGCATGTTTTCCCATCGTCTGGCTTTTTTGTTTCTTTGTGCCCTTTTACCCGTAATTTTGACGGGCTGTGCGTCTGACGGGGAGGAAGATGCCCAGGTTGAGGAGCCGGTAGAGATTTTGTACAACAAAGCCGCCGATGCGCTGGATGAAGAAAATTTCCGCGATGCGACTAAGTATTTTGAAGAGGTCGAGCGCCAGCACCCGTATTCACAATGGGCGACCAAGGCGCAATTGATGGCCGCCTATGCCTATTACCTCTCGCAGCGCTATGATGAGGCGGTTTTGGCTCTGGACCGCTTTATTGAGCTTCACCCCGGCAACAAGGATGTCGATTACGCGCACTATCTCAAAGCGCTTAGTTTTTACGAGCAGATTTCGGATGTGCGCCGCGACCAGCAAATGACAGAATTGGCCATGGATGCTTTTGATACGCTGATCCGTCGCTTCCCGGACAGTAAATATACGCGCGATGCCACGCTCAAGCGCGACCTGACTCTGGACCATTTGGCCGGAAAAGAGATGGAAATCGGCCGGTATTACCTCGCCCGCGGTCATGTGAATTCTGCTATTAACCGTTTTCGCGCGGTGGTGAAGGAATACCAAACGACCACCCATGTCGCCGAGGCTCTGCATCGGCTGGTGGAGGCATATTTGACCCTGGGCCTCAAAGAGGAGGCATATCGCATTGCGGCTGTTCTGGGGCATAATTACCCGGGCAGCAAATGGTATGAGCGCAGCTACGAATTGCTGGATGAGCAGGCGCGCCAGAGGATCCTGGAGGATCGCGGATTTGTGGACCGGACAATAGACTCTATTTTTAAACCGGACTAAAGGCGGGTATCCGTCATGTTGAGTAACCTGAGAATAGAAAATGTGGTGTTGATCGAGCGCCTGTCGATCGCGTTCCAGAATGGGCTGTGCGCCCTGACCGGAGAGACGGGGGCGGGCAAATCCATCTTGCTTGATTCGCTGGGGCTGGCGCTGGGCGCACGCGGTGACAGTGCGCTGGTGCGGCGCGGGGCAGAACAGGCGCAGGTGATGGCGGTCTTCGATGTTCAGCCAAATCATCCCGCTTACAAAATATTACAAGGCGCAGATTTAGAGGTAAGCGAGGGGCTTATCCTGCGCCGTTCTTTAAGCGCTGATGGCCGCTCCAAAGCCTATATCAATGACCAGCCCGTAAGCATTGGTTTGCTCCGCGAGGTTGGTGATGCGCTGGTGGAAATTCACGGCCAGTTCGAAACGCAGGGCCTCCTCAATACCGCCATGCACCGCCTGATGCTGGATGAATATGCCGGGGTTGATGAAGCCCCCGCAAAGGCGTGGTCGCAATGGAGGCTGGCGGAAGAGGCGCTTTCATCACTCAGAGAAGACGCGGAAAAGGCGCGCACGCAGGAAGAGTATTTACGCGGCTCGATCGAGGATCTGGACGGGCTCGGCCCGCAGGCAGGTGAAGAGGCCGAGTTGGCGTCCTTGCGTGAACGCCTTATGAGCCGGGAGCAGGTTCTGAGCGCGCTTGATGCGGCTTATCAGGCGCTAAATGGCGAGGATGATCCGGTGCGCGCGGCCTGGGGCGCGGTTGATAAGGTTGCCGGAAAGCTGGGCACGGCGGGGGAGGCGATTACCGGCCCGTTACAGCGCGCGACCGAGGAAATGGCCGAGGCAATCGCCGCGATCGAAACCGTTTCGAGTGATTTTCAGGATACGGAACATTCCCTTGAAACCATTGACGAGCGGCTGTTTGCCCTGCGCGCGCAGGCGCGCAAGCATGGGTGCAGCGTTGATGAGCTGCCCGCGCTGCGCGATGAGCTGGCCGCCAAGCTCAACATGATCGAACATGCCGATGATGTGCTGGCGGCAAAAATCAAAGAGGTGGAACGCGCCCGCACCGCCTATATCGCGGCGGCGGAAGCCGCGCGGGACAAACGCATCAAAGCCGGGGCGAAGCTGGACAAGCTCGTGGCGGCGGAATTAAAACCGCTCAAGCTCGATAAGGCGCGCTTTGTGACGGGCGTCGAGCCTTTGGAAGAATCTGAATGGGGGCCGGGCGGCATGGACCGCGTACGATTTTTGGTGGCGACCAATCCGGGGGCGGAGCCGGGGCCGCTGAACAAGATTGCCTCGGGCGGGGAAATGGCGCGCTTTATGCTGGCGCTCAAGGTTGTAATGGCCGAGGTCGGGGCGGCCGCCACGCTGATTTTTGATGAGGTGGATACGGGGATTGGCGGCTCGACCGCCGATGCGGTGGGGGAGCGTCTGGCACGGCTGGCGCAGGCCAAACAGGTGCTGGTGGTCACGCACGCGCCGCAGGTCGCGGCCCGCGCCGCGCATCATTACATCGTGCGCAAGGACGGGGCGAAGGATCTGAAAACCAGCATTCTGGCGCTCGATAGTGCACAGGAAAGGCGCGAGGAAATCGCCCGCATGCTGGCCGGCGCCTCAATCACCGACGAGGCTCGCGCCGCGGCAGATAAGTTGTTGGAGACGGGGCGGGCGGCATGAGCATGTCTCTCTTCGATCTGAAAAAACTCGATGTCAAAGTCCGCCATGCGGAGCTGGTGCGCGATATACGCGCGGCGGATAAGGCTTATTACCAGCAGGACGCGCCGCATATCTCCGATGCGGATTACGATAAATTGCGCGCGGAGCTGGAGGCGATTGAGGCGGCGCATCCGGAGCTGGTCACGCCCGACAGCCCGACCCAGACGGTGGGCGCCGCGCCGTCATCCGGCTTTAAAAAGGTTAAGCATGCGGTGCCGATGCTCTCGCTGTCGAATGTGTTTACTGAAGACGATGTCGAAGATTTCTATGCCCGCATCCGGCGTTTTCTTGGTCTGGCTGAGGATGAGCCGGTCGAGCTTCTGGCTGAGCCGAAGATTGACGGCTTGTCTTGCACGCTGCGTTATGAGGGTGGCAAGCTGGTGCAGGCCGCCACGCGCGGCGATGGCGCGGAAGGTGAGGATATCACCGCCAATGTGATGACGATTGCCGATGTGCCGAAGAACTTGCCCGCCGGTGCGCCGGAGATCGTCGAGGTGCGCGGCGAGATCTATATGCGCCGCAGTGATTTTGAAAAGCTGAACAAGGAGCAGGAAGAGGCGGGCGGCAAAGTTTTCGCCAACCCGCGCAATGCGGCGGCCGGCTCCGTACGCCAGCTTGATAGCACCATTACAGCGCAGCGCCCGCTGCATTTATTTGCGTATGGGGTTTCTGATCCAGGTGCCCTCAACCTTCTCACCCCCAAACAGAATGCCCCTACACCCCCTTTTCAATTTTACATAATTCAAGAATTGAGGCAATGGGGGTTCGCCGTGGCAGAGGAGGCGCGGGTGGTGACGGGCGTGGCGGAGATCATGGCGAATTACGAAGCCCTGCTGGAGAAACGCCCGCATCTGGATTACGAGATTGATGGTGTAGTCTATAAGGTCAACCGGCTGGACTGGCAGGAGCGGTTAGGGTTTGTCTCCCGCGCGCCGCGTTGGGCCACGGCGCATAAATTCCCGGCGGAGCAGGCCGTGACCATTGTAAACGGCATCGACATCCAGGTTGGCCGCACCGGCGCGCTCACGCCCGTTGCGCGGCTGGAACCGATCAGCGTCGGTGGCGTGGTGGTGTCCAATGCGACGCTGCATAACAAGGATGAGATCGAGCGCAAGGGCGTGAAGATCGGCGATACGGTCGTGATCCAGCGCGCCGGCGATGTAATCCCGCAGGTGGTCAAAGTGCTGGAGGAAAAACGCACCGGGGCGGAGCAGGATTTTGAATTCCCCGATACCTGCCCGGCTTGCGGCTCTGCGGCGATCCGCGAGGGTGATGATGTGGTCACGCGCTGCACCGGCGGGTTGATCTGCCCGGCGCAGGCGGTGGAGCGGCTGAAACATTTCGTCTCCCGCCTGGCCTTTGATATTGAGGGGCTGGGCAGCAAGATCATTGAGCAGTTCTACGAAGAGGCCCTCATCAAAAGCCCGGCGGATATTTTCAGACTGGCCGAGCGAAATAAAACGCTGGAGGTGCCGATCCGCGAACGTGAAGGCTGGGGCGAACTGTCAGAGAAGAATTTATTCGCCGCGATAGATGCGCGCCGGACCATTGCGTTCAACCGTTTTATCTATGCCCTTGGTATCCGCCAGGTCGGTGAGGCGACGGCGAAAAGGCTGGCCGGGGTTTATGGCGATCTGGCGCATCTGAAACAGGCTGAACGTGATGATCTGCTGGCGATCGAGGATATCGGCCCGGCGGTGGCGGATGATATTCTGGGCTTTTTCGCCGAGCCGCATAATCAGGAGGTGTTGGCCGGGCTGGAGGCCCAGCTCGACATCCAGCCCTATGAAATGCCGCAAATCGGCGATAGTCCGGTCGCTGGAAAGACCGTGGTCTTCACCGGCACGCTGGAGAAGATGAGCAGGCAAGAGGCAAAAGCCAAAGCCGAAACACTGGGTGCGAAAGTTTCCGGCTCTGTGTCCAAGAAAACCGATTACGTGATTGCGGGCGCAGATGCAGGCTCCAAGCTTAAAAAAGCGCAGGAGCTGGGTGTTGAGGTTTTAAGCGAGGAAGATTGGCTGGCGCTGATTGCCTAAACAGCGGCGCTTTGATCGCGCAGATCGCTCAGCCGGTCCATAATTTTGGCAATTTCCGGCGGATAATCCCGGCGCTCTACAAACTCACCGCCGCCCGTGTTGCGGGTCATTGCGATTTCTAAGGCTTTGGTCAGCATTTCTGCAACCTTTACATCTTTTTGCTCTACCGCTAGTTCAAGGGCGGATACGATACGATCGCTCAGGCGGATACTATCTCTGCTTTCTGTCATTGTGTCCTCATTTTATGATGTTGCTGGCTGACATCCCACAGCATGCCTTGTTTCTCCATAAGGTTCAAGAGATACATCAGCGCGTATGCCGGGATTGCGGATATGCTCAAAAACAGCTGTCATTAATACACTCCTGGTTTCATCTCTCTCCATAAAAAGTTCGTGTTTTGCCCGGGGAAATTCCAGCAATGTGCAGTGGGGGATATGCCCGGCGGCCTTCCTTATGGTGCTGTTGCTGACCAGTGAGTCCTGCCCGGCCAGTGCAATCACGCACGGAGTTTTGATGTGGGCTAAAGTCTCCGGTTTTTGTAATTGAAGGCAGAATTTATGTGCATGATGCAACCAGCCGGGGGTAAAATGACCCACTTTCAGGGTGGGATCGGCCTTCACCCATGCCCTGTGTAAAGTTCCACGTAGGGGATCACCGGCAAAAATATTTTTTCCTATGATTGAATCCGGGTGCGGGCGTACTCCATAGGGAAATTTATGCGTTCCCATGAGGGCGTTCAGAGCAAAGGTCAGCATGAAAGACGACATTTTTGGCAGCATGTTCAGGGGAATAATGCCGATCATGGGCGCTGTAAAAGCGGCAGATTCAAACATATCCGGATGTTGCGCAAGATAGTGCAATCCTATATTCCCTCCCATGGAATGCGCCAGCATGGAAAGAGGCGCGCCGGTTCGCTCTGACAAGGGTGCGGCAACCTCACAGACGAGCTGGTGCAGGTCATCTACATTGCTCTGGAACCCGTCGGAGTGAATTTTGTGAGGATTGCTCAGCGGCCGGTCGGATTTTCCATGCCCCATCCAGTCCAGCACAATAAAGCCTAGATTTTGGCTCAGGCAGTCGCGCGCCGTTTCAAAGTATTTTTCTGCAAATTCGGTAAGACCGTGAAGGCAGATCACGATTTTCTCCGGCGTACCGTTTTCCGGCAATACCATGCCATAGCGTAATGACCGGCCATTGGGTGTTTTCAGGGCTTCCCACCTCCAGTTGGGAGGCTGCAAAAACCGCTTTTCCACGTCTGGAATGTTTTTTAGTACCGTCATGGTGCTCTCTTTAAGGGTGTTACTTATACATATAACACCCTGTAAGCGCAATTATTTCGTGATTTAATGGCCTGATGCCAAGGTGGTCCGGATCAGATCGTCGAAGACTTTGAGAAACACATTGCGTATCTCATCGCGTTCCATGAGGATTTCATGTTGTGAGCCTTGAAGTTCAAGGGGCGTTGCCTTTGGTAAAATCTTTGCGGCCTTGAGGGTAGCGGCGTTATCGGTGATGGATTCATGTTCGGCATAGCCAAGCAGGCAGGGCGTCTCTATCGACTTTAGAAAATCCGGATTTTGGACCTTGTAGCAGGATTTTAGCGCCTGATAGACCCAGCCGAAGGTGACATCGCCGATACGCAGTTCCGGGTCAAAATTCATCCAGCGCTCCATCAGAGTGAAGCGTATAGGGTCGCTGGTCAGTACGTTGTTTGCGAAAACTTGGTTTTGTTTGCGGCTAGCCCGGCCGTGTCCGCTGGTGAAGCTTTTACCCAGTGCTGTATTGAGGGTTCGCGCCAGTGCCATGGCGAGCGGCTTCGGCAGAGATTGAAGCGCGTGAATGCCGATCATGGGTGCGGAAAACCCTGCGCATTTGAACGCCTGAGGATAGTGCTGTAGATAACGCAGGCCGATATTCCCGCCCATGGAATGCGCAAGCATCACAAGCGGGATTCTCCCGGTTTTGGGATCGACACTGGCGTGCCAGACATAGCTGTCGATAAAGTCGTGAAAATCTTCAATATCATCATCAAAACCATACGAATGGCGCTTAAGCGGGTTGGAGAGAGGCCGGGAGGATTTGCCTTGTCCGGCCCAATCAATTACCCAAAATGCATAATTCTTCGCGACCAGATCGCGGGCGATTTCAAAATATTTTTCGCAAAATTCGGATAATCCAGGCAGGCAAACGATCGTGGCCTTAGGCACGGTGCCTTGAGGGGAAACCGTACCAAAACGGATGCGCCGCCCTTTGCGCTCAAAGCTGTGCCAGCGCCAGCCCGGCGGTTCTGTGAATCTTTCTTCTAAATCAGGTGGATGATGCATTAAGCTCCTTTGTTTTATTTTACAATGATTTCCGGCAGAAAAACAAAAAGGTTTTTGTTGACATATTTTATGTGGGGGTGCTATGACACTTTGCTATAAAAACAAAGGAGTTTTTCTAATGGCCGTAAAAACCGAATTTTCCTTCTCGTCCGTAGGTTTGGATGAAGATACAGTTGGAAGCATTCGCACGAACCCAAGTTTGATAAAATTCATGTATGATCAGCCGTTCATGGAAAGCCCAGAGGCGCTTCGTGCCCTAGTTGAATTAAACTACAATATATACAAGCATCTTCCCCGCGAGGATCAAAAGCGCTTTGAAATTGCCAAGGTGGTTGCGCAGCATGTTAATAATCATCGATTAAAATTATCAGATATTCCTGAAGATACTGAGCGTTATGGTGAAATTGTGGAAATGATCATTCAGAGAAAGCCCGAAACATTACGCGATATTGATAAAACATTTAATCAAGGTGGACGCACATATAATGATTTGGTGTTCATGGCTCTTATCAATTCTTCTGATCCTGTATATTTGATTGTTCAGGATAATATCATTGCGGAAGATCATCCTGACTTGCTTTCAATCTGCATGGCTGTGGTCGAAAGAACAAAAAGTTCATATATTTTAAATGTTATGGAAACATACGATGATCTCTCACCTGAAAATGTTGAAACAATAAAAGTTATTGTGACTGAGGGTCTTGCATCTGATGATAAGGATGGCGTTGTTGCTGGTATTTTAAGATCGCATTGCGTATTTGAACATGAAGAAATCCATCAACATGCTCTTACGATCGACCCAGAAATCGATGAGCGCCGCTTATTTACTGACATTAATAGTTACAATTTCGATATAGAGAAAGCAACCGAACATTGCCTCGCCTACGTCAAAAAGCATGGCGTTATGCCCGATTTTTCAAAAGCAAAAGCTATCGTAGATGATTGGGGGCTTAATATCGTTGGAACGATGATTGCAGAAGTCGATTTTTCCGAACCTGGCCATAGTCCGCTTGTTGATGGTTTGATGAAGCATGCTGCAACTCTATCAGATGAAGATGCCCACAGGCTTCTGGAAAGTGTTGCCAGGGTTGGTCTTGCTCAAAAGGATTGGGGTGATGGATATTATAGCATTGAGCCTAATGATTCTGAGTCTAATCATAGGGAATATGATAATCCCATGGGAATAAAGGTTTGTGAAGATGCTTTGATTGCCGCTACGGTGCCGCTTTACGCGGACAAAATGATGGCACATTTGGCAGAGCTGAAAGCTAAGCTTTTGGCACAACCTAAACCAAATGTGTAAAGCTGCAGAGACGGAAACAAACTGATAGAATCAGTGTTCCATCGCCTTGATGATGTTCTCGGTCATTTTCTTGGCATCATCGAGCAGCATCATCGTCTGGCTTTCAAAAAAGAGCGGGTTATCAATCCCGGCATAGCCCGATCCCATGGAGCGCTTGACGAAGAGCACGGTTCCGGCCTTTTCAACATCCAGAACCGGCATGCCGTAAATGGGTGAAGAGCTGTCGGTTTTGGCCGCCGGATTGGTGATGTCATTCGCGCCGATCACATAGGCCACATCGGCCTGCGCGAATTCGCGATTGATATCCTCCATCTCGAACACCTCGTCATAGGGCACATTGGCCTCGGCCAACAAGACATTCATATGGCCGGGCATGCGCCCCGCCACCGGATGGATGGCGTATTTCACATCGATGCCTTCGGCTTTAAGGATATCGGCCATCTCGCGCAAGGCATGCTGGGCCTGAGCCACCGCCATGCCGTAACCGGGCACGATGATGACTTTCGAGGCATTTTTCAGGATATAGGCGGCATCTTCGGCTGCGCCGATCTTGGCCTGGCGGTCGCCGTAATCATGCGCGGCGCCTGTGCTTTGTTCACCACCAAAGCCGCCAAGCAGGACGGAGATAAAGGAACGATTCATGCCCTTGCACATGATGTAGGAGAGGATCGCGCCCGAAGCGCCCACCAGCGCACCAACGATAATCAGCAGGTTATTGTGCAGCGTAAAGCCGATACCGGCCGCGGCCCAGCCAGAGTAACTATTGAGCATGGAGACAATCACCGGCATATCCGCCCCGCCAATTGGGATGATCATGAGAATGCCAAGGGCCAGAGAAACCAGCACGATCAACCAGAAGATGAACGTACTTTGCGTCAGGCACAACAGGATAATCAGGAGCAGGAGGCCTGCCCCCAATGCCGCATTTAATTGATGCTGGCCGCCGAATGTCACCGGTTTTCCGGAGATGGTGCCCTGCAGCTTGCCCCAGGCAATGACAGAGCCGGTGAAGGTGACCGCTCCGATGGCCAGACCGACTGACATTTCAATCAAACTGGCCAGATGGATTTCACCAGCATGGCCGATGCCATAGGCTTCCGGGTTGTAAAAGGCCGCCGCAGCTACAAAAACAGCTGCCAGACCGACCAGTGAATGAAAGGCCGCCATAAGCTGGGGCAGGGCCGTCATCTCAATCCGGTTGGCGATATAGGCGCCGATCCCGCCGCCGAGCGCGATGCCGAGGATGATGAGGAAATAGCTGCTGACCTGTGGCAGAAGCAGGGTGGTCAAAACCGCCAGCCCCATCCCGGCCATACCAAAATTTAACCCCTGGCGCGCCGTTTCGGGATGTGAAAGCCCGCGCAGTGCCAGAATAAACAGCACCGCTGCAACCAGATAAGTGAGATGGGCTAAAATTTCCATTGTTCCTAACCCTTCTTCTTAAACATGGAGAGCATGCGGCGTGTAATGATAAAGCCGCCAAAAATATTAACGGAGGCCAGTGTAACAGCCATAAATGCCATGAATTTTGAAAACCCGCTGGCTTCAGCCACGCCCAGAGCAATCACCGCGCCGACGATAATTACTGAAGAAATGGCGTTTGTTATGCCCATTAATGGGGAATGCAAAGCCGGTGTCACCCGCCAGACAACGTGATAACCAACGAAACAAGCCAGAACAAAAACCGTCAACCCGGTGATGATGAAGGGCTGGCCGTGCGCCCCGCCTTCGACCATAACGCGGCTGGCTTCTACAGCCAGATTGGCGGCATAATCGGACAGTTCCTGCGCGCGGCTGGCAATATCGGCGGCGCTGTCGGTGATGGTGCGTTTATCCTCAGTCATGGCTTAATCCTCTTTCTTTTTTGAAGTGGATTTTTTAGTAGGCGTTTTCTTGGCGGGAGCTTTTTTTGCTGCCGAAAAATTCGGATGAATGATTTTTCCATCTTTGGTCAGGGCAATGCCTTTGACGATATCGTCTTCCCAATCGATCTTAAGTGTGCCGCTTTCCTTATCAATGATCAGCATGAGCAGGTTAAGGAGGTTCTTTGCATAGAGCAGGGAGGCATCTTTGGCCAGTCGACCGGGCACATTATGGTGACCGACGATTTTGATGTCGTGCCTTTCGATAATCTCTCCGGCTTTCGAAAGTGCACAATTCCCGCCTGTTTCAACCGCCAGATCGACAATGACGCTGCCGGGCTTCATGGATTTGACCATCGTCTCATCAATCAGTTTCGGGGCCAGGCGGCCTGGGATCAGCGCGGTGGTGATCACGATATCCTGTTTGGCGATATGTTCGGCGACCAGCGCTGCTTGTTTTTTCTTATAGGAATCGGACATTTCCTTGGCATAGCCCCCGGCGGTTTCGGCTTCTTTGAATTCCTCATCCTCAATCGCCACAAAAGACGCGCCGAGAGATTGCACCTGTTCCTTCGCCGCCGGGCGCACATCCGTAGCCGTGACAACAGCGCCCAAACGGCGTGCTGTGGCGATGGCCTGCAAGCCCGCAACGCCGGCCCCCATCACGAAAACCTTGGCGGGGGGAACAGTTCCGGCGGCTGTCATCATCATGGGGAAGGCGCTGGCGTAATGCTCGGCCGCATCCAAAACGGCCTTATATCCGGCAAGGTTTGATTGGGAGGAGAGCACATCCATGCTCTGCGCCCGGCTGATGCGCGGTACCAATTCCATGGCAAAAGCGGTGATGCCCGCTTTTGCCAAGGCATCCAGTAGATCGGCGTTGTTATAGGGGCTAAACAGGCCAACGAGCAGGGCGTTCTTCTTCATTGCCGGGACATTATCGGCCTGAACGCGCAGAACGATATCAGCAGACTTTACAGCCGTATCAATGGCTTTTGTAATTTTTGCGCCGGATTCCTTGTAGGTATCGTCGGGAAGTGCCGCCCGTTCTCCCGCGCCTGATTCTATGGTGATTTCACATCCCAGAGCGGCCAGTTTTTTTACTGTTTCCGGTGAGGCGGCCACTCGGTTTTCAAACTCAGCGGTTTCTTTTGGAATGACGATTTTCAGGCCCACGCGCGCTTTATCCTCACTTGTTTGAAGTCATTGGAATTTCACAACACTTTGCATGAAGTTAAGCCTTTTGTGAAGAGGTGGTTTCATGAATAGAGTGCTGATGGTTGGCAAAAATGCTATAAACCCTGAATATACTTGAATACAAGTGCATTTTTCTTTAGATTCAATATATGTGGGTGTTCGCCCGTCCAACAACTTTATCGACACTGTACCGGCTATCCGGATGAATCATATCAGACTGTGTATTGTAACCCTGGTCCTGGGCATGTTTTGCGTATTCATGTCGGGCTCTGCCGTGGCTGCGGATACATTAGAAAATGCTGTTGAATCCGCGATTGTATTTCATCCCAGTATTGAATCGGCCAAAGCCAATCTGACATATAGCGAAGATAAAGCGCGGGAAGAGCGTTCCGGATATTTTCCTGAAATTTCTGTGAACGGAACGGGCGGGCGTCAATTTGCCGATAATAGCACCAGCCGTGGCCTGAGCGTGACGCGCGGCAGCGGCTATTCCTATCTGTGGGAAGGATCTGTGACGGCGCGCCAGATGGTGTTTGACGGTTTTGAGACCAGCAACCGGGTCAGTTCCGCCGAAGCGCGGCGTAAGGCGGCAGATATGAAGTTGCTGGATTCCCAGGAAAAAATCGCTGATGCGGCAACGCAGGCTTATATTGATCTGAGCCGCGCACGTCGCGGCTTGCAAATGTTAAAAGGTTATGAGGAGAAGGTTCAGGATTACCTGCAGCGTATCAAAAGCATGACCGAGCAGGGTGCGGCGGATGAGGCAGAATACCAGCAGGCGCGCGATATACGTGTTGTCCTGGAAGGGATTATTGGCGATTACGAAGGGCAGGTGCGTACGGCCGAGACGAATTTTTTTGAAGCCGCAGGCTATGTGCCAACTGAAGAGTTGCTGCTTCCTTCACCGCGCCTTGAAATGATCCCGAAGACGGTGGATTTAGGTGTCGCTATGGCCAAAGAGCGGCATCCGGCGGTTATCCGTGAAGCTCTGATCGCACGCGCGACGGAATATGAAGTGGATATGGACCGCGCCGCCCTTTACCCGGATGTGAATGGCGAATTGTCTTATCTGAAGAATGACAAGGAAGATGTGATCGGCGGAGAAGCCGAAGATGCCCGCGCGGTGATGAAGCTGAGCTGGAATTTCGATACCGGCGGGGCGCAGCTTGCAAAAATCGACCAGCGTATCAGCAAGCATAAAGAAGCCGTGTCGAAAGTGCAGGAAACCGAGCGCAGATCGGAACGTGAAGTGCGTCTGGCCTATAATGATTATCAGACAGCCTGGAAACGCTTTGAGAACCGTACCAAGCGCCTGGAGCTGAACGAGATTTTATTCAAAACCAATACAGCCCAGTTTGAAGCCGCGCGGATCAATTTGTTGCAGTTGATGCGTTCGAACAACCAGCTTTTTACGGCGCGTCTAGAAAAAATGAATGCGGAGTATCGCGTTTTGGCCTCGCAATTTGCTATCCTGTCTAAAATCGGCCGCCTGCAGGAATCATTGTTTGTGACCGGAGATAAGATAGCCGCCTATGACCAAGAATAGCCAAAAATCAGAAGACAGCGCCTTACTGCCTGCGGATACGCAGGGTATTGATCCGTTGCTGGAATGCCTGGTGTTTTTAACGGCGCATTTTGGACGCGCGAAATCTGCGCAATCCCTGAAAGCCGGTATGGCCTATGATGCGCGCGGCATGGGACCTGATTTATTTTGTGAAGGGGCGGAGCGGCTGGGCCTTAAAACCAAAACGGCAAAGACAAATCTGGGCTCTATTCCTGCATCGGTCTTGCCCGCTGTTGTGATTTTGCAGGAGGGAAAAGCCGTTGTGCTTTTGGAAATTAGGGGGGCGCAGGCCAAAGTGTTCCTGCCGGAAACCAAGGCGAATAAAACCGTTCCCTTGCAGAAACTGGAGAGCGATTACACAGGATATGCGATTTACGTTCATCCCAAAACTGAATTTACCAATCCGGAGAGTATTGATTACGAGGACACGGATCGTCATTGGTTCTGGTCTGTCATTCAGCAAAATAAGAGCATGTATGCGATGGCCTTGGTGGGAGCTGCGTTTATCAATATATTCGCGTTGACCAGCCCGCTTTTTATCATGAATGTCTATGATCGCGTTATTCCCAACAGCGCGATTGAAACCGGCTGGGTCCTAGGGATCGGCGCCCTTACCGTATTCGTGTTTGATTTGATTATGCGCTCCCTGCGGGCGTATCTGATTGATCTGGCCGGACGCAGGGTGGATGTGATTGCCGGGCGGCGGATTTACGATCAGGTTCTGGATATGAAATTGGCGCACCGGCCGAAATCCAGCGGCGTGTTCGCCAACATGCTGCGCGACTTTGATTCTGTTCGGGATTTCTTTACCTCTGCCACGATTACCGGACTTGTTGATCTGCCCTTTACAGTGTTCTTCCTGTTTATCATTTACCAGCTCGGTGGGGAGATTGCCTTTGTTCTGTTGGCGTTGATTTTGATTGTGGTGGCGGTCGGATTTTTGATTCAGTTTAAGCTTAAGTCTTCTGTACGCAAAGCGATACGGACTTCGGAATCCAAACACGGCTTGCTTGTGGAGACTATTCACGGGCTGGAGACGATCAAATCCGTCGGAGCGGACGGCGTGTTTCGCGCGCGCTATACCGATTATCTCGGCGAGAATGCCTTGTACGGCCAGCGCTCCAGATTTTGGTCCGGTCTGGGTGTGAATATCGCGACATTTCTGCAGCAGATTGCTTCCATCGTTGTGGTGTTGCTGGGGATGTACATGGTGCGAGATGGGGATTTAACCGTGGGCGGGTTGATTGCCTGTGTCCTGCTGGGTGGGCGGGCGATCTCCCCCATCGGGCAGATTGCCAATCTGATGAGCCGCTATCACCAGGCAGGCAGCGCCCTTAAAACACTCAACACCGTGATGGGCCAGCCCGTTGATCGCCCCATGGAGAAGCAATTTTTGAACCGGCCGGATCTTAAAGGAAAGATTGCCTTTGAGAAGGTTGAGTTTTCCTATCCGAATGTGAACCGCAAGGTACTGGAGGGTGTATCCTTTACGATCGAGCCGGGAGAGAAGGTCGGCGTGATCGGCCGTATAGGTTCGGGGAAGAGCACGATTGCGCGCCTCATGTTGGGGCTGTATGAGCCGGATGAGGGCGCGATATTGGCTGATGATACGGATTACCGGCAGATCGATCCGGCTGATTTACGGCGTAACATGGCCTATATTTCGCAGGATATCGTGCTGTTTTCTGGATCCATTCGCGACAATATTTCCGCGAGCAAACCCGGCGCGCCGGAAGAGGAAATCCTGCGTGTGGCTAAAGCGGCGGGCGTACATGATTTTGTTTCCCGCCATCCGATGGGATATGACGCGCCTGTGGGCGAACATGGAGAAGGGCTATCTGGCGGACAGAGGCAGGCCGTGGCGCTGGCCCGCGCGATGCTGGTGCGGCCCAATATCCTGGTGTGTGATGAGCCGACCAACGCCATGGATATGCAGGCGGAGAAGGCTTTTAAAGAGTATGTCGCCAAGGAAATAAAGGACATGACGTTGATCCTGATCACGCATAAAAATTCTATGTTGGATATGGTGGACCGCCTGTTGTTGGTCGATCAGGGGAAGCTGATTATGGATGGACCGCGCGAGAAGGTGATGGAAGCTTTGTCCTCAGGCAAGGTTGAGGTGCCCAAATCATGAAACGCGATACTGAATTCATGAACGAGTTGGAGGCCGCCACGAAGATACGCCCGGCGACTCCGGCGATTTTAATGTTCATGGCTGTGGTGATCTTGATTGTCTTTGCTTTTATCTGGGCGGCATTCTCGGAGATTGAAGAGCTGACGCGCGGGCAAGGGCAGGTTGTCCCCACGCAGGAAATCCAGTTCGTCCAAAGCCTGGAAGGCGGAATTCTGGGAGAACTTCTGGTCTCGGAAGGGGATCTGGTAAAAAAGGGGCAGGTATTGCTGCGGATCAACGACACGCAGTTTTCATCAGAGGAGCGCGGAACAGAAGCACGGCTTTTGGGCTTGACCGCAAAGAAGGCGCGGCTGGAGGCTGAGGCCAGTGGCGAGAAGTTTGTCTTGCCGCCTGAAATCGCAGAGAAAGCCCCGCAAATAGCGCAAAATGAAACGGCACTTTATGAATCGCGCCAGCGTGAATTGGCCAATGCTTACGCCATTCTTGAGGATAGGATCAACAAAGCCAATGCGGAGATCGCAGAATCGGGGGCGCAGATTAACCGCCTGTCCGAGAGCCGCAAGCTCTTGAATCAGGAATTAAAGATCACCAAGGATATGGTGGCACAGCGTGCTGTGCCGAAGCTGGAGGAAATACGCCTGCAACGGGAATTGGGTGATATCAGTGGTCAGATCAATGCGCAGAGTGAGAAACGCCGCGCGCTGCAATCCGAACTGGCTGTCGCGCAAAAAGAAAAGGAAAGTCAGGAAACCGCTTTTCGCTCACAGGCCCTGGGGGAGATGAATGAGGTCGAGA
>CAYGSN010000001.1:64606-175519 GCA_964352675.1 uncultured Pseudobdellovibrionaceae bacterium
GGTCGAGACACAGCTTTCAGGTTTGCAGGAAAGCCTGACCGCCATTGGAGACCGCGTTTTCCGTGCAGAGGTGCGTGCGCCGGTGGACGGGATTGTCGATAAAATTGCCCTTAAAACGATTGGCGGAGTGGTTGAGCCGGCCATGCATCTGATGGAGATTGTGCCTGTGGATGACGAGCTGAAAATTGTTGCGAAGGTCTCGCCGAGTGAGATTGCTTTTATCCGGCCGGGTCAGGACACAAAGGTAAAGATTACAGCGTATGATTCACGGAAATACGGGTCACTGGATGGAAAGCTGATCCGGATTGGGGCAAATAGTACAAGTGATGCGGAGGGTAATGTTTTCTTCGAAATCGAAGTGCGTACGGATAAAAATTATATGGGTACAGAGAAGAATCCTTTGCCTATTACGCCGGGTATGATTGCCGAGACCGAAGTGGTCACGGGCAAGCGCACGATTTTGGAATATCTCTTGAAACCCATTTTCCGGGCGCGGGACAGAGCCTTCACGGAGCGATAGGCGATGCGGATTCTCACCAATCGCTGGATTCATTTTTTTATCCTCTTCGCGCTATTGATGGCGGCGGTTTTCTACAGCAGTTCCGAACATCCGATCCGCAAACGTTTGCAATATGTGACATTCGACCAGTTCAACAAAATGCATCCGCGTGAAAAATCCGACCAGACGGTTATTGTCGATCTGGATGAAGCCTCGATCCTGAAAATCGGGCAATGGCCGTGGCCCCGCGATGTGATGGCGGATTTAACGCGCCGCCTGACGGCGCTGGGGGCGAAAGTGATTTCCTATGATATTGTGTTTGCCGAAAGTGACCGGACATCGCCGATGAATATCGTTCCGGATCTGGAAGGGCGGATTGATGACGATGTGCTGAATGATATTTTTATCCTGGCCGATCATGATGAAGCCTTCGGCCGGGCGATTGAGGAATCGCAGAATGTTGTAATGGGGTTCACGCGCGCACGCGCCAAAGATACGCGCTATCCCCCCGCTCTAATCAAACCGATGCAGATTCGCCCGGCTGATAAGGAAAAATTTATGGACCGCGTTTTTGCCGCGCCGGGCGTGGCAGCAAATTTGCCGGTATTGACGCGCGAGGCTGCCGGGAATGGAAGCTTTATGGCGACGCCGGATATTGACGGTATCATTCGGGAAGTATCTTTGTTTGTACGTTTTCCGCCAAAGCCGGGCAGTTATGGTTGGGATGAATTGCCGGAGGATATCAAGGCGATGGAGCCGCAGCTTTATCCCATGCTGGGGATTGAAGCTCTGCGCGTGGCCAGGAGCCGTAAGGCGCTGAACCAGCTTGTGCCGAACAAAGCCGATGACAAGTCGCGCCTGACCACGGAATATCTCCTGCGCGTGGGTCAGCATTATAATGTGCCTGTGGAGGCGGATGGCAAGATGTGGGTGTATTACCGTGACATCAGGCAGGATGAATATATTCCCGCCCACCAGATTTTAGATCCTGCATTTGAAGACTCCATAGGTCCGAAAATCAGAGGCAAGATCGTGTTTGTCGGAACAAGCGCGGAGGGTCTTCGTGATATTCGCTCCACCCCTCTGGATGTTTTTATTCCGGGGGTTGAAGTGCATGTAAACGTCGTTGAGCAGATACTTCAGGGCAATTTCCTGCGCCGTCCGGATTTGATTGTGGGGGCGGAGGCTATCGCCATTCTGGCTTCCGGGGTTCTGATTATCCTGCTTGCTCCTTTTGTAGGCGCGGTTTTCCTTGCACTGCTGAGCCTGGGTGTGATTGGCGGCGCGTTTTACGGCTCCTGGTTTCTCTATGTTGAAAAGGGCATTTTGTTCGATCCGGTTTATTTGTCTCTATCGGTGCTGGTGATTTTCCTTGTATCGACCTTGCTGACCTATATCCGCACTGAAGCGGATCGTCGGCAGGTGAGGGATGCGTTCGGGCTATATATTTCGCCAGACTTTATGAAGGAGTTGACGAAAAATCCGGACAAGCTCAAACTCGGCGGGGAAACAAAAGACCTGACCATCATGTTTACCGATATCCGCAGTTTTACAAGTATTTGTGAAGGGCTGTCGCCGGAGGAGATTATTCAGCTCATGAACGATTTCCTCACGCCCATGTCAGATTTGGTGATGCAAAATCGAGGCACGATCGATAAATATATGGGCGATGCAATGATGGCGTTCTGGAATGCCCCGCTGGATGATGAGAACCATGAGCGCCATGCGTGTCTGGCGGCATTGGGAATGCAGGAAGCCCTGGCGCCTATTAACGAAAATGTACGCATCAAGGCTGAAAAGATAGGAAAAGAGCCTGTTCTCCTGAGGGCGGGGATTGGGATTAATACCGGGCCGTGCGCGGTGGGGAATATGGGGTCGAAGCAGCGTTTTGCCTATTCCACTCTGGGGGATGCTGTAAATCTGGCTTCGCGTCTGGAGGGGCAGACAAAAACTTACGGAGTAAATATACTCATCGGGCATTCCACCTGGGAAAAGGTGCAGGACTTTGCGACCCTTGAGATGGATTTAATCCGCGTGAAAGGCAAGATTAGGCCGGAATATGTGTATGGGTTATTCGGTGATGAGGCCGCCGCGCAGAAATCTGAATTTCTAAATCTCAAAGATGCGCATGACCAGATGATCCGGGCCTATCGTAGCGGTGAATTTAATGAGGTTGTGAAGCTGGCTAAAGAATGCAAGCGCCTGGAGGTTTTAGGTTTGGGCGTGTTCTACGATCTGTATGCAGAGCGCGGGCGCAAACTCTCTAAAAACCCACCTGAGAATTGGGACGGTGTTTTTGAGGCAACAACAAAATAGATATTTTTAAATTGCAATTTTTTCAGAAGAGCGAATGTAATCGATGATTTCACGCTCTGGCATCGGCTTGGCAAAATAGAATCCCTGTGCCTGATCGCAGCCAAGCTCCGTGAGCTTTTCAGCTTCTTCCTTGTTTTCAACACCTTCTGCAATGATTTTCATTTTCATGTTTTTGCCGAGCGTGATGATGGATTTAATCAGCTCCATTGCGCCGTCATCCTTGTGCATATCGCTGACGAAGCTGCGGTCGATTTTCAGCGTGTCAATCGGGAAGTAGTGAAGGTAGCTGAGTGAAGAATAGCCAGTGCCAAAGTCATCAATCGAAATACCCATTCCGGCTTTGCGGCACATCAACAAGGTGTCGCGTGCATTTTCAGGTTGGCGCATCAACAGGCGCTCGGTAATCTCCAGATGGACCATTTTGGGGTCCACATCGCTTTCACTGATTGTGTTATAGACGCTTTCCACAAAGTCTTCCGAAGCGAAATCGGTGCTCGAGAAATTCACACTCATAAACAAATCATTTTCGTATCCGGTTAGGCTTTCAATACGCTTAAGGGCCTTACAGGATTCCCGCAGCGCCCAGCGGCTGGCCTCCACAATGAGCCCGCTTTGTTCAATGATCGGAATAAAAATGCCGGGGGATATAAATCCTTTTTCGGGGTGCTGCCAACGCATAAGAGCCTCAAAACCCATAACTTTGCCGTCATCCATTTTGATGATCGGTTGGTAATATAACTCAATTTGCTTGTTTTTCAGGGCTTCTTTGAAGTCATTTGATATTTTAATGGTCTCCACTGCATCGGTTTGTTCAGCGTAATTCAGCTCTGCTATTTCCGCCTGCATCCAGTTTTGGCCTCGCCCGCCAATTTCTGCGCGGATCAGGGTGTCGCGATAACGTGTCAGTATCACCTGAGCTGTCATGCGCAGCACCGGATCGGCCTCTTTGAGGCGCCTGGTAAAATCCTTGCTTGTAATTTCAAGAAGTTCGCAATCTTCGATAGCGGTAACGGTTGCCGTACGGGGAGCATTGTCAACGATGGCCATTTCCCCAATCATGGTGCCCGGCCCGCGCGTTCCAACGATTTCTTTGTCGCCATCAGATTTTTCAATGGATATTTCAACACGCCCTTTTTCTATGATATAGGCGCTATCCCCATGTTCACCCTGGCGCATGATGATTTCACCGACTTTGAATGATTTCTGTGTTTTATCTTTACTCATTGTAATGGCTTTGATGGCACGTAGGAGTTGTCAGGACATATCAACGTATACTATCGTTGTTTAACCTTAGCAAAAAGTTAAAAATCCTGAAAAAATTAATTTTATAAGGAATGCTTGACAAAGCAAAGGATAAACCGTTATTGTCCAGCGAAATTTCAGGAAAAACAGAGATTTTTTAGGATTAAAGAAATGAAAGTTGTAAACTCGTTAAAGTCACTCAAGAGTAGAGATCGCAATAACCGTGTTATCCGCCGTCGTGGGCGCGTTTACGTGATCAATAAGAAGAATCCCCGCATGAAGGCGCGTCAGGGATAAATCTCTTTAGATCTTAAGTTTTTAATTGAATTGTTGAAATTAGCGCTGAAGAGTGAAAACTCTTGGTGCAGAGTTGCGTCTTGTCTGATATAACCCTTGAGTTACTGGAAGAATGTAAACCATGTTCTCTAAACTTTTCGGATTTATGTCCGCCGATATGGCGATTGATTTGGGCACGGCCAACACGCTGGTCTATGTGAAGGATCAGGGCATTGTTCTGAATGAGCCCTCTGTTGTTGCCATTTCCATGTCTCATGGGAAGAAGCAGATTCTGGCGGTTGGCAATGAGGCCAAGCAGATGCTGGGCCGCACGCCCGGATCTATTACCGCCACTCGCCCTTTGCGCGACGGCGTGATTGCAGATTTTGAGGTCACCGAGGCGATGATCAAGCATTTCATCCGCAAGGTGCATAACAGGCGCTCTTTCGTTTCCCCCAAAATGGTGATTTGTGTGCCCTCCGGCTCAACGGCCGTTGAGCGTCGTGCGATTCAGGAATCAGCGGAAAGCGCGGGAGCCAGCGAAGTTTATCTGATTGAGGAGCCCATGGCGGCAGCGATTGGGGCGGGCCTGCCCGTGACGGAGCCGACAGGGTCCATGGTTGTTGATATCGGCGGCGGTACGACAGAGGTTGCGGTTATTTCGCTGGGCGGTATTGTCTATGCCCGCTCTGTTCGCGTTGGCGGGGATAAGATGGATGAGGCGATTATTGCCTATATTCGCCGCGTTCATAACCTTTTAATTGGAGAAAGCACCGCTGAGCGCATCAAAAAGGAAATCGGAAGCGCATGTCCGCCTGGGGATGGCGAAGGCCGCAGAATGGAAATTAAAGGCCGCGATTTGATGAATGGTGTGCCGAAAGAGATTGTCGTGACCGAACGCCAGATGGCTGAAGCCCTGGCGGAGCCGGTTGGACAGATTGTTGAGGGCGTAAAAGTCGCGCTCGAACATACCGCGCCGGAACTGGCAGCGGATATTGTTGATAAAGGAATTGTCCTGACCGGCGGCGGCGCATTGCTGACCAATCTGGATTTTGTTTTGCGTCATGCAACGGGGCTGGCCGTGACTTTAGCGGATGATCCATTATCCTGTGTTGCTCTGGGGACGGGGCATGCGTTGGAAGAACGCAAGGCTTTGCGCAATGTTCTTATTGGGAACTACTAAATTTTTGTCTTAAACAAACATCCTCACGCATTGTTTTAACAGGTTTTTTCACCTAAAATACAATTAGGGTTTGCCTTGATTCGGGTATTTCGTTACGCCTTGAATTATTCCACTTACGCGTTGTTATTTGTGTATATATTTAATCTTTAATATACCGTAGGCGAACTGGTCAAAATAATGGGTTTAAAAAGACGATCTTTATCAAAAAGCCTTTCGCGAATTTCGCCGCTTTCTTCATTGGGAGGGCAGCTTGGCTCTGCCGTCTTTATCTTTATTTCTCTGGCTTTGCTGGGTATTTCCTCTGCCAACCCGCTTGCCGTTAAGGGAATTCGGGCCGGTTTGTCGGATATGATGGTGCCTGTGATCGCTGTTATCAGCAGGCCGGCGCAAAACGCCGCGCTGTTTGTGCGCGATGTTTCCGGTCTGGCCCAGCTTCAGGAGCAAAATGCGCTTTTGCGCGAAGAGAACACGCGTCTGAAGGAGTGGTATCAGAAGGCCATTGCCCTGCAGGAAGAGAACACGTCCCTGAAAGATTTGCTGAAAGTAAAAATCGATCCGCATAACCGCTATATCACCGCGCGGGTTTTAACCGATAGCGGCAACAGCTTTGTAAAAAGCCTGATTGTTTCTGCCGGGACGGCCGACGGTGTAGAGGAGGGGCAGGCCGTTATCTCTTCACAAGGCGTTGTAGGTCGAATTATTGAGGTAGGGCAGAGCACGGCCCGTATCTTGCTTGCCAATGATATTAACGCCCGCATCCCCGTTATTGTTGAGGGAACCGGCCAGAATGCGATCATGGCCGGACAGAATACGGATAGTCCACGCCTGGTGCATTTACCGCCGGATATTAAGCTGGCCGATGGGGCGCGGGTGATGACATCAGGTCTGGGCGGGATGTTTCCTTACGGTTTGCCTGTCGGACGGATTGTCATGGCGAATGATGGCGTATATAAAATAAAGCTGTACGCTGATTTCCAGCGTCTGATATATGTGAGGATTATCGACAAGGTTGATGATCCTAACTTGAAAAAAGCACCGTAATATCCGGGATAGAGCCGCTCTATGGCACTGAATGTTTCTTTTAAAGACCGCGTTGATGCGGCGCTGCGTGTTGTTGTGCCTCTCGGCTTGATGGTTTTCCTCCTCGTGGCCAGTGTGGCTGCGCTAAGCTATCCTTTATCGTTTTTCTCAAAGATACCGTTTTTCCTGATCGGGATTTATTATTGGTCGATTTACCGCCCCACTCTGGTGCCGCCGTGGTTCATGTTCGCCGCCGGAATCTCGATCGATATTATCAATGCGCTTCCTTTGGGCCTAAATGCTTTGAGCTTTGTATTGTTTCGTTGGCTGATCACGGACCAGCGGCGATTTTTAATGGGACAACCTTTTTTGGTGATCTGGATCGGATTTTTGTTGTTGGCGCTAGTGTTTGTGTTTGTGCAATGGGGGATTTTTTCGCTGATTAATTCCTTCGCGATTCCAGTCGGAGAGTTGCTCTTTTCTGTGATATTGTCTGGCACGGTATTTCCTGTGATATATTTCCTGTTCCATTTAACTCATAAGATTTTGCCTACCCCGAAAGGGCGGCTGAGTTTAAAGGACAGTGCGGCCTAGAGATGAATCCTAAATATAGAGCCAGAACGCGATGACCCAGAGTAATAAAAGCGCCAAGATGTTCTCCCGCCGCGGCTTTGTGGTGGGGAGTCTTCAAGCGGGTATGCTGTGCATTCTCGGCGCGCGTCTGGCATGGTTGCAGATTGTACAGGGGCCGCGTTACCGGACGCTTTCGGATAAGAACCGAATCAACGTGAAAATGCTGGCACCCTCCCGGGGACAGATTGCGGATCGGTTTGGCATCCCACTTGCCGTAAACAAACAGAATTTCCGGGTTGTTTTGATTCCCGAGCAAGCCGAGAATATTGAGAAGTCATTGCGCGGCGTGCAAAAACTCACCGGCCTGACGGAAGAAAAGCTGCAAAACGTTCTGACATCTGCAGGAAAGGTCGCGAAGTTTGTACCGGTCGAGATTAAGGACGATTTGAGTTGGGAAGAAGTTGCAAAAATTGAGGTGAATTTACCAGATCTTCCGGGCGTGTTTATCGATGTCGGGGAAATCCGTGCTTATCCCTACGGCGAGGCTACGGCGCATATTATCGGTTATGTGAGTTCCGTCAGCAAGGCAGAGGTTGAAGACGGACCTCCTATGTTCCGCCTTCCGGGATTTCAGACCGGGAAAACCGGTGTTGAGAAAAATTTTGAAGAAGATATGCGCGGGCAGGCCGGGACTTCACAGATTGAAGTCAATGTCGTTGGGCGACAGGTGCGGGAGCTGGATGTACAACCCAGCCAGCCGGGCCGGTCAATTGTGCTTTCCCTCGATCATGCCCTGCAGAGCTTTTCGCAGGAAAGACTGGCGAAGGAGGTGAGCGCTTCGGCTGTTATCATGGACGCTCATAGCGGCGCGGTGTATGCGCTAGCTTCCTATCCGAGCTTTGATCCGAATCTTTTTACCCGCGGCGTTCCGGCTGATAAGTGGGAGGCTTTACTTGCCGATGCCGGGCATCCCCTGACCAACAAGGCCATAGCGGGGCAATATCCACCCGCCTCAACCTTTAAGATGGTTACCGCTTTGGCGGGGCTGCGTGCGGGGAAAATTAATCCCACGAGAAAAGTATACTGCCCCGGCTTCTATGAATTTGGCGACGATCGCTTTCATTGCTGGAAGCCTGGGGGTCATGGTCATGTGAATGTCATGGAGGCGCTGGAGGTATCCTGTGATACGTATTTCTATGAACTCTCGACTGAAATAGGAATTGATAATATTGCTGCGACGGCGCGGATGATGGGGTTGGGGGATAAGCTGGGGTTTGATCTGGCGGAGGAAAGGCCGGGCTTGGTTCCTGATAAGGAATGGAAGCGCGGTTATCACGGCACGACCTGGCAACCCGGTGAGACGATCAATGCCTCTATCGGGCAGGGGGATTTGCAGGCGACACCTTTACAGCTGGCGGTAATGACGGCACGGCTGGTCAATGGTGGTTACGCGGTTAAGCCCTGGCTGGCCGGGTATGTTGGGCGGGAAAAGCATTTTCATGAGCACTGGCCAAAGATGAATATCGATGAAGCCCATCTCCGCATCATCTGCGATGGCATGAATGCCGTGGTGAACGGGGAGAACGGCACGGGTGGAGGCTCCAAAATCTCTCAGCCAGGCTGGGAGATGGGCGGAAAAACCGGTACGGCTCAGGTTAAAAGGATTACCGCGCATGAAAGGGCCATGGGAATTAAAAACGAAAATCTTCCGTGGCGCCAGCGCCATCACGCGCTCTTCGTGGGATATGCACCCGTTCAGGCTCCGCAATATATTTGTAGCGTTGTGGTGGAACACGGAGTTGGCGGCGCCCGCAGTGCTGCCCCGATCGCCCGGGATTTGCTCATTGCCGTTCAAAAGCGCGCACCGCATAAAACGCCGCTTGTTCCAAAGGAGGGTATGCTGTCTTCTTCCGAGCATGAGTCCGGCAGGGGGAGCAGGAGTTAACCATGGTTTCACCGATAACGCTTCATCATGACGGAGACTTTTTTCAGCGTATCCGCCTGCTAAACTGGGGTCTTGTTGCTCTGATTGTCATGATAGCCTGCATCGGCTTTGCCGCGCTGTATTCTGCGGCAGGCGGCAGTTTTTCACCCTGGGCGTATAAACAGATGTTCCGCTTTGCGATCGGCATGGCGGGAATGTTTATCATTGCTCTGACGGATTTGCGGTTTTGGTACCGGCTTGCCTGGCCGGGATTTTTTCTGGGCCTTGTTTTACTCGTTGTTGTTGAGATTATGGGGCATGTCGGGATGGGGGCGCAGCGCTGGATCAATCTGGGCTTTATTCAGCTTCAGCCCTCGGAGCTGATGAAAATTGCAGTCGTTTTGGTTCTGGCGCGGTATTTTCATTCCAAAGCACCCGAAGATATGGCCCAGCTTCGTACGCTCGTAATCCCGGCTTTGATTATTGGCGCGCCTGTCGGTTTGGTGTTGCTCCAACCGGATTTAGGGACAGCCCTTATGATTCTTATGGCCGGGGCAGGGATGATGTTTATTGCCGGAGCGCCTTTGTGGCTGTTTATTAGTGGAATTGTTCTGGCGGCGGCGAGTGTTCCCGTGGGGTGGCATTTTCTGCACGGATACCAGAAACAGCGTGTGATGACGTTCCTTAATCCGGAATCAGATCCGCTGGGGGCGGGTTATCATATCACCCAGTCAAAGATTGCACTGGGCTCTGGCGGTTTTTCCGGCAAAGGGTTTTTGGAAGGGTCGCAAAGCCGCCTGAACTTTCTCCCGGAAAAGCAGACCGATTTTATTTTTACCCTCTGGGCAGAGGAATGGGGGTTTATCGGCGGTTTAATACTCTTGGTTTTATTTGGCCTGGTATTCGCATATGGTGCCTGGATTGCCGGGCGGACGCGCAACAATTTCGCGCGTTATCTGGCCATGGGGATTACAATCAACTTTTCACTCTATGTGTTTATCAATATCGCGATGGTTATGGGGCTCATTCCCGTTGTCGGTGCGCCTTTGCCGTTGGTGTCTTACGGCGGCACTTCTATGCTGGCGGCATTAATAGGCTTTGGGTTGATGATGAGTTGCAGTGTTTACCGCGACAGTAAGGTCACACGAATTTAGAGCCTAGGCGGCATCATCTGCGAGCAGGTTCTTATCTTTGAACAACTCCTGCAGCTCGCCTTCCTCATACATTTCGCGGATGATATCACTGCCGCCGACAAACTCACCCTTCACGTAGAGCTGGGGGATTGTGGGCCAGTTTGTAAAATCCTTGATACCCTGGCGCAATTCATTGTCTTCCAGAACGTTGATATCCCGGAAATTCACGCCCAGCTGGGAAAGCACCTGAACCACCAGCGCAGAAAACCCGCATTGTGGAAAAGCGGCAGTGCCCTTCATAAACAGCACGATGTCATTGGTTTCGATTTCTTTTTGAATGCGGTCGAACAAGACGTTTTGCATGAATTTTCTCCTTTGGATCGATTTATAATGTTGAGCCGTCAGGGACGGATGTTTGAATGGCGAGCGCATGAAGCTCATCGGCCATTTTACCTTGCAGGGCGGTATAAACCATCTGGTGTTGCTGGATCCTGCTTTTCCCCTCAAAAGCAGCAGAGGCGACGTGGGCCGCGTAATGCTCACCATCCCCGCGCAAATCCTCAATGCGAACAATACAGCCGGGGATGCCGTCTTCGATCAGTTTCTTTATTGTATTTGCGTCCATAGCCATGGGGCGGTCCTCATAAAATTAAATATCCCGGTATAAAAATGTAGCGCTCTGCCATTAAAGCAAGAGAGTTGTAATTATTTTTGTATTTATTGCCATTTTTTATTTTAAATCTTATATTTTTTGTTAGATTTTTGTTTTTTCTTGCGGAAAAGACACGTTCTGGTGTATTTGTACCTTAATCGCATTTACAAAAATTTTATTTCCTCGGCAGTTTTTTCAGCTGTCAGGCGAGTTGAACAGGTCGACACTTTCTACCCTAAAGCCCCGTAAACACGGGGCTTTTCTATGTGAGCCTTAACTAGCCTTATTTATAATCTGCCTTTGGGCCTCTTCCAACGCCTTGTCCAAGTGCACCCGCATAACGTGTTCTGAAACCTCTATGCTTTTTCTATCGAAATCCGCTCTGACCTTGCGCAATACATCTTCAAAGCCGGGTTCCTCCATATTCGAATCTACAACCTCGCGGGCATAGGTCTGTGCATCTGCGCCGTCCAGACCCAGTTTTTCCGCAGCCCATAGCCCGTAAAGCTTGCAGCAGCGCGCCTCAACCTCAAAGCTCACCTTCTCTTGGTGGGCGTATTGGCTTTCAAAGCCTTTTTCACGATCCTCAAAACCTGACATTCTATTCTCCTTAAAAATTACTCTAAATCATCAGAAGCATTGAATATTATTGGAATCATAGCACTCTAATGCTATATGAAACTAACAAAAATGAAGAAGAAGTGGAATATCCAATATGTCACGACGCAAGATGATTTACGAAGGTAAGGCCAAAATTATCTATGAAGGCCCGGATGCCAATACCGTTATTCAGTATTTCAAGGACGACGCCACGGCTTTTAATGCCGAGAAAAAAGCTGTCATTGCAGGAAAAGGCGTCCTGAATAACCGCATTTCCGCCCATATCATGACCAAGCTGGAATCAATTGGAATTCCAACGCATTTCATTAAATCTATCAATATGCGGGAGCAGCTGGTGCGCCGGGTTGAAGTCATCCCAATTGAGCTGGTGGTGCGCAATGTGGCGGCCGGTTCGCTGTGCAAGCGGCTGGGGATCAAGGAGGGCACTGTTTTGATGCGTCCCCTGGTTGAGTATTACTACAAGAAGGATGAGCTGGGCGATCCGCTGGTGGGAGAAGACCATATCCTGAGTTTCGGCTGGGCGGATCCGTATGAGCTGGAAGAGATGGTGACCATGGCCTGGCGGATCAATGATTATCTGAACGGCATGTTTTCTGGGATCGGTCTGCGCCTGATAGATTTCAAGCTGGAATTTGGTCGAATTTACGGAGAACATGGTGAGCTGTATATTGTCCTGGCCGATGAAATATCCCCTGATAACTGCCGTCTTTGGGATGCCAAGACGGGGGAGAAGCTGGATAAAGACCGCTTCCGTTTTGATCTGGGTGATTTGGTGGAGGGGTATCAGTATATCGCCGAGAAGCTGGGCCTTATTCCGGAAGGCGGCATTATCAAGGGCGGCAGCATCAACGAGAAGCTGGCTGAAACGCTGGATCAGATTGAGAATGAGTTGGCGGCGCAGCGCAAGCTTAAAGACGTGAAGCCGGGTGGTCCTTCTAAAGGCGCTGGGCCCAGGAAGCTCTAATTATCCGGTGCGAATTGCTCTTTGAATATTCGTTCTTCGAGGGGGTTTTCCGGATCGAATAAGAGTGTCTTCGAAATCTTTTTCGACTGCATGACGGTAACTTCGCGCACGTTGCGGACTTCTTTTGAATCGGCGGTCGCACTAACGGGACGTTCCACGGATTTCAAAACTTCCATGCGCACTCTGCATTTATTAGTGATCAATGCGCCCGGCCAGCGCCGCGGGCGGAACGGGCTGATCGGCGTGACGTTCAGCATGTTGGAATCCAGCGGCAGAATCGGTCCGCCTGCTGAAGAGTTATAGGCTGTACTGCCCACGGGGGTCGCAATGATAATACCGTCGCAGACCAGTTCGGGGATGCGGCGTTTATCATTCACATCAATGCGGATTTTTGCAGAGTTATGCGTCTCCCGCAGCAGAGAAACTTCGTTAAAAGCCACCTCGCGGTGTTTTTGGCCGTGCTTGTCTATGACCTCCATCTGGAGCGGATGGATCTTAAACTTTTGTGCAGCTTTAACGCGTTCCGGCAATTTTTCAAGATTATAAGTGTTCAGCAAAAAGCCGAGCGTGCCCAGATTCATACCGTAAAGAGGTGCCTGATAATCAACGAAATGGTGAAGCGCGCTGAGCATCGTGCCGTCGCCGCCGAGCACAATAATGGCTTCCGCTACTTCCGGCTCAACGGCTTTGTAGCGAGATTTCAATTCTTCAAGGGCTTTTTGCGCGCGGGGCTTGCGGGAGGCGAAGAAGGTGAATTTCATGAATATATTCTACCCTTCTTTTGTCACCTTGTGGCTATTTTCTTTTTCCCAGCCTTCCGGATCGTGCAGGAACGCCTCTACGGAGGATAAGGTCGGTGCATCAAAATAGTTTCCGTCCCTGGCGGCTTTCAGGACATCCCACCAGGTTGTCAGGGCATGCAAGCTGATGCCCGCCGTTTTCATGTTTTCTTCGCTGGCTGGGAAAATGCCGTAATGAAACACCACGAAAGCATGCCGGATTGTCGCTCCGGCTTCGCGCAGGGCATCTATAAAGACCTTTTTACTCCCGCCATCGGTCTGCAGATCTTCGACCAGGATGACGTTGTGGGGGCCGTTTTCGGGCAGGACGCCCTCAATTTGGGCCATACGACCAAAGCCCTTCGGCTTTTTACGCACATAGAGCATCGGCTTTTTGAGGCGCTCGGCAATGAAGGCAGCATAGGGAATTCCGGCCGTTTCGCCGCCTGCGATGTAATCGAGGTTTTCTTCCCCGATTTCCGCGTGCAGCATTTCAGCAGCAAAATTCATGAGTGTGTCGCGCTCCTCCACAAAAGAGATCAGGCGGCGGCAATCAGTGTAAACCGGGCTGATACGGCCTGATGTGAAGGTGAAGGGCTGATCCGCATTAAACAGAACGGATTTTGTGTCGAGAAGGATTTTGGCCGAAGCCTGTGCAATATGTTCTTTGTCCATACCGACTTTATTCCAGAATTCGGCCTGTCCCGCAAGGGGTTAGGAGCGGATTGGTGTCATAAAGTCGGGCAGGATTTTTTTAACAATTCTGGTATCGAAGGGCCGGGTATGAACGTCTTCAAGGCTCTCTAGGGCGGCCTGAAAGTCGGCCGCATTTACAGTCATGCTCTCTAAACCATGCGCACCCAGATTGTCCGCAAAGATGGAATGAACATCGCTCAAGGGGATGTCAAAACCTTCTGTTTCAATAACTGCCGGTTTTTGACCGCGGCCCTCACCGAAGGCAGCAGCGACAGCGAGAACCAACCCTACTGCAACACCCTCCCGGGAATGGCTTGGAGGATATAACCTTGTCACTTGGCAAACCCCAAGGTTTCCGAATGCGTCGACCAGAGTAGCTTCAATTGTATCGGGCTCTGTTGATTTCATAGTTTCTTCCTTGAGAAAATGAACATGAGCGGAATATAATTTACAGCCTAAAAAAAGTCAAAATATATATATTTTGCAGCGCAGTAGCATATTTTAGGCGCTATTGGCTGGCCCAGATAATTCGCGCCATCCATGAGAGTTCGGCGCTGGGGATAACCCGGTCGTCATAAGCGGGGTTCATAGATTTCAGGGTAATTTTATCCTGATTTTTCCGGATGAGTTCCTTGGCGAGAACCTCTCCGTTTTCCAGCCGGACAATGACACGGTCGCCGCGGCGAGCCTTTGCCGTTGGCGAAACAATCAGCGTATCGCCCTCGCGGTAGAGCGGCTGCATCGAATCACCGCTCACAGACAGAGCATAGATACTTTCTTCCTGATCGGAGGAGGGGGCTGGGAATTCAATTTTATCCCATCCATCCCCCTTCGGGTAACCGTCTTCATCGAAATAGCCGTCCAGCCCGGCCTGTGCAAATCCTATCACGGGGATGGTATGCGCGCCGGCGCGGTCTTCCGCAGTATCTTCAACGCCAATCAGGGAAATGAAATCCGACATGGTTGCGCCGGTGACGGCCAGAATTTTCGAAAGGCTTTCAGTTGATGGCCAGCGCGGTTTTCCGTCCGGGCTGATGCGCTTGCTTTTGTTGAAGGAGGTGGGGTCAAGCCCCGCTTTTTTTGCCAGGCCGGAAGGGGAATAGCCGAAGGTATTTGCCAGCCTGTCTATTCCTCTCCAAATGTCTTTGTGCGAAAACATCTTATCATCCCTATTTATGTTCTGACTGCGTTTTTTTTGCTCCTTTAAGGTGGTTCTCACACCTCATCGTCGATCATGCCTTGTCAGAAAATAAAGCGAAACGACAATTAGGACAATAGTCCCATTATGTGCCCTAAAAATAAATAAGAATAAATTCCTATTTTTGTGTTGACTTAATCTAAGATTTATAGCACAAAATAGAACATAAAGAGAACAACTGAATCAAAAAACAGAAAAATGCAAAGGTACACATGGCTTACAAGGATAAAAACAGAATGCAACCACAGGGTGATATCAAGACCGTTCCATTTGAGTCTGTTGAGGATGCATGGCTGTGGTTTATTCAGGCGCAGCAGGCCCGTGATGAAGGCGCGAGAATTGTGGCGGGGATGAGCCTCTACCCGCGGCCGTGTGAGCCTATTGATATCCTGAAAGTCGTTGACCGGCTGTATCGCCAGCGCAAATTGATCCGCGATCACCTGCTGGTCCTACGCCATTACGGACGCCGCCAGATGGCCCCTGATCCGCGCCGGATGAAAGAACGGCGGGGCTATATGCTCTGGCGCGAGGCGATGGATGCAATCGGGCCCGTCCTGGAGAAAAAGGGCATTATTCAAAACCGTATCTGTGAGAGTGAAGAGTCCTGGCATAGCGAGCTTTCCTTTTTAAATTTCGGGGAAGGGATGGCGGTTGAATGAAAACATATGCTGTACATCAAAGCGATATCCCCCAACCTCAGCAAGCCTGGGTGGTGTTTAGCGGCCAGACCGATATGGCGTGGCTTCGTGTGTTTAGGCGTGGCTTTCGGCATTGCTATGTGGTTTTGTTCGACGGCCGCCACTGGATCAGCGCTGATCCCATGGCCAATGCGCTGCAAATTACCGTGCATGATCTGCCGCCGGAATTTGATCTGCCACTCTGGCTGGCCGATCAGGATTTAACGGTAGTGCCCGCTGCACTTTCAAAGCAGAGGAGGCAGGCGCCATGGATGGTCTTTACCTGCGTCGAAGCAGTGAAGCGCATCCTCGGCCTGCACAAACGTTTTATTTTTACGCCATGGCAGCTCTATCGCCATTTGGCTCAATACCCACCCATCAAACCTCAAAACATATAAAGGAGAAAGATCATGGGAAGTTTTGGATCCCCTCCCACACCACCGCCGCCACCTCCAGAGCCGCCGCCTTATGTGCCGCCTGCTATCCCGGAAGATGACGGGCCGGGCGCAGAAGAACAATCGGCGGAAAACCGACGCCAGAGTCTCCTCCGCCGAAGCCGCGGACGCTTTGGAACCGTGCTGACCAGCTTCCGGGGACTTTTGAGTCCGTCTGGTAGTGGTGAGCGCAAAACCTTATTGGGAGAATAATCATGCAAGCTTTATCTCAACCTCAAACGAAAACAAAAGCTGACCCCGCTTTGTTACTGACACAGGAGATGGAGGTGTTGTTCAACCGTTATGAATCCGCCAAGCGTCGCCGCAGAAACTGGGAAAATCTATGGCAGGACTGCTATGATTACGCCTTGCCGCAGCGCGGAGATTTTCTGTTCGAACAGCGCCCCGGCGCCCGGCGCACGGATCAGATTTTTGATGCCACGGCGATGGATGCCACGGATCAACTGGCGGCCAGTTTACTCGGCAACCTCACGCCCACATGGTCGCAATGGTTCGGTCTGAAACCCGGGCCGGACTTGTCGGACTCCGAAGCTCAGGCTTTAGCGCCCGTTCTTGAGAAGGCTGCCAAGACTTTGCAGGATCATTTCGATCGTTCCAATTTTGCGGTTGAAATCCATCAGTGTTATCTGGATTTGATTGTTGGCGGAACGGCCAGCTTGTATTTCGAAGAGGCCGATCCGGGTGGTTTTTCCGCCTTCCGTTTTTCCGCTGTGCCTCTGAGCCGCGTTGTTCTGGAGGAAAGCGAAAGCGGATTTCTAGATACATCATATCGGACCTTGTCGCTCACCGGAGAGCAGATTACCGAGCGTTATCCGTTTGCAGAACTTCCGACCGATCTGGTGCGCACTGCTCAGAAAGACCCGCAAGCACGTTTTAAAGTCATGGAGGCCGTGGTTCCAGACGGGCTTGTTTATGCCTATAAAGCCTGCCTGATCGAAAACCAGAGCCAGCCAGTGTTGCTGGCCGAAGGGCGTTTCGAGCAATCCCCCTTTATCAATTTTCGCTGGTTGAAATCCCCCGGCGAAATTTACGGGCGCTCGCCGATTATGAAGGCGCTTCCGGATATCAAGACGGCGAACAAGGTTGTTGAGCTGGTGCTGAAAAACGCCTCAATTGCCGTGACAGGAATCTGGCAGGCCGATGATGACGGCGTCCTGAACCCTGCCAATATCGATTTGACGCCGGGGAGTATTATTCCCAAGGCCATCGGATCAAAAGGTTTGCAGCCTCTGGATATGCCGGGGCGGTTTGATGTGTCGCAACTGATGTTGGACAGCCTGCAGGCGCGCATTCGTCATGCCTTGCTGACCGACCGGCTGGGGCCGCTCACCGGCCCGCGTATGACGGCAACGGAGGTGATCGAACGTTCGGCGGAGATGTCTCTGTTGCTTGGCGCAACCTATGGCCGCCTGCAATCGGAGCTTTTAACGCCGCTTATCAAACGCGCTTTTGCGATTTTGAAACGTCGCGGCGAAGTGCCTGACATTTCGCTGGACGGGCGTTTGGTTGCGGTTGATTATCGTTCTCCGCTTGCGCGGTCCCAGGGGCAGCGTAATGTGCAAAATACGCTGAGTTGGATTAACTCCGTCCTTGCGATGGGTCCGGAAGCTGCCATTGCCGTGGATTTGTTTCAGGCTGCAAAATTCCTGGGTGAGGCGCTGGCCGTTCCCAGCGACCTTGTGCGCAAGGAGCCGCCAAGCCTTGAGGGTCTGGTCGAGCCTCTGGCGCAGGTGCTTAATCCGCAACCACCATCAACTGCGCAGGAGGATCAGAATGTTTAATTTCTTAAAACCCTCACCTCATGCCTATACGGAGTTGGAGAAGGATTTGATGTATCGCAGCGTACAGCCTAATCGTATAGAGCAGCGCGATATCGAGCGCGCCTTTGCCCGGTTGTTTTCAAGCGATGACGGGCGCAAGGTTCTGGCCTATCTGCAGGCCACCACCTTTCACCGGGCTTTGGGCGCGGCTTCTCCTGATGAGGAGCTGCGTTATGCGGAAGGCCAGCGTTCACTGGTCGCAACTATCTTGCGGCTGGTCGATCGCGGCCGCAATCCTAACTGAAATTCAATTTTTCATTTAACCCAAAAGGAGACTTTAAAATGACAAATTTACTAACTGATGATTTTGATGAGAATACCGTTCCGCAGAAATTCAAGGAACCGGAAAGCGGCGCTGTGCGCGTGCAGGCGCTGGTGAATTCCTATAACGAGCTGGAGAAGAAAATGTCTTCCTCTCCCGGCGCGCCGAAAAGTCATGAGGAATATTGCATCGAATGCCAGCATGGTATGTTCGAACCCGATGCAGAAGTGAACCGCCGCCTGCATTCCAAGGGTATGACTCAGGAACAGGTGCAGGAAGTATACGATCTGGCTGCAGAAAAACTGGTGCCGATGATCATGGAGCTTACGGGCGATTTTCAGGCCGACCGTGAAGTTGAAAAACTGATAGAGCACTTTGGTGGTCCCCAGGCCTGGAGAGATGTTTCACGGCAATTGCTGGCCTATGGGCAGCAGAACCTGCCCGGCGATGTGCTGGAGAATCTTTCAAGTTCCTATGAAGGCGTACTGGCGCTTTATCGCATGATGAAAACCGGAGAGCCGGGCTTTAAAAAGCAAGGCGCGCAGGCCACAGGCGGCGCCAATGAAAAAGAGCTGCAATCCATGATGCGCGATCCGAAATACTGGCGCGACCGTGATCCGGCTTATGTTTCAAAAGTGACCGAAGGATTTCAGAAAATGTATGGCGAATAAGACCGAAAATACAGCTTCATTACTCCAAACGTAACTTATGCCCTTTCCTGATTCCTGTCAGGAAGGGGCACTTTTTTAGATGCTTTGGGATTGTGCAAACTCTTGCGCCATATGATCGTCGATAACATTCTGGAAGGCGTTCTGAATTTTGCGCGATAGTGGCAGGAATTCCACACCTATCTGGTTAAATCCACGCCGTACGATGCGGGCTCTATGAGCTACATCAAGAATGGTATCGCGCAGTTTAAACTTAAGGGTGATATCAACTTCCTGATCCATCGAGAACAGACGGGAGTCCGCATAGACAAGCGCACCTCCCATTGACCAGTTTTCAACCGGGAAATTCTGACCGTCAATTTCGCCAACGCATTTGTCGCAATTGCGGCGCGTGTGCTTGCGGCGCGTCGACGGCTCAGGCGTGTCGTCGGTGCCAGTCAAAGAGGCGATAAGAGTTTCGAATAGAGCCATAATGTTCCTGTTAAAATGATATTTTTGAACTCTTCTATATATAAAATTTTAGTTAAAATTTAGTTAAATACAATTTATCCTTATCTTACGTCAAAACAAGAAAAAAAGCAAAAAAATTGCATTTTTTATGATTGACAAATTAGGAATTAAATCCTACAAATAAACCATCAACACCAGAATTGCGACTCGGTTTTGCCTGTGATGCAACGGTGTTTTCCCCGCGATAACGGCTGTATTAAACGATAGTCGCCCGATTTTAATGCCCCAAGACGGTCTTGGCTGAGCAAGTGCCTTCACAAGCAATCCAAGAGAACCTCTGGCCGGCTCTATCCCCTTTTCAACTTTAACCATGAAAAATGAGGTTTAATATGTCTACAAGTATAGATCAGGCCTTCATCAAGCAGTTCGAACGCGAAGTGCATGAAGCCTATCAGCGTCAGGGTTCCAAACTCCGGAACACGGTGCGCACAATTTCCAATGTGAACGGATCCACGGCCGTCTTTCAGAAGGTCGGCAAAGGTACCGCTTCTACAAAATCAACGCACGGAATGGTGCCCGTGATGAACCTGGATCACTCCAATATCGAAGTGACTCTTCAGGATTATTACGCCGGTGACTGGGTGGACCGTCTCGATGAGCTTAAGGTCAATATCGACGAGCGCCAGGTTATTGCCAATGCCGGCGCCTATGCGCTGGGCCGCAAAACTGATGAGTTGATCATTGATGCGCTGGACAGCGCCAGCACCAACACGATTGTTGATGCGAATGTAGGGCTGACCAAAAACAAAGTCCTGGAAGCGTTTGAAACTTTCGGTGAGAAAGATGTTCCTGATGACGGCCAGCGTTACTGCGTTGTTGGCTGGAAACAATGGAGCGAGCTTCTCTCCCTCGAAGAGTTCGTGAATTCAGATTACGTCGGTGCTGATGCGCTTCCTTTTGCCAGCATTACGCAGGCCAAGATGTGGCTGGGCACGATCTGGATCCCGCATTCCGGTTTGCCGATTGACGGCAACGATATCCGCTCCTGCTTCTGGTATCACAGAACGGCTGTCGGTCATGCCGCCGCATCAGATGTCACAACAGATGTGTCATGGCATGGCGACCGCGCCGCACATTTTGTGAACAACATGATGAGTCAGGGCGCCGGTCTGATCGAGGAAAACGGAATTATCACGATCAATTGTGATGAAACCCCTGACGCTTAATTTTAACGCCAACAAGAAAGGACCACAACAATGGCTTTTGTACCTTCCGATTTAAGTGTGTTGGCGTATGCCAACAACTTCACGCTCTGGCATTACACCACAGCCGATGATGATGTCACCACCAGTGGCTATTTCAACAAGGCTTCGGACATGCTGCGTGTAAATGATTTGATTATCGCGAATGTCGATACCGATGGAACGCCCGCGACTGTATTTTACGTCGTGACGGCCAACTCCGGCGGCGCTGTGACCGTTACGGCTTACAGCTAACATATAGGGGTGCGCTTATCCTGCCTTTCCTAAAAGCGCATTTCTGCCGACCGTTGAGATTATACACTCCATAGCGGTTATCGACCCAAACGGCACGGCCCTTGTCCCCTTTGATTTTTCCCCCTTATCAAAGCTCGGCTTTCTTTTCCTCCTCTTCAAAAGAAAGTCCTCTCGGCAAGGGCCGTGTCACTTTTTTTTCATTTTATTTATAAGGATTTTGTTAAATGGCACTCAATGATATTGCTTTGACTTCGCGGGCACTGATCCGCATTGGCGCGGCGCCGATAACCTCTTTTGATGATGGCAGTGCGCAGGCCGAAATTGCCGGTGCTCTCTATGGCACGGTGCGTGATGGATTGCTGTCTGCCTATGCATGGAGCTTTGCCACAGGCCAGATTGCGCTCTCGCAACTCTCTACCCCGCCGGTGGCGGATTACGATTACGCCTATCAACTGCCCAATGATTATTTGCGGGCGATGTCTGCCGGGACGGGCACGCGCGGGCGCGGATTGAAATACCGTATATCACGCGGCTCTTTGCACACGAATTCACCCACCGTTGTGTTGACCTATGTCTTCCGGCCGCAGGAAGAAGAATTCCCGCCTTATTTCGATCAGGCGTTGATCGCCAGGCTTGCGGCAGAATTTACTATTCCGATCACGGAAAGCACCAGCCGCGCCGAAGCCATGTTCCGCCTGGCCGAAAATGAATATGAACGCGCCCGGCAGATCGATGCCCAGCAAGATACACCAAACAGCATCGAGAATTTCTCACTGGTGGATGTGCGGAGTTAGAGTAAGGAGCTAAGAAAGCTCAGCTCCTTACCTATTTTAGCGGTGTTTGGTTGGGTCAGAAAGTTTGTATTTCTGTCCTGGCTGGTATGTTGGAGGAAAAGGTTCTCCACGAACGATTGTTCGCTCTTCTCCTGTACTACCGCCTCTCGGTCCGATCATTTCGTATTGGCCTGATCGTGGGGCACTCTCGCCGGGTTTAAAAGTTCTGTCTTTAGACATTAAACTTCTCCTTATTTCGCGACTAAGTTTGATTTTTTGCAAAACGAGGAGTACTATACTATTGACTTGTTTCGGTCGTGGTACCCCAAGACAAAACTGCCTTGGTTTGCCGCGAGTAAAAACCGCGACAATTTTGAAGGGCAAGGATTGATCAAGAATTCTTGCCCTTTTTGCATTTAAAATAGTACAGGAAAAAAGTAGGGTGTCAACTGGTATAGGAACCCCGGAGCAGGTAAACTTATTTTATCGATACAACAGATCGTTGTCAATACATTTAGTGATCTGAAAATAAAAGGTTTTTTGTTTTTGTTCACTTTTCTTTCATACTGATGCTGTTAGTAATTATACCTAAAACATAGCCTGTTTGAAAGCGCTGATCAAAAGCCTCAAACGAATCACCCGCCCATCTGGCGGGTTTTTTTATTCCCTAAATTAAAAAGGAAAAATCATGACTCGCATACGTGAAATCAAAACCACTTTCACCGCCGGTGAAGTCTCCCAAGAGCTTTTGGGGCGGGGGGATCTGCGTGCCTATGAAAACGGGGCGCTTCAGCTGCGCAATGTTTTTATCAACCCGACCGGGGGCGTGACGCGCCGCGCCGGGCTGGCCTACATCGACACAGTGGCAGGGAATGGCCGCCTCATCGCTTTTGAATTCAACGTGTTGCAAACGTATTTGCTGGTGTTGAGCGACGGGCAGATTGATATCTATGTTGGCGGTACGAAGGAGGCAACGATCGTCTCGCCCTGGAGTGAGGCGCAAATCACCCAGATTGTCTGGACTCAAAGCGCCGATACGCTTTTGCTGGTCCATCCTGATGTGCCGCCTAAGCGTTTGACGCGCAATGCGGATGCGAGTTGGAGCCTTCTGGATTGGAGTTTTTTTACGGATAAAAATGTGTCCTACCAGCCCTTCTTTAAATTCGCCGATGCGGAAGTGACGGTGACGCCGAGTGCGACAACGGGCACAATTACATTGACCGCTTCGGAGGATGTCTTCCAGGAGGGGCATGAAGATACACGGTTTTATGTGGCCGGGCGCAATGTGATTATCACCGATTACGACTCCCCGACTGTGGTGAGCGGAACCGTGGTGGAGGAAGAAGATGAGGACGAGATGATTGTCGGTTTGCCGAATACCGATGCTACGATCGACTGGGCCGAGCAGGCTTTCAGTTCCGTACGCGGCTATCCGGCGACCGTTGCCTTTCACCAGGACAGGCTGGTCATCGGCGGTAGCCGGGATATGCCCAACCGCCTGTGGTTTTCCAAATCCGGTGATCTGTTCAATTTTGATCTGGGTGAGGGGTTGGACGATGAGTCGATTGAATTTGCAATCCTGTCCGATCAGGTCAACGCGATCCGCGGTATTTTCTCCGGCCGCCACCTACAGATTTTTACAAGCGGCGCAGAGTGGCAGGTCACCGGTGATCCGCTCACGCCGAGTTCTGTGCAGATCCGCAGGCAGACCCGCGTGGGATCGACCATCGGGCATTATATCCCGCCGATCAATGTGGACGGAGCAACGCTTTTTGCCGCGCGCAACCGCAAGGAAGTTCATGAGTTTCTTTATACGGATGTGGAGCAAGCTTATAGCTCGACCGACATTGCGCTGCTCTCACGCCATATTATTCAAAGCCCGATTGACCAGGATTACGATCAACGCCGAAGGCTGCTGTTCCTCGTGCGTGAAGATGGAAACTTTGCCACGCTGACCGTATTTCGCGCCGAGCAGGTCGCGGCCTGGACGTTGCATGAAACGGACGGCGATGTGAAATCGGTTAGTGTGGTCGGCGATGATGTCTATTTGCTGATCGAACGCAATGGCGCGTTCACGATTGAGGAATTTGACGACACATTCAATCTGGATTCCGCTTTGGCGGGCGAGGCCGGATCACCGGCAACGGTTTGGTCCGGTCTTGATCATCTCGAAGGATTGACAGTTTCCATTCTGGCCGATGGCGAGGTACAGGCGGATAAGGTTGTGCTCGGCGGTTCCGTTACGCTGGACCAGCCGGCCAGCGCGGTGCAGATTGGGTTGCCTTACGCGCATAGGATAGAGCCGCTGCCGCCCAGCGATATCGGTGCGGCCGGCGGCGGGCGCAAGGTGCGCATGATCGAAGGCATCTTCCGCATCAAAGATACGGCGGCGCTGCGCCTTGATACCGGGCGCGGCTTGAAGGATATCCCGTTGCGTGAAATTAACAGCGAGCTTGATTTTGACGAGCCGCCTGAACTTGTTAGCAAAGATGTGTGCGTGCGTGCGCTCGGCTGGCAGGTGGACGGCACCAAGGCGCTTTGGAAAATTGAACAAAATGTGCCGCTACCCTTTACCCTTTTATCCGTAACCACACAACTGAAGGTGAATGACTAATGGCTTCTTTTTCTCCGATTACATCCGTTCTGCCTGCGCTCACCAGCGCGGTCAGTACGTTCCGAACATTTCAAAGCACATTCGGGGCGTTTCAGAACCCCGATGGCGATCTGGCCCTGCAGCAGTTGCAGGACCGCCAGCAGCTTCAGGAACAACAACTGGCGCAGAACAACTCTCTGGAGCGCCAACGTATCGCTCTGCAGGCAAAGCAGGATGAGGAAACGCGGCGCTTGTCTTTGCGTCGTGCGGTGGCCAGGCAGCGCGCCAGCTTCGGCTCGAGCGGCGTCGGCAATCAGGGAGGATCGAATGAAGCGGTTCTGCTCGGCCTGTTCGATGAAACGCAGGACGAGCTGCGCAGGCGTGAGGAGCTGGACCAGCTGCGCAACTCGGCCCTCGATCTGGAATTTTCCCAACGCCGCGGGCTGAACTTGCTGCAGGCCACGCAGTTGGCCGAGCGGCAGAATTTGAACCGGTTGTTTTAACGTGGACTTTCAAGAAAATATCATGCTATAAGCGATTATGACTTTAAAAGATCAACTTGGTAGAGCCTTAGCGACTGGTGTCGTCTCGTTAGCAGCATCCGGCGGATTTGCCGTGGCTGCTTATCATGGCACACGTCTTATTCAAGAGCATGCCATGGAACCTTTGCGAGATGGCGCCAGGGTTTCCGCTTTGGTTGTTTCATCTTCCGGATATAGCGGCGTAGGTTCCAGTCTGGTTGATAAGTTTTCTCAAGCCCGGTCTTTTTCAGAGGAAGGTAAAAGGAATGTCGCTTACGGATTTTCTGCTGCAATAGGGGGCATTTTTCTTGGCAGTTTTATTCAAACCTCTATGAATGACGATCACAAGCCCAATCCGTTCCGCTATTAATTAGAACCTGGCCATTTTCAATTTTACCCGCCCATCCGGCGGGTTTTTTTATCCCTAAAATCAGGAGAATTATATGCCCACTCACATCCAAATTCCGGCTATGACGCCGATCGTGCGTTATCTGGCCGACGGTTCCGAAACCGTTTATTCTTACCCCTTTCCCATTTTCGCCAGTGAAGATTTGAGCGTTTATTTAAACGGCGCGCCGCAAATTAGCGGTTTTGATATTGCCGGGGCCGGGCAAACGGCCGGGGGAAGCGTTACGTTTGATACGGCCCCTGCTGAGGGCGTCATCATTACCCTGGCGCGGGAGCTGGAGATTGAGCGCGTGAGTGATTTTCTCGAGGGCGGGGATTTTTCTGCCGCCTCGCTGAATAACGAGCTGGATTTCCTTGTGGCCGCCGTGCAGCAGGTCGAGCGCGAGAACGATGTCATGCTGCGCTATAGCGACCATGAAGCGCCTGCCAATGTAATTTTACCGTTAAAGGCACAGCGTGCGAACAAGGCGCTGGGCTTTGACGGCAGTGGTAACCCGATTGCCATTGAGGTGATAGGTGGCGGGGGCAGTGGCACGGGTGATTTCACGGCATCGGGCACAGGGGCGGTGACGCGCCCGGTCGCAGACAAGCTTGCCGATATGATTTCGGTGAAAGATTTCGGCGCGGTGGGCGATGGCTTAACCAACGATACGCTGGCTTTCCAACAGGCTTTGGCTGCGCATGACAGCGTATTTGTTCCCACAGGCACATATCTGGTCAGCAATACAATTTCAATAGGTGTGCGCAAGACTCTGATCGGGGCAGGCCAAAAATCCGTCATCAAGGCGCAGAACAACAGCTTTAACACCATCGAAATTCCGGCCGGCTTTGTCACGGTGCAGAACATACGGATCGAAGGCGGCCTGATCGGCATCAAGCTTTATGGCGAGGATGGCGAGTGTGTACAAAATACGATCAGTGATGTGCAGATTATCGGTGCAGCGACGGGAATTCAGCTCGATGGACATGATGACTCTGCCAAGCCGTGCTACTGGAATAATTTCAACCGCATTCTGGTGGAGCAGCCAACCTTGCATGGTGTGCATCTGACGCTCTCCGGGTTGGGCGATACGCCGAACGCCAACCGGTTTTATGCAGTGCGAGTTTTTTCCAAAGGCTCAAGTACAACTGGCAGCGGAATTTACGTGGAGGACGGCACGCTGAATAACAGCTTTGTCGATTGTGAGGTCGATATGGATACGGCCGAGGGCGATAGCTGTGTGCGCATCGGTGCGGGCAGTGATAAAACCCTGCTGATCAATCTGTATACGGAATCCAAAATGCTGCTCTCCAACGTGAAGCTGGATAGCGGCTCGGTGGAAACGGGCATCATTAATCTGACATCCAATAGCGGCGGTGCGGCGATCGAGGATAATTCCGGCGGCAACTACGATGCGATCAATGCGGGATTTCCGAATAAAAACCGTCTGCGCAAAACAACGGTGACGGACCTGACCGCCACATTGATGCGCTTTGATACAGAATTCATCGACACCGCTGGAACGACTGAAATTGATGTGTCGCACAGCGTTCATATTGTTAATGCCACCAACGGTGCAATCACAATTGAATTGCCTGTGGCCTCGGCCGCGCCGGGTGTGGAAATGACGGTCAAAAAAGTCGATCAGACTCCCAATATCGTGACTGTTTCCGAAAGCGGCGGCACCGGGCCAGACGGCAAAGACATCCAATTGGGCGGTGCGAATGATTATGTGACCATGGTTTCCAACGGGGCGTTGTGGTACATCACATCCTCCAACCGGATCAGCGGGAATACACGTTTTTTCGATGGCAGCGGCACATATGATATTGATATGGCAGTGGATACCTATCTGCTCTCCAGCAATAGCGGTGCGATGACTGCGCGTCTTCCTCCAGCCGATGCGGTCGAATCCATCGGCCGGACCATCACGATCAAGAAGACGGATGGCTCAGGCAATGCGGTGACTGTTACGGAACAGGGCGGTAGTGGTCCTGATAACTCCTCCCAGCTTCTGACATCTCAATATGATGCGATCACGGTTCTTTCTGATGGTGGGCAATGGTTCATCATCAGCCGTTTTGATGCATAGCCGTTTTCCTCCTGACTTTTTTTCAAAACTATTTTTGAGCTCGTGCGCGTAGCGTGCCTGCACGCCTGAGCGCCAAATAAAAAACGGAGTTTTTTATAAATATGACTGAAATCAATGAGGACACGCGCACGCGCATGGCCGAATTTCTGCCTGATGCGATAGAGCGGGCGATTGAATCTTATCGTCACTTTCTTGCTGTCGGACCGGCTGAAATCAAAGGCAAAGAAGACCCGGCCAAAAATTTTAAATCCCATCACGATGCCTGCAAGGTCGCCATCGCGCATATCGATCTCCTGATCAAACTCGCGCAATCGATTGCGGCACTGAAAGATGTGGATGCGCAAAAGCAAAAAGAACTTTTGGCGGCTGTGAAGAAAGCAAATTCCGAGCTTAAACGCTAAATCCCCAACCAGAAAGAAAGACCCATGCATGTCCCTGCAAAGTACCAAACACGACATCACGCAAGCCGATTTCAAACTCTTCATCGTGCTGTGGAACCAGCAGCAGGGGATGAGCACGCCGGCGCATCATCTGAAGATGGCCGACTGGCTGGAATGGAGCTGGCAGAAAAAACAAACGCGCCTGTTGATGCAAGCCTTTCGCGCCAGCGGCAAGAGCACGATTGTCGGGCTGTTCGCAGCGTGGCTTTTGTATCGGCAGGCGGATTTGCGCATCCTTGTTTTGGCGGCGGATTTTACGCTGGCGAAAAAGATGGTGCGCAATGTGAAACGCATTCTGGAGCGCCATCCGCTCACAGCTAAAGCCCGCCCGCAAAAGCCGGACCAATGGGCGGGGGATCGCTTTACGGTGCGGCGGAACATTGAACTGCGCGATCCGTCCATGCTCGCCAAGGGGGTGAGCTCCAACATCACGGGCAGCCGGGCCGATGTCATTATCTGCGATGATGTGGAGGTGCCCAATACCTGCGATACCGCAGATAAGCGCGAGGAGCTGCGCGCACGCCTGGCCGAAATTTCCTTTGTGCTCAGCCCCGGAGGGATGCAGCTTTATATCGGCACGCCGCACACCTATTTCACCCTTTATGCCGATCGGCCCCGTCCGGAAATCGGGGAAGAGGAGGAGTTCCTCAAAGGGTTTGATCGGTTTTCCATGCCCGTTCTGGATGAAGCGGGGGAAAGTGTCTGGGCGGACCGGTTTAACGACAGTGTGCTGGAGCATATGAAGCGCCAGTCCGGCCCGAATAAATTCGCCAGCCAAATGATGCTCAATCCGGTGAATATCGCTGAAGGGCGGCTCGATCCGTCCTGTCTGCAAATTTATGATGAGGCGGTGGACTACACGCGTGAGATCCAAACGCTCTTCATCGGGCAGACAAAAATGATCTCTGCCAGTGCGTTTTGGGACCCGGCCTTTGGCGCAGCGCGCGGCGATAAAAGCGTGCTGGCCATTACCTATAGTGATGATATCGGCAATGTGTATCTCCAGCATCTGGAATATATCGCGGTGAATGCCCATGATGAAACCGATGAAGCGACGCAGCAATGTAGCATCATGGCGCGTTTGGCCAAGGCGCATTATCTGCCGTCTATAACGGTTGAGATCAACGGCATAGGCCGTTTTCTTCCCGGCATTCTGCGCAATGAGTTGGCGAAGGCGCATGCTCCTTGCCGTGTGCAGGAGATCGCCAATACAAGGCCGAAAGATATTCGCATTCTTGAAGCCTTTGATGCTGTGCTGGCGGCGCGGCGGCTCTATATTCACAAATCCGTTTTGCAAACACCGTTCATGCGCGAGGTGCAGGAATGGCAGCCGGGCAAATCCGGCGGCCATGATGACGGGCTGGATGCGGTGGCCGGTGCGTTGGCGCAACAACCTCTGCGTCTGAAACGCCTCTACGGATCTGGTGGTCAGAGCTGGATGCAAACCGGACGGCCCGGCAAGGCGAAAACAGATTTCGAAATTTAAGGCAAAGCCTCCATCTCATGAAAACCAAACTTTCAGGCTCCGTATGCTCCGATGCGCCTGCCGAGGGTTTTGACGTGCGCCAGCTCAAGGTGTTTCAATCCGAACAGGTTTTGCGTGCGACAGGCCAGCCCCGCCGCGCGCGAACCCGCCCTCATCCGGCGGGTTTTTTTAATCTAAAACAAAAGGGACATATGAATGACCTTACTTCCTGAAGAATTGGTCTGGTGGATCACGGCTGTTGATCTGCCGGCCATGGCCGGCCTTTTTTGGCTGATCTGGCGGACGCGCCAGGATTCCGATCGTGCGGTCGAGCATTTGCAAACCATGCTTGACCGCCGTTCGGAACAATTCCGTGATGCGCTTAATGCATTCAAGTTGGAAGTGGCCAAAACCTACGCCTCGCAGACCGATCTGCGGGAGTTGGAAAGACGGCTGGTGGGGCATCTGCTGCGTATTGAGGCCAAGCTCGATGCCACCGCGCTGAAGGCCGAAGCGCTGAACGCAAAATCCAACACTTAAATTCAAGAAAGATATTAATCATGAAAAAACCAAAGCTGACCCCTTTGGACAGCAAACCCCTGTCCAAAGACAAGAAAATGCATGACTTTTACCGTAACATGGAAATCGATGTGCTGGCCCGCACCCTTTGGGGTGAGGCGCGCGGCGAAGGCGATAAAGGAATGGAGGCTGTGGCCTGTGTCATTCTCAACCGCGTGAAGATTGCCGAGGAAAAGAGCAAATATTGGTGGGGAAATAACATCATACAGGTGTGCCAGAAGCCGTATCAGTTCTCCTGCTGGAACCGCTCTGATCCGAATTTCCAAAAGCTGCAGGCCGTGGATGAAACCGATCTGTATTTCGCCACCGCCCTGCGCATCGCCCGGCGTGCGGTGATTGGCCGGATCACGGATAAGACCTACGGCTCTACCCATTATCATGCCAAGGGTGTTTCGCCGTATTGGGCGCGCAATGAAAAGCCGGTGGAAGTTATCGGCAATCACATTTTTTATCACCTGGTGGAGGGTTAAATGATTGCACCTGTGCTGGCTAGGATCGGCATTCCGGTCTTGATTAATGTTCTGTCCGAAACGCTGGGGCAGGTCGATAACCCGGTCACCAAAGGCGCGGCCCGCGCGCTGGAGGAGGTTAATAAAGCACTTCAGGCCGGAGACATTTCGAATGAGCAAATCGCCGAGGCCAACCGCCATGCCGAGGCGGTGGCCGAAATGCAAATCCGGGAGAATATCTCAAACCTTGCAGCCATCAATGAAACCATCCGCGCGGAGGTGGCCTCACAAGATCAATATGTCCGGCGCATGCGTCCGACCTTCGGCTATATCATGGCTATGACCTGGGGCGCGCAGATGCTGGGGATTGCCTGGATCATGGTGTTTGAAACGGCCAAGGCCGGGGTTGTATTGAACGCGATGGGAAACCTCAGCGCGATCTGGGCGGTTGGCCTGTCCGTGCTCGGCATTTACGTCTATAAGCGCAGCGAGGAGAAAAAAATACAGGGCGGAAAAGAGGTGGTTTTCTGGAACGGAAAACCTGAATAAAGTCTTTTTATTCTCTATGGCTCTTTTCTTAAAGCCTATTTCACCGTATATAAGGTTTCGCAAAACCCTTTAATGCCAAGAGCGAAATTGAGATATGCCAGATAAAGAAATTGCCAAAAATCCCGAAGAAACCGCTTTTTCCCGCACATTCCGGCAGAATTCTGATTTGTTGTTGATGGCGCGGGATTTCTTTAAGATGGAGGCTGCCGCAGGAATCCTCTTGGTTGTGTTTGCACTTATTGCCATCATAATCGCAAACTCTCCGCTTTATGATCTGTACGATCATATTCTTCATGGCATTAAATTCCGCATAGGATTTAATGACACTCATAATGGTTTTGACATTGAGATCCGTAAATCAATATTGCATTGGATCAATGATGGATTTATGGCAATATTCTTTTTCCTTGTCGCTTTGGAAATTAAACGCGAATTAAAAGAAGGGGAACTTTCTACACGTACGCGGGCCTTGCTGCCGGCCATTGCCGCCTTCGGTGGAATGGTCGTTCCTGCGGGTATATATTACTTCATCAATATGGATACACCGGAAAATCTTTCGGGATGGGCAATCCCGGCGGCGACGGATATTGCTTTTGCTTTGGGCGTTTTAAGCCTTTTGGGGTCACGCGCACCCGTGCGGCTGAAAATTTTACTTACTGCCATTGCGGTGATTGACGATTTGGGCGCCATTCTCATTATTGCCGTTTTTTACTCTGATAACATCTTGATTGAGGCTTTTTACTTCGCCGCTGTGGCTCTTATGGGGCTTGCAATCTTGAACGCCAGGGGAGTCTCTAAAACAACACCGTATATTCTTCTTGGCATCATTCTCTGGGTGGCGGTGTTGAAGTCAGGATTGCACGCCACGCTGGCTGGTGTTGTTGTTGCTTTCTTTATCCCGATGCGGTGTAAGAAAACGGGGGCATCACCATGTAAGAGTCTCGAGCATTCTTTGCATCCTTGGGTCGCCTTCGGGATATTGCCGCTCTTTGCCTTCGCCAATGCAGGTGTGCCTTTTACGGGGATGGGGCTGCATTCTATCGTTGAGCCAACGACTCTCGGTATTATCGCGGGTCTGGTGATTGGGAAACAAATAGGGATTTTTAGCTTGCTTTGGCTGGCGATCAAGACAGGGATTTCACCAATGCCGAGTGGGACAAGCTGGATGCAGCTGTATGGGGTCTCCATATTATGCGGTATCGGTTTTACGATGTCCCTCTTTATTGGAGGACTTGCTTTTGATGATTTGCATCATCAGGCGTCTATAAGGCTGGGTGTTTTGGTTGGCTCTTGTATATCTGCTATTTTAGGCTTCATTGTGATTTATCTCTGTCCGGCCAAAGCTCAAGAGAAGAAGAAAATAGAAAACGCTTAAAATAAACGATCCCCGTTCTCGCTTCTTCAAATTAATGTTATTCTTCTCTTCGTGATTCATTTCGCGTGTCCCATCAAAGGAGAAAATTTTCATGACAAAAACACCCATCACAGTCGCGCGGGGCGACGGTATCGGCCCGGAAATTATGGATGCAACGCTCAGGATTTTAGAGGCGGCGGGCGCGCAGCTGGATATTGAAGAGATTGAAATCGGCAAGGCGGTTTATGAAAGCGGCGTGAAAAACGGTATTGCCGAAAGCGCATGGGACAGTCTTAACCGCACCAAAATTTTCTTGAAAGCTCCAATCACAACCCCACAAGGTGGTGGTTTTAAATCCCTGAACGTGACGATCCGCAAGCAATGCTCGCTTTTTGCCAATGTGCGCCCCTGTGTGGCTTATGCGCCGTATGTTGAGACGAATTTTCCAAAGATGGACCTGGTGATTATCCGGGAGAATGAAGAGGATCTTTATGGCGGGATTGAATATCGCCAGTCTCAGGACGTGATGGCCTCGCTCAAGCTGATCTCCCGCCCGGGCTGTGAGCGCATCATTCGCTATGCCTTTGAATATGCGAGGGCGAATGGGCGCAAGCGCGTAACCTGTATGACCAAAGACAATATCATGAAAATCTCCGACGGTTTGTTTCACCGCGTGTTTGATGAGATAGCGCCGGAATATGCCGATATAGATTGCAATCACATGATTATTGATATCGGCACGGCCAAGGTTGCCGCGCATCCGGAGATGTTTGACGTGATAGTGACGGCGAATTTGTACGGCGATATTATCTCTGATGTGGCCGCCGAGGTGACCGGTTCGGTCGGCCTGGGCGGGTCCTCCAATATCGGTGAAGATTTCGGTATGTTCGAAGCTGTGCACGGCTCCGCTCCGGATATCGCCGGGCAGGGGATCGCCAATCCGTCCGGCCTTGTGCTGGGCGCGATCCAGATGCTGGTGCATATCGGGCAGGGCGATGTCGCTGCAAAAATTCACAATGCATGGCTGAAGACAATCGAAGACGGCATCCACACCGGCGATATTTACCGTGAAGGCGGGCATTCCAAACAAAAGGTCGGCACGGATGATTTCTGCAAGGCGGTGATTGAGCGTTTGGGTGAAAAGCCCGCGACGCTCAAGGTCGTCGATTATTCCAAGGCTCCTCCGGGCGGAATTAAATTGCCGCCTTTGAAAAAGAGCAAGCCTCAGGAAAAGCGACGCGTGGGAATTGATATCGGCCTGAACTGGGACGGAAAGCCAGATGAACTGGCGCATCTGATGCAGCTCTGCCTGCTGCCGGAGCATAATCTGAAGCTTCAGATGATCTCCAATCGCGGGACAAAAGTCTGGCCCGATGGGCGCCCTGACACGTTCTGTGCGGATAACTGGCGCCTACGCTTCACGGCGGCCAATGAGAATGATGAGGTTAAAACATCCCAGGTTCTGGCGTTGATGGGCAACATGAACGAGGCAGGCTTTAACTTTACTAAATCCGTCATGCTGCACACCTTCGACGGAGAGCCGGGTTTCTCTGTGGCGCAGGGGGAGTAAAATCCGCTATACTGTTTGAATGAAGGCGTTTTTCGCGATTTTGACCGCTTTTATTGTACTGTCCGGGTTCAGTGCAACCTCCTTCGCACAATATGATCATCTCCTTGCTGAGCCGAAAAGCTCCAAAAACCCGTATAGCAAGGATTTTGATCATGTGATTCCATATCCTTCGCAGGAAGAGCCAGACATACCCAAGGTTAAATTCCTGAACATGAATCCGCCGCGCACGATGCAGGAGCGGGTTGATCGCCTCGTTCACGGCATTTATATCGTCCTGCCGCCGGAATACGATCATTACGGCTATGAGATGCGGCGCTATATGGCGCAGATTGGAAATCCCGCGATACTGCGCAATTACGATGATTTGCAGCGCCAGATCAAATACGTCAAAAATGCGCAGATTATCCTGAAATACTGGAAACGCGAGCTGACAAAGAATATTGCCGAAATGGGAGAGGAAATTGAGCGCAACCCCGATTTTGACTCCACCCGCTCAAAATTCAAATACAATCGCGGCGTGGTGAACGCGTTCTTCATTGAATGCCAGGACTGGCTGGATCATAATCTGAACTTTCTGGAGTTTCTCAGCCGCATCGATGGCAATTACGGCATGCAGGACGGGGTCATCGAGTTCGACCACGCCGAGGATTATAGAACCTTTATCTCGCTCTATAACGCCCGTGAAAAAGCCCGCCAGCATATTATTGAATATGCGCCTTTTGCACTGATGGTTTATTAATTCTTCGCCGCTTTCACCGTATTGGCCAGCAAACACGCAATTGTCATCGGGCCGACGCCGCCGGGAACCGGGGTGATGGCACTGGCGATTTTTAACGCTGCATCATAATCTACATCCCCGCAGAGTTTTCCATCATCCTGGCGGTTAATGCCCACATCAATCACAATCGCCCCTGGCTTGATCCAATCGCCTTTCACCATTTTCGCGCGCCCCACGGCGGCGACCAATATATCCGCCTGGCGGCAGATCTCATCCAGGTTTTGCGTGCGGGAATGGGCGGTGGTCACGGTGCAGTTCTCGGCCAGCAAGAGTTGCGCCATCGGCTTGCCGAACAGCAATGAACGGCCGATCACTACGGCGTGCCTCCCGCTCAAATTCTCCTCCACCGATTTGATCAGCATCAGCGATCCCTGAGGCGTGCAGGGCACAAGGCCGGTTTTATCGCCAGCGATTAATTTTCCCTGATTGATGAAGCTCAGCCCGTCCACATCCTTGGCCGGATCAATCATCTGCACCAGCGCATCAGAATCCAGATGATCGGGCACCGGGAGTTGCAGCAAAATACCGTGCACATTGTGGTTGTCGTTAAAGGCCTGAATCTCGGCAGCGATTTCGGCTTGCGTGGCTTTTTGCGGCAGGCGGGATTCAAAGCTTTTGATCCCGGCCTCCGCGCAGGCTTTGATCTTGTTGCGCACATAGACATGGCTGGCCGGGTCGTCGCCCACCAGAATAACCGCCAGGCCGGGCGGAGAAGCCATTTTCTCAACATCCTGCCTGATAGATTCCCGTAAAGCCGCGGCGATGATTTTGCCGTTTATGACCGTTGCCCCGCTCATGGTTTAAATCAATATCCCAATCAGGAAGCTCCGCAGGAAGGACAGGCCGATCAGCACCACCAAAGGTGTCAAATCAATCCCTCCAATCGGCGGGATATATTTGCGCAGGGGCTTGTATAGCGGGTCTGTGGCTTTTTTCAGCAGGCGGATCAGGTTCTGCGCCTGCGTATTGCCAGCATTGATAACCTCGAATGCGATCAGCCAGCTTAGCACGACTTGCAACAGGATAATCCCCACATAGATATTAAACGCCAGATCAATCAGGGAAACAATGACATACATGGATGTGCACCTTTCCGGCCATTTTTGGCCTTTTAATTTTCGTTAATGCCTTTGATATATGCTAAAATAGACACTGAATAAAGGGTTTTTACGCATGTTTGGTTTCGATCCGCTAACGGCAGGCTCTCTGCTCATTCTGGCCGCCTCCGGCCAGAGCCTCTGTCAGATGCCGAAATCCACGGAAATTAACGTGATCCCGAAAACACTGGACATTGAGTATGATTATTCACGCTCGCTTGTGGATATGCAGGCCGAGCACGTCGATACGATCGATCCCTACAGTTTTCATGACGTGACCGTGACCCAGGGCTTTATGAAAGGCGCGATCAAGATGCAGCCGCGCGTGAAGCTCGCGCAGCAGTTCTTCGGCCGCCAGAATGCTATGTGTCTGTGGTATGACACGGTGGATATCAGTATCGAGATTGATCCGTCCATCGTGATCGCCAGTGAAATCCGCAAAGACCGGTGCCTGCATGCGGCGGTGCTGGAGCATGAAATGAAGCATGTCGATGCGGATCGCAGGATTGTCAATAAATACGCCAAAATCATGGGACAGAAAGTTTATAGTGCCTTGAAACAACGCGGCTTTATCGCCGGACCTGTGCGGCCGGAAGCGGCGCAAGCCGTCGCCACAAAAATGCAGAATGTGGTCTTTCAGACCTTGGAACATGAATATAAGAGAATGAATCTGGAGCGCACTGAGGTGCAGGCGGAAATTGACAGTCTGGAAGAATATGAGCGCGTCAATGCGCTCTGTCCGCATAGCAATCCTTATGATGAAAAAACCAAGAACGCGCTGCGCAGCCGCCGCTAATTCTTTTTAACCGTTGTGCTCAGAAGCGGCGCAATTTCATTCTCAATAACCAACTCAGTAATAGGTCCCGGCCAGCGCCAGAGGATCGTGTGGTCTTTGGTCACCAGCAGGTTATAGGGCAGGCCGTCTGCGCCGAGCGCTCCTGAGAAAAGTCCGCTATCGTCGTATCCTAGCTTTGTGTAAGGATCGCCAGTTTCGCTCAGAAGCGCGGCAAGTTTATCGCGCTCATCACGCAGAGCAACGCCGTAAACATTCAGCCCGTAATCATCGCGCAGTGTGAAAAGGGATTGTTTTTCCTTGCGGCAAACCCCGCACCAGCTGGCGAAAATATTGATGAGATAGACATCTCCTTCCAGGTCTTCATGCGTCAATCCATCCATTCCAAAAAGCGGTATGGCAGTGGGCGCAGCAGTTTTCTCCTCAAACGGTGCATACAAAGAGATGGTCAATGCGCCGAGCGCCAATATCAAAACAAACAGTGCAATGTTGATAATTTTCAGCATAAGGCTGTTGTAAGCGCCGAAAAATCTATGCGCAACCAAAAACCGCTGCCTGGTAGGGGCAGCGGTTTGATTCGGTAGTGAGCTTTAAACTGTAGAGGCAGAATAAATCTTTAAATTCTATTCTTTTATAGTGCCACCGAAATGTGGCTAAAAAATGGGCAGAATGAGGAATTGTAGGGGATTTTCACATAATCAATCTAAGCAATTGATTCTATTATAATTTTAACCTGTTTTTAAGGCTTCATCGGTGATATTAATAGTGAGGGTTCTATTTATTTCATCACTTTTGAGGGGCAAATACGATGAGCACACGCACAGGTCACGATTCACTCGGTACACGCAAAACATTAACGGTCGAGGGCAAGGAATATGATTACTTCTCCCTGCAGGCCGCAGCGGAGAAAATAGGCGATATTTCCCGCCTGCCGTTTACCCTGAAAGTGTTGCTGGAAAACCTTCTGCGGTTTGAAGATGATCGCACGGTGAATGTGGATGACATCAAGGCGCTGAAAAACTGGCTGGATGACAAACGCTCTGATCGTGAAATCGCTTACCGCCCGGCCCGCGTGTTGATGCAGGATTTTACCGGTGTTCCGGCTGTGGTCGATCTGGCGGCGATGCGCGAGGCGATGGCCTCACTGGGTGGTGACGCTGAGAAAATCAATCCGCTTGTCCCCGTTGATCTGGTCATTGATCACTCCGTGATGGTGGATGAATTCGGAACGGAAATCGCGTTTCAGCATAACGTGGAGCGGGAGTTTGAGCGCAATGGTGAGCGCTATGAGTTTCTGAAGTGGGGGCAGGGCGCATTCAAGAATTTCCGCGTGGTTCCTCCTGGTACCGGAATTTGCCATCAGGTGAATTTAGAATATTTGGCCCAGACAATCTGGGTTGAGGACGATGAAAATAATCCAGGCCGCAATGTGGCCTATCCCGATACGCTGGTGGGAACCGACTCTCACACCACTATGGTGAACGGCCTGGCCGTTCTGGGCTGGGGCGTGGGCGGGATCGAGGCCGAAGCCGCGATGCTGGGCCAGCCCATCTCTATGCTGATCCCTGAGGTTATTGGCTTTAAGCTGACCGGCAAGCTGAAGGAAGGCGCAACCGCGACTGACCTTGTGCTGACCGTAACGCAAATGCTGCGCGCCAAAGGCGTGGTGAATAAATTCGTGGAATTCTTCGGTCCCGGCCTGGATAACATGACGTTGGCTGATCGCGCGACGATTGGTAACATGTCGCCGGAATTCGGTTCGACCTGCGCGTTTTTCCCGATTGATAACGAGACATTGAATTACCTGCGCTTTACCGGGCGTGATGAACACCGCGTTAAAGTGGTGGAGGAATACGCCAAGGCGCAGGGCATGTGGCGTGATGCCGATGCGCCTGATCCGGTCTTTACTTCGACGGTGGAACTGGACATGGGTACTGTGGAGCCTACTATTGCCGGGCCAAAACGCCCGCAGGATAAGGTTTTGGTCAAAGATGCGGCCCCGGCTTTTGCAGCGCTTTTGCAGGAAGCCCATGCCGGTCACAAGCCGGAAATCAAAGGCGATCCGGTGGGCGAAGAAGGTAAGCTTCTCTCCGAAGCCGGGCAGATGCCGCCGCATAAAATCAGGGCCATGGAGCATGTGAAGCAGCGCCATGAAGTCAAAGGAACGGATTATGATCTGGGTCACGGCGATGTCGTGATCGCAGCGATTACCAGCTGTACGAATACCTCCAATCCATCCGTGCTTGTGGCCGCCGGTCTGGTGGCGCGCAAGGCTCGTGCCAAGGGGCTGCAGGTTAAGCCATGGGTGAAAACTTCCCTGGCGCCGGGCTCGCAGGTTGTGACGGATTATCTCGAGAAAGCGGGGCTTCAAGACGATCTGAATGCGCTGGGCTTTAATCTCGTGGGTTATGGTTGTACGACATGTATAGGAAATTCCGGTCCTCTTCCTGCACCGATTGCGGCGGCGGTCGAGACAGGCGATCTGAACGTCTGCGGCGTGTTGTCCGGAAACAGAAATTTCGAAGGGCGTATCAACCCGCATGTGAAATCGAACTATCTGGCTTCTCCGCCACTGGTGGTGGCCTATGCGCTATCCGGCTCCATGCTGGTGGATATGTTCAACGAACCTCTGGGGCAGGACCAGGACGGCAATGATGTCTTCATGAAGGATATCTGGCCCACCAATAAGGAGATTCAGGATACGATCAAGGAATGCCTGACCTCCCAGATGTTTACCTCCCGCTACGGCGATGTGTTCAAAGGGCCGAAGGAATGGCAGGATATCGGCGCAAACGCCAGTGGCCAGACCTATAGCTGGAAAGACAGCTCAACCTACATCCAGAACCCTCCATTCTTTGAGGGCATGACGGCGCAGCCAGGCAGCACGGAAGACATCAAAGGCGCGCGTTTGCTGGCTTTGCTGGCGGATTCCGTGACCACGGACCATATTTCTCCGGCCGGATCGATCAAGAAAGACAGCCCCGCCGGATCGTATCTGACCGAACACAGCGTCAAACCGGTTGATTTCAATTCCTACGGTTCACGCCGTGGAAACGACAAGGTGATGACGCGCGGTACCTTCGCCAATATCCGCATCAAGAACGAGATGCTGGACGGGGTTGAAGGCGGCTACACCAAATATATCCCGACCGGTGAGCAGATGAGCATCTATGATGCCTCCATGAAGTACCAGGCCGAAGGCACCCCTCTGATAGTAATTGGCGGTAAGGAATATGGTACCGGATCGTCCCGTGACTGGGCGGCCAAGGGTACGCGCCTTCTGGGTGTCAAGGCTGTGGTGGCCGAGAGCTTTGAGCGGATTCACCGCTCCAACCTGATCGGCATGGGCGTATTGCCCCTGCAGTTCAAGGGCAGCGATACGCGCCTAAGCCTGGGCATTACCGGGGATGAAACGTTCGATATCCTTGCGATTGATGGGGATATCACCCCGCGTCAGGATGTGAAGATGACTATTCACCGCGCCGACGGCTCTAGCCAGGATGTAACCCTGATGTGCCGGATCGATACGTTGGACGAGGTCGAGTATTACCGCAATGGCGGGATTCTGCACTACGTCCTGCGCAATATAGCGAAGGCGGCCTAATCTATAAATAAAGCAAGTTGTGATCAGGCGGCGGGATTTGGATCGCCGCCTATATCTGGCAGCGGTCTTGCTTTTACGACCTCGCCGGTGTGCCGTCTTCCGCCACCTGCATACGGGCCTACGGCAGGTGGTGGGGTTTCTTTTTTCCCAACCCACACAGGTTCGCAAGCAGCAGGTTTGGGCTCAGCGGTGGCAGCGCCGTTAAATCCTCCGCTACGAGTGTCTTCTCCTGACAAGCGTTTTACTTCTGCCTCTTCTCTCTTAACAGCAATTCTGCTAAGCGCCTCCCGAATACCTTCAGGAACAGGTCTGGGAGCTCTTTCAAGTGTACTCATTGTCGTAATCCTTTCTGGTTGTGAAAAAGCTAGGGCTTTCTCAGCTCTATGTCAAGAAACAAAAAAAGGATCTATCTTTTTTTCTGGAGCATTTTCTGCGCCACTTTTTCCGCATCATTCACGATATGATGGAATTCGGGCTTTTCCGGGCGATAGAATACTTCCGCGGCGGCTTCAAAATTGCTGATTTCCGATGTCAGGCGCTGAAGGCGTTTTCCCGCTTCTTTGGTTTGTTTTTCTTCGCGTGAGTGCCGGTCGATCATGCCTATTTTGATTTTTTCCGTGTTCATGCCGTACATGAAGGCCAGCTGTATCCCCTCTAGAAAGGCCGCTGCGGCAGAAAGGCACTGCGCATAGCTGAGTGGTTTTTTATCGCGCGGATGGGCGGTGAAGCTGAATGTTGTGGTGCGATCCGCCCCGCGCAGGATAATTCCCAGCTTCGCCGTGTCCGGGGTTAAATGAACGGCAAGGGCAACGTTTCCGTCATAGTTAATATCAATCTCCTTACCTGTTTGTTTAAACGCCGCTTCGGCCAGTGGGATGGAATCGTCATATTGTCCACTTTTGCGCTTGGTGTCGCATTTTTCGATCAGGTCTAAAAAAGGGTGCCGGTCTCCGGCCTGGAAAATGCTCTTCCCCTTATTATAAATGGCGATCCAGCGCGCGGGATTAAAGCTATGCTCATAGCCGTCTGTGATGCTTTTCCATGCCTCTTCCCATTCAAACTCACTGGCGCGATTTAAAAGCGGCCCGCGCTGCATATAAGTTTGGAGGATGCGTGCTCCCATACGGGCGCACAGATGCATGTTATGGGCACGGACAACGAAGCTCTCGGATATATCACCTTTGTTGTTTTTTAGATCCAAAACCAGACGATTGCTGAGCGCGACAACGGGTTTGTCACCGGCTTTGGCATTCACATCCTTAATGACGAATTTTTCGCGTAAAAGTGAAGTTTCGAAATCTTTCATGAAATCTTGCCGCCTGTGCCCTTTTCTATGAATAATTCTAGCACAGTCGCGAAGATCCCTGAACTCACTTCGTCAAAGTGAGCAACAAAAATTTTCAGAAAATTATAGAAAATTATAGAAAATTAAGCGGCCAGTGCGGGCAGCGCCAGGCGGGCCTTGTGGCGCTGGACGTAGTATTTGCGCTGGTATTCGGCAATCCAGCGCTCCAGGCCTAGGCGGCGGGGTAAATCGCGTTTGAAAGCGGTGAGCATTGCATCATATTGGGTTTTGCCGTTAAATGCGCTGCAAATAACGCGTTTTTGTCCAAGCTGTGCGTTGCCGCTTTGTGATCCGGCGCGGTCGGTCATATATTCGCTGGCCAGATCTGCCATTGTTCCGATATCGATATTGGCAGGGGCGCCGGACGCTGCAATGCTAAAGGCGCCGCCCAGCATGCTGTCCAGAATTAAGGAACCCATCATGCCGTCGTAATCTGCTGGAGGTTTGAATTGGGAATCGGCCTGAATGAAGAGCGGGCCCTTATGGTGCGGACGGTCCGGATGCGGCGCCAGTTTTTCCAGCTGCTGCATCAGATTACGAATGACACCCTCTATATTCGCTGTTTGTCCAGTATTTGCACTCATAAGAACCCTCTTTTTAAAGTAATAATAGAGGGGTTAAGTAAATATGCCGTTAAATATAGATTGTATTTTAAGTATTCGGAATTTTTATTTATTTAGTATTTAAATAAAATTTTATATAAATGAGAAACCCCTGTGGAAACAGGGGTTTAGCGTAATCTTAATTATATTTTTTTATGAAAAATATTACTTCTTGCCGGAGCCGAAAATTTCATCGACCTCAGCTTGGGAAGAGGCTTTTGCGACCTGTGCGCTCTTATCAGCCTCAATTTCTATGCCCATTTTGTTAAGTGCATTGCCCAGACGCTCCTCAATAAGTTTCAGGTTCTCCAGTGTTTTGCGGATACGTTGCCCGGTGATATCCTGGAATGAGCAGGCCATAAATATCTCTTCCACATCTTTATCAATCCCTTCCAGTGCGACTTTGCGTTCTTCGTCATTTTTCCATTGATCATTCTGATGTATGCGCCCTGCAATCCGGTCGGCGGCATCCAGGATCTTGTTGGCGGCCTGCTCCGTCATATCCACCACGGCATCCAGTTCTACCCCGGCATTGGCCGGGCTGCCGCCGTCACCGCTGTAGGAAATGGCGTGCAGGACTTCCAGAATTTCCCCAAAGCGTTTAACAATGCCTTCTTCGGCCATATCAACCTGCTGGGATGTGGCATTAATCTCCATGGAGATTTCGTCAAAACGGCGGGAAATAAAACGCTCCATAGCTTCCAGTTGTGCGCCGACATGAGCCATGCTGCTGAAGACATTATCCTGTTGTTCTTCGCCGTCTTTTTTATTCGGGTTTGAGTTCGTCATCTTTGTGATTTTCTTATTTTACATCTGGTGAATTTTATTCAATAGTATGGCGTAAAAATAATAAAGGAAAGTATACAGTAAAACCATGCCCCGTGAAGACAGGCGTATTATTTTTGAAAATGAGGAGGTCTATAAGGCCGTCTACAGTCTGTGCACGCAAAAACAGATGAAGGTGCCGCCGGCCGGGCAGGTTGTAAGCATCGTAGAAGATGAAAAAGACAACAAATTCATTCTCAACCTTGAAGACCCGCAGCTGCAAACGGTCAGCGCGGTGGAGTATAGCCGTGACTTTATTGCCGCGGCCCTGATGCTTTACTGTCGGGGATGTGGAATTCCCCTGCCGAAGAGCGCAAAAAAATCTGTCCTGCTGCAGGACAAAAACATGATCTTGCGGGTGGTGGTCTAGGGCGTTTCAGCGGGTTGCGGGTTTTTCGGATTATTTCCGGCACTAAACACTTCAAATACATCGATGACTTCAAGAATTTGGTTGATTTCTTTTTTACAGGTCATGGCTTGGTCACGCATTGCCACAGGCAGGTAGATGCTGGAGGCCTCAAACATATCCTTCTCATACGGGATGGCCATGAAGATGTATTTGCCTTTGAACAGCACCGCCGTCAGCGGGGATTTATCAAAGATATCGGCGGCTTCGCTCAGCTCTTTAAGCAGCGGATCATGAATAAAAGTGGCAGCTTTGTCCGGCTTGTCGGAAAATACGTCAAAGCGCTCCTGATAGGCTTCTCCAACATCCAGGGTCACCGGCTCTAGTTTCTTCCAGCGCGTATCGCGGTATTGCCGTATCATCGGTTTATCTGCCGTGATGATCGTGTGTCCCTCAAAAACCTTCTGGGGAGCTTCCAGCAATACAAAAACCCCATCAAAAACCGGCTCCAGGCTATTCTGTTTTTTAGTAAGCCGCGCTTCGGAAAATAAAACTTTCACGCCCTTATATTTCCCCATGAAGCAATCTTCGGCGCGGTAAACATCATGGGCTGGAATAATTCCGGTTTTGGGAAGAATTTTTGCGCTGATCCCACGATATGGATGGAACTTAAGTCCACCCAGTAAATGTGCCATGCGCTTCATGAATTCGTTTTTGTAGTAACGTTTGTAAGCTTTAAGGGGTTGTTCGCTCCACAAATAGATGAATAGAGGGATTGCAATGGCAATCGCCATACTGGCCACAGCCTTGATGATGTTGGCTTCCATGAGCAAGAACCATCCAAAGCCGCTGCCGCCCAGGACAATAATGAAAAGCCCTACGCTGAGGGACAGGAAGTGCCGTCCGCGATAGCGCCGCATGAAATCAAGGCGCGAGTTTTCCGCCGCTTCTATCAGGCGGTCAACCTCCTGACGGAATTTGGCCTCCTCGCCGCGGGAGATTTCATTGATCTGTGTGGTGGTCGTCTGAGCATTCATAAACTTATCCTCCCCTTTTATGTAGCAGTCTGAAGCCCATGCAGCAAGGTTATAGGAGAGAGCCTATAGACCGCCCCGCAATGTTTTTGTAAACTGCAGAAAGAAAGGATGCAATTGCATGGACATACAGGAATTTTCTCCCGAACAGATTGAGCAGCTCAAATGGATGATCGGGATCGCCTCCATCCCTGTTGTGATTATTCTGGCCAGGTTCCTGTTCTTTATGCTGTTTCCGCGCTTCATGATCCGGTTTTTCCTGGGGCAGAAAAAGCCGCCGCCGCCGCGCGAAGGGCAAAAGCGCACGCGCTGGATGAATGAAGCAGAGCAAAGCGGCAAGAAAAAGCGCAAAAAGCGCCGCTAGTCTTGTTCCCCAAAGTTCAAAAATCTATTGAGACAGCAGGGCCTGCGTACTAACCGTCAGGGTGATTTGACTTTCCCCCGGGGCGGCAACCGGCGCGGCCATACCTTTTTCCATCGCGCCATCGGCCATCGCCATGGTACGCATCATTGGCGGTTGATAATATCCGCCAGTATCGACATTGATCTGCAGGAATTCCGTCTTGGTTTTGCCCAGCGCCTTGGCAGTGCGATCGGCCTTCACGCGCAGTTTTTCCAGCGCATCTTCCAGCAGGCCGTTGCGCGTCTCCTCCAGCAATTCCGGGGAGACCATGTAGTTCAGGCCGTTCATCTTCAATCCGATATCCTGTAAATCACCGGCCAGCTTCAAAAGGTCATCTGCCTTTTTTCCTTTGAGCATCAGCCCCTGCTGCGCGCGCCAGACAATATCGCGCCGCGCTCCCTGGCCGCGGCTGCGGTCATATTCATGCACGTAATATTGCTGGGTGGAGGCTTTGACGCTGGAGACGGAAACGGCCAGATCCAGAGCCTTTTTCATCATGCTGTTCACTTCGCTCTGCACCGCCCGCGGATCAATATTTTCTGCCTCAAAACGCAGATTGGCGATCAGCATGTCCTGTTCCACCTCCACACTTTCTGTGGCGGACAGATTCACCAAAGTGGAGCCGGAGGGAATATCCAGCAGGGTTTTATAATCCTGCGCCATGGCAGGCGCGCCGAAAATAAACGCAACAGTGAAAATGAAAAATAAGCGCATTGTATAAATCTCCATTTGGGCTTCAGGGACCTGCGCAAACTAGCATACTGAGATAGATTTAAAAAGTGCTACTCTTCGCCTTCCACACGGCCCAGGCATACATGCTCGATTTCCCGGACAAAATATTCAAAATCCGCGGCCGGGAAATAGATCTGGCCATGATCCACATTCAGGGCGACCAGCTTTTCAACACAATGCGCCGCCTCGCTGTCATGCTCATCCGGCTTCATGCGTTCTGGCTTAAAACTCACCCCAAGCAAATCCGCATTCTCATCAAAATGCGCTACCGCGTAACAACATATAGAGCAATAAGGCAGGGAGCCGGCCGCATCACTTTTAAGGATCGGGCGCTCTTCGTTTCCGGCGAATCTGAGCATATCTCCCATCGTGGTGTTGATGCTGAATTCCAGCTTTCCGTCCTTGATGTTCGCGTTTTCATAACCGCCCATGCAACGATCACCTGTGCCCAATACCTGTCGGCGGGCAAAAACGCGAGATTGCGTATCTTCATCGAACCGGGTTTCCAGCAGCATGATGCTAGAAAATATGCCTGATCCGCCGCCGTTTTCCACGACAACTACGGCTTCATAGCCTGCATCTGGCGTTCCTATATGGCCGATGGCGCGGTAGCCGATAAAACCGTGCGAAATGAATGTCTCTTCGGTTTCTGGATCAAAATAACGGTCCTCATAGGCCGTGCTGACAAAGCGGTTTTCATCCAGCGGGGCTTCCTCACCGACGCTAGCTAGCCCTTCCCATTCACAATTCTGGGTGGGATAAACCGGTGCGTCTTCGGCGCCGTAATTATGTATGAAACACAGCGGGTCAACCGGTGCACCGTTGTGATCGTATAGCTGGGGGCGATGTAGTGCCTCTTCTGCATGGACCGGACCGCTAAGAAATAACATAAGAAGCAAAGATAAAAGATAGCCCTTCACTCATCCCCCATCTTCAGCGCGGCGATGAAGGCGCTTTGGGGAATCTCTACGTTCCCGTATTGGCGCATTTTGGCCTTCCCTTTTTTCTGCTTTTCCAGCAGCTTTTTCTTCCGCGTAATATCACCGCCGTAACATTTGGCCGTCACGTCCTTGCGCAGGGCGGAGACGTTTTCGCGTGCAATCACCTTGCCGCCGATCGCCGCCTGGATGGCGATTTTAAACATCTGGCGCGGGATCAGGTCCTTGAGCCGTTCGCACATGCCGCGCCCACGCGCCTCGGCGGTGGAACGGTGGACGATCATGGCCAGCGCATCGACCGGTTCCTCATTCACCCGGATCTCCAGCTTCACCAGATCATTCTCGCCATAGCCGTCCAGCTCGTAATCAAAGCTGGCATAGCCCTTGGAGATGGATTTAAGGCGGTCGTAAAAATCAAACACCACCTCGTTGAGCGGCAGGCGATAGACCAGCATCGCGCGCTCTCCGACATATGTCAGCTCGATTTGCTGCCCGCGCCGGTCCTGACACAGCTTAAGCAGGCCGCCGAGAAACTCGTCCGGCACCAGGATGGTGGCCTTGATCCAAGGCTCCTCAATGGTTTTGATCTTCACCACATCGGGCATATCCACGGGGTTATAGAGCTGGATTTGCTCGCCATTGGTCATGTTGATTTTATAAACCACGCTGGGCGCGGTGGGGATGAGGTCCAGATCAAACTCACGCATCAGGCGTTCCTGAATAATCTCCATATGCAACAGGCCCAAAAACCCGCAGCGGAAACCAAGGCCAAGGGCCTGTGAGCTTTCCATCTCATAATGCAGCGAAGCATCATTCAGGCGTACCTTGCCGAGGCTCTCGCGCAATTTCTCAAAATCGCCCGCATCGGCCGGGTAGAAAGAACAAAATACCATCGGGATAGAGGGTTTAAATCCGGCCAGTTTTTCTGCACAAGGGCGTTTTTCATCGGTGATGGTATCGCCGACATTGGTCTCGCTGATATCCTTGATGCTGGCGGTGATAAAACCCATCTCGCCGGGGCCGAGCTCATCCAGCAGTACGTGCTTGGGCGTAAACATCCCGACACGGTCGATCTCACGGGTTTTGCCATTGGACATAAATTTGATTTTCTGACCCTTGCGCAGTGTGCCGTCAATAATACGCACCAGAACCACCACGCCCAGATAAATGTCATACCAGCTATCGACCAGCAGGGCCTTGGTTGGTTTGTCCCGGTCGCCCTCATGCGGCGGGGGCAGGGTTTTGACAATGGCTTCGAGCAGGTCGTGAATGCCTGCGCCGGTCTTGCCGGAGCAGGGTACGGCCCCGCTGGCATCCAGTCCGATCACATCCTCGATCTGGCGCTTGGCATGTTCGATATCGGCCGAGGGCAGGTCGATCTTGTTGATCGCCGGCACGATTTCATGGTTGTTCTCAATCGCCATATAGACATTCGCCAGCGTCTGTGCCTCCACCCCTTGCGTTGCATCCACGACAAGAATAGAGCCTTCGCAGGAGGCCAGAGAGCGGGAGACTTCATAGGAGAAATCCACATGGCCCGGCGTGTCCATTAAATTGAGTTGGTAGGTAATCCCGTCATCGGCGGTGTATTCCAGACGCACGGTCTGCGCCTTGATGGTAATCCCGCGCTCACGCTCGATATCGGTGTTGTCCAGCACCTGTTCGGTCATTTCGCGCTCCTCAAGCCCGCCGCAGGTCTGGATCAGGCGGTCGGCCAGCGTCGATTTCCCATGGTCGATATGGGCGATGATGGAAAAATTGCGTATATGTTCAAGTGGTTTGCTCATGCGTGCTAGACATGCCGCATTTGCATCTAAAACGCAAGGGGAAAGCGAATGTATTGGGGGTTTTGGGCGGGTATTATCCGCGCGTCAGGTCCATTCCGGGGGCCGCTGATGGGTCAGCCGTTACAGCCGGTCCGCCAATTCCATCGACATATTCAGCACCACGCCCATGTTCTGCGTAATTGCGGATAGTCACAGACGCAGCATTGACGTTGAAATCTCTCTGATAGCTTCTCATGAATAACACCCTCTAATAGCTATGGCTTTTTGCCGTTTTCTTATACTTATGATTCTAACACAGCTCTTTTGCAAAATGCCAATTTCGCGGGGCTGTCTTTTAATTTTTGTGAAGAATAAGAGGAACGTAATGCCCCTCGGTTGCCTCACCCGTATCATTATCAATAAAAACCATTAAGATTTGGTGAGCATTCTGCATGTATTTGGCGACATTCTGCGTCAGCGGCAGTCCGGCATCGCGCATTTTCCCATCATCGAGAATAAAATCGAGCTTATAAGTGCCCAAATCGAATTCAAACCATGAAACGGGCTGTTTGAACTTGCGATTGTGAAACACAACGACCTTGCCCTGTTCGTTGACGGCGACCTCAATATCGAGTGGGTTCTTTTTGTCTACACCCTCTACAAAATCGGTCAAATTGCCGACAGGAGGGGTTTCGGAGATGTTTTGGTGTGTATCGCTCATCTTGAGGAATATCGTATCACAGGGGGTTCAGGGCGCGCAAAAACTATATTGCGGGAGGCTAGGCTACTCCTGTCCCTTGATCTTCAGAGGAACAACCTTACCGTCTATGCTCTCGCCTTTTTCGGTCTGGACGATGGACACCTCGCTGGCGCGCTGCAAATGCGCCCGGACCAGCCATTGGATTTTAACGCCCAGATCCAGGGCACTGCCGTCACTCATCATCACATCAATGCGGAATTCATCCGGGTCGTAAACCAGGTGATCAATCGCATCGTAGTTGATTTTTTTGCCGTGGAAGATATAAGCCTCCAGAGTGACTTTGTTCACATAGATGTCGAATTCATCAGGGGTAAACAGAGCTTCCTTGCCATCAGGTACACCCGCATCCGTCTTCCCCTCGCCGCCTTCGCCATATTCGGAAAGCGGAGCGGGGGATAAATCATCCTCTGAAGGTGTGTCTGCTGTCATGGCTAATTCTGTAAGAAGGTTGGAAGTGGGAAACACTTAATTTTAACCATTCTACCAGCCTTTTTATACCCGGTAAAGCCTGTAAGGCGACATGTCTGTTAGCGCGTCAGGCCCGGACCAACGCCCAGATCGGGAACGTTAACGCCCTGCGGCACATCGGCAGTGAAGGTCATGCCGTTCCACTTTATCAGGAAAGGGTCGGGCGTGGCCGGTCCGCCGGATGCGGGGTGGGTCACGGCCTGGCCTTCAAACTTGATGTCGCTAAAGAAGCTATTGCCCATGGCTGCGCGCAGCTCGTTGACCTTGGCATTGCCTATATCATCCGGCATATGCACGCCGCCGACTACGGTTTTGCAGGTTAGAACCTGGCCGTTATCGGTGCGGACCTGCATAACCCAGTCCTTTGCGCCTGTGTTAGGATCGATTTTCTCGACCAGGGCTACCTCATCCCAGAGCGGGTCGTTGGCAATGCTGTTATTGTCTTTTGCCAGCAGTATTGCCCGTTTTGGCGTTCCGCCGCTCCCGTCCTGCCAGTCCACGCTGGCGATTCCGGGTCCGCCAGGGCGCGGCAGATGCGGTGCGCCTGTGCCCTGTCCGGCATAAGCCGTATAAGGATTGGCGGGGAAGGATGTGTTCAGGCTGGAGCGCTGTCCCTGCTGTGCGCCCGGTGCGGTATCACCGGCAAATGCCGAGCGTGACCCTAAAAACAGAGCAATCGGAATCCCCAAAACCAAAGCGGGTTTCATGAAAATATTTGCGAATTTTCCGAGAAATCCAAAACTTCCGGTTAGTTTATCGGAGAGTTTCGCCAGAGGAACGCCAAGGGCCAGCAATGCCACCAGACCGATAACGCCGCCTTTGGTGGAGGCTCCTGCTCCGCTCCACAGGTCACCGACAAAACCCAAGGTGTTTGCGCCGGCATCAACAACCGCCGCCGTTCCTTTGCGAATGCCCACGCCTGTGGGGTCGCTCTGATCTATTCCCAGCCCGGCACTATTAAACAGGCCCGTGGCAATGTTGTGGGCTGTCTCGCGTCCGTCTGCGCCTTGCACGGCCTCGCGCGCTGTTTCAATTTGCTGGCGTATATGGCCTTGGTTGGCGGCCTGCCACTGCGCGTGCAGTGTGCCCATCTCCTGCATGAAGGGCAGCATGGCGGTTTCTTTTGCGGTTTCAATAGTGGTATAAAAACCAGGCTCCAGATATGGTTTTAATGCGGTTAAATCTGTCTCAATCTGCTGCCAGTCATTGCCCTGCGCTGTGCGGGGGAGGATGGCTTCTGTGGCCTGAATACGCGGCGTGAATGTCTCGGAGACCAGGGTTTGATATTTTTCTCCCATCTCTCTCAGATCATTTTGAGACAATGCTCCGCTTTGCTGGTATGCACCAAGTGCTTCGGCGAGAGTTTCCAAGTGTTGCTGCCTATCATTTACTTGATAAGTCCGAACATTGACCAATGCATTCAGAAAATTCTGTTTATCGCTCATTTTATCACACCCTTTTTTTACTTTTTTTAATTATACCCTATCTTGTCTTTTTAATGCAAAATCTAACCTGGCTCGCTTTCTGGCGTGGCAGGGGGAATGTCTATCATTTCCCTTATCTTCCTTAATTGCTCTTCTGTTTGCTCATTTTGTGTTGGGCTCTGCTTATTAAAGTCGAGAGTTGTTGACGGTTCTTGTCCGGAATTTCCTAATGGCTCCGAAGCAGCGGGAATGTTTAAACTGTCTCTTATTTTCTGCAGTTTTTCCTCGGGTGTACTGCTGGAATCTTCTGAAGAGTCGCTACCATTTTCCCACCATTTCGGACCACCTTGTTGCTGTGTGCCTGATGGCGTGGAACCGTTTGGTCCTGCTGCACCTTGGTGCTCCGCATCGCCCCATGTGACAGTGGGGATGTCTAAGCGCCAGTCGATATTGTCCTCAAGAACCAGGTTCAGGCCGCGTATGCCCAAATTGGGAAGGAATTCGGCAATTCCGGCGGAAACATTGAACATTGTTCGTCCCGTATCGCCCAGTGTTTCAGACGCTCTCCAGCCAACGCCGGGAACTCTAACATCCACTTTGTAATGGTTCATGCCCATATCCGCACCGACCAATGTCGCACCTGTCGCAAACCAGACCGGGTTCAATGGAAGTTTGATGACGCGTTTGAATACGCGAGTACCGCGTTTTAAGGCCAATCCGAAGCCGGTTTCATTTTCACGTTTTTCCGGTTTGATTTCGATATAATTCGTTTCGGGGTCTTTAATAAGCTTGCCGCCTTCTTTGATGATTTTCTCTTTTTTGCGAGAAAGGACGAAGAACCTCTTCGTCTTTGTTTTGTCTTCACGTTTGAGCTTCAGGCCTGTAGCCCATGCGAAACGCGCAACAAGAAAATTGTGAACAAGCGGGTTTTCAATGGCTTTGCGGATTCTGTCGCCGAAAGACTTTTTGCCGCCGGCCTTTTTCCAGGCTGTTTCGGCCCATTGATGAGTGTTTCTCCAGAAGCTGTAATACGGATACCCTTTATGCAGGCGTCTGGCCTTGATTTTTTCGCTCGAAAACCCAAAACCCCAAAACGGAATGGCGTTCATAATCGCGCCGACCACAGGGCCGCGGCCATACTGAAAGCGCATGGCGTCTTCAAATTCTCCTGGACTGTCTGTGTTTTGCAATTCGTTAAAATGTGTCCCATGGAATCTGAAGTTCCGCAGGGCATTCTTGACCTCTTTGCGCCAGACACGCCAGCTGTTCGCACCCTCATCATCCTGAATGTCTTTAAGATCTTTGATGATTTGGCACAGCTCTTTGGTCCAGATTTTTGGATTGTTTTTGTGTAATCCGTCCAGGCGGCCGACAAATTCAGAGCTAATACCGCCTAGGCGTGGGCCATCCGTAAGGTTGGCAGCATAATCAAAGGTACACCATGTCAGGGCGGCAACAACCCTGTTGTAATCGCCGCGCCGGATCAGTGTTTCGATGGCTTTAACCCATTGGTCGCCAACCTGTTTGTAGTGCTGGCTTAGGTTAACGTTATTGAGTTTTGCAAGGTCACCATCTCCATCCCTGATAAAGCCGCCTTGTGCAAGTTCAATATCCTTGTGGTGCTGGTCGCCTGCATCCAGACATGTTCCCCAGCGGCTGGTCAGGGCGTTGTCAAACGGGAAGTAGTCACGAGGCAGCTCTATCGGGTTGCCTTTTTCATCATTTACGCGATGAAGTTTGTAGGCAACAACCTCTTTCCATTCCTGTTCTGATAACTCATCGATATCGACAAGTCCTGCGCCCTGACGAACATCGTACTGTGTGTCAGAGCGGTTCGAAGGACGTATCGCCCTGGACACAAATGTATGCCGTTCAATAATTTCAGGAATATGCTGATTAACCGCTTTATCAATGGCCGACGCCGCCCAGGCTTGCGCGTTTGCTGCATTTTGCAGTCTGCCCAGATTGGCGTTCGCAAATGTTTTGAAGCCGGTCAAAGCTTGGCTCAATGCTGCGTTGTCGCCGGCTGCTCTTGCGGCTTCGATCTTCTGAATATGCTGTGTCAGGATCTGCTGTGCCCGGGCTGATGCGGCGGCAACTTTGATGCCGTCTGTTTTTATTTTCTCAAAAGATTGCCTGACCGTACCAAACTCACCGGAAATCTGGTGCGCGTAAAGCCGCGCGCGGTTAGATCCACCGACCATGAGTTTATCATTGGAGGGCAGTGGTGGGTCGGCTGTGATGCAGGCTAGACACTCCACCTGTTTCTGGAGGGATTTTTCAAGCTTCTCAACAACATCCGGTTGATCTGTCAATATTTGTGAACACTGGGATGCCGTCCCAAGCTTGGCGGCAAGGTCTTTTGAAACATCCAGAAAACGGTTAAGTATAGCGTCATTGTCTGCAAGGTTTTCCCAGTTCATGCTGACATTTAAAACAGCGGCTGTTGTTGCAATTTCTGTATAAATATGGGGGCCGTTTTCCTCAGTCCTAAAGGCATCGAGAAGCTGATTGGCAGAGCCTTTCAGGTCAAAAACAGGGGCGTCATCATCATCAAGGAGGATGGTGTTTTGTCCCCTTACCCCTAGGGAGGGATCAAACATCACGGCGGAATATGATGCCGTCAAAGGTGTCTTGGCCATACCGAAAGATAGGCGGTCCCGTGTAATGCGGTGTGCGAAGGGTCTCCATCTTGCTGAGGCAAGATAAATTCCAGCCAGCGCTAGTCGTTCCTTGGTCCTATCAAGGAACTTTCCTTCTCTATCCCTTAAGCGCCAGCTTGTAACTGCTGCTATTTTTTCCAGTCCTGTATAACCCCGCGCATCGTGCTCATAGTTTCGTCCGGCTTCAGTAGGTCTGTTTTCCGGCCCGTCTTCTCCATCTTCATCCGGTCTATCACGGTCTGTACCTTCCGGCGGAGGCGGTGGTGGCGGAGAGTCATCGGCGTCAAGGTTGTCGTCATCGTTTTCGCCTGTGAGGTCCTCCGGCTCGTTCTCTGTCACTTCTTCCAGATCAAGGTCCTCCTCTTGCGGTTCTTCTGTCACAGGGGAGGAGGGGCTGCCCGTCGCAGCGCCGTTAAATGTCGTGTTTGAAATCGGCTGCGGTGCCGGGGTTGGAGTTACGCCAACGGTTGCGGCTCCGGGCATTGTCACGTTTGTTGGTGAAACCTGTTGTTGAGGTTGGAGAGCTGCTGAAACAGCCCCACGTGCCGCTGCCTCTATACTTGCTGTTAGAGTGCTCACATCTATAACGCCGGCAGCGGGCATTTCCGGGCTCGTCGAACCCGGGTTTTTATGCCGTCTGCGGCCTTTCATTTTTGGTGCATTATCTACCATTGCTCATACTCTAAGTCATAATCTCTAAAATGTTCTTAATTTTACCAAAACCCATGTTTTTTATGCAAATAAATGGAATGTTCCTCGCTTTTACGGCGTGGGGCCAAATCCAGGGTTAACCGCGCTCGCCACGTTGTTTTCCCGCTGATTACTGCCTTCCCCGCTCAATCCCAATGCCCTGGTGATTGAATCCAGACCCGCAAAAGGTTGCGCTGTGCTGGTTTCGCTGACTTCAGAGGCGCTGTCGTTAAACAACGCCTTAAAGGTAAAGACCGCAATGGCGGCATTCGCAATCCATTTCGTCCATCCGCTCAGGAACGTGCTGGCCACGCCCATACCCAAAACACCCATAAGTGCTTTCCCGGCTTTGGAGCCAAATAAATCGCTCAAAAATCCAGGTTCGTCGTTCCCGGTGGATGATCCTGCCGTGGGGAGGTTTGCCCCTGCTGCGGCGTGCTGCGATGCCTGAACCCGTCTTTGGGCGCTCACGGCTGTGTCCTGATCTGCTGTGGTTTGAGGGAGTCCAGAGGCCTCAGCAACATTGACGTCTGTAACAGAGGCGCTTTCCTGCGACCCACTCATTCCTTCAATAAAGCCGTCGACAAGCGGCGGAGCCACCATCGCTGTGATTGGCGTTGCGCGCACCAGCGGATTTGCTGCCACGCGGCCGAAGGCGCCGGGCAGTTTGCCCAGAAGCGATCCGACGAATTTTGTGGGAACCAACAAAGCTGTGGCCAGTTCCGTTGAGGCTTTTGTGCTGTCGGCCATGCCGCGCAGGCGGTGATCCTCCGGCAAGGCTTCATACGCCGGAAGCCCGGCCAGATTGCGTTCCATCCAGTCAACCGGACGGTTCACAATGAAATGCCCCATTCTGCTGCCGATAGAACCTTCATACAGGCTCACGCCTGTTACCTTGTGTCCGGCCCAGCCAAAACCATCTGCAATCAATCCGGGGGTGCCTACAATCCATCCCACACCGTTTTTCGCGCCTTCCCAGGATTCATTCGCCCAGAGATTGCGGTCAATCATCCATAAATCGCCGTTATCGGCCAGCGCATTTGTGGCTTGCCAATCAAGAACGGCATCATAGCCCGCATTGATATCGCCCTTGCCGAACATGTCGCTGATCACTGCGCCGCCAACGGTCAGATAGGTTTGGGTCATCATGCCGCCGGAGGCGATCATGCCTTCGTAAAAACTATCCGTATTTGTAATTTCATCAATCTGGGCCTGCATGGTCTGGGCCACCAACCGGCCATCGTCGAAATTTCCTGTGGCCTGGCCGGTAATAACGCCCGCTACCATCGGCATGGCGCGCATATACTGGTTGCCGTGATATCTGAATTTTTCCCAGGCGCTGGCATCGGCCAGAAATTCATTCCGCAATTGCGTGTAAAATTCTCCTGGGGTGAGTGTTTCGGGAATTGCAACGCTCAGGCCGGTTTCCATGCCGCCCATATCCTGCGTAAAGGATGACAGACCCATTTCCGGCACAACCAACGTATTGTCCAGATCAATATTGTCCAGATTCATGATTGTGCTGATAATCGGGCTGTTCAGAAGATCCTCTTCCCGGTCGATCAGCGCAGTGCTGACCGGGCTGGCCAGGGCGGCAGTCCTGAATTTCTCGCGCAGTGTCTGTTCCGGCATGATCGACGGGCTGAGCAACTTCGGGCTAAGGGAGGCGCTCAGATCAAAGGTCAGATTGGCTGGATCAAACAGATTTGTTCCGGGCAGGGCGGGGGCCGCCACAGCGCCGCTGCCGGTTTCAAAAACCGGCTCGTCCTTTAATCCGAATGTGATGTCTTTTATATCGGCCATCTGCAAAAAACTTTTCTATCCACCCATCCCGCCTGGCGCGAAGATGTTGTCAACGCTCGGAGTTGCCGCAGCACGTGGCGGGATATTAAGGGGGTTATTCAACGGTTCGGCCGTTGTTGACATGGCTGTTTGAGTGCTTGCAGTTTCAAATTGATGAGGCAGCGCTTGTTTTAAAAGATGGTAACCTCCCATAACTGCGCCAGCAGCCAATGTCAGGCCAATAATCGGACCGCTGGCTGCTTTTGGCAAAAGCATTTTTGCGCCAATAATCCCAGCCAGACCGCCCAAAATCCATTTCAGGGCATCGCCAAAGAAGTCGAAATCCAACCCATTGCCGTTTTTATCGCGTAAGCCCAAAGCCTTGAGGGCAGAGTCAACTGCGCCGCTAATTTTGTGGTCAATAGCTTCGCCAGCTTCATCAAATTTTCTTGAAATTCCACCAGTGATAGCGTTTCTGCCCATGCCTCCTGTAACAAGCTGGTCAACAGCGGCACCTGCTATCATTGTGCGGGGGATGCTTACACGCCTTCCTACGGTTGTACCACCAAGGTGAAAAGGGCCAACTCCGACACCGCCGCTTTTGATCGGAGCAGTGGTGGATGCTTCGAAAAGGCGCCCAGCTCCTTTGGTGGTTTTGTTTAGGCCTGCTGCTGCGATATCTGTTTTGTTGCTCCAAAGGCCGGAAAGCCATCCACCAACACGACGCCCAAGACCGCCACCAGCTGCTTTAAATTTTGATGTTAAACTTTTTGCTATTGGCATAAACCTGCACCCTTCACGTTAATGTTTTTACACTATGTAAAAACTTGCAAAGGGCGTAGATATCTTCGAATTTTCTATGAAAATTGTATACACTAATATCACCCTTGCTTACTTCCACCGATCTTTAAACTGGACCGTATTTATTTTTTATATTCATATAATACAGGAAACGGGGTGTGGATTGCAAATTTAAGAATAGGCGTAAGGTGTTGTAATACAACAATATGATGCGTCGCAGCATGAAATTCGATACAAATTGCCTGCAAAGCTCTTCAAAAAGGGTGGTTTTTAGTGATTAAAGTGCCTGTGGCCTGTGAAAACCATGGCCAGACTGCGGGCATTTGCGGCCTCGATCACCTCTTCATCGCGGATGGACCCGCCCGGTTGGATCACGGCTGTAACGCCCGCCTCGGCGGCGGAGATCAAACCGTCGGCAAAGGGGAAAAACGCATCGGAGGCCACGACCGACCCTTTGGCCAGGCTTTGATCCAGCCCTGCGGCCTTGGACGCTTCCTCGGCTTTCCAGGCGGCGATGCGTGCTGAATCCACACGGCTCATCTGTCCGGCGCCAATGCCCACCGTCGCGCCGTTCTTCGCATAGACAATCGCGTTGGATTTCACATGTTTGGCCACACGGAAGGCAAAAATCATATCTTGCATTTCCTCGGGGGTGGGTTCGCGGTCCGTGACCACTTTTAAATCCATCTCTTCGGCCAGCGCAATATCGGCATCCTGTACCAGCAGGCCTCCGGCGATCCGTTTGACCATACGCCGCTTCTGTCCCTTTTGGGGCATCTCCCCCGTCGTCAAAACACGGATATTTTTCTTCTCTTCCAGAACCGGAAGGGCGCTGTGCTCAACGGACGGAGCGATAATAACTTCTACAAACCCGCGCATGATCTCTTGCGCCGTCTCTTTATCCAGGGGACGATTCAGGGCAATAATCCCGCCGAATGCGCTGACAGGATCACAGAGCAGCGCGCTTTGATAGGCTTCAAGAACCGTACCTGCGCTGGCCACGCCGCAGGGATTGGCGTGTTTGATAATGGCTACGCTCGGCGCATCAAATTCACTGACAAGCTCAAAGGCCGCATCGGTGTCATTCAAGTTGTTATAGGACAGTTCCTTGCCCTGCAGCTGTGTCGCCTGCGCTGCGCCAATCCGATCGCTGTCATCGGTCAGGTAGAGCGCTGCGCTCTGGTGCGGGTTCTCACCGTATCGCAGTGTTTGTTTGAGTTTGCCGGAGAAGCTGATCCGTCTTGGATAGCCAAAACCTTCATCCATTTTCTGTACGAACCAACTTGCAATGTTGGAATCATATGTGGCCGTCAATGAATAGGCCGTTGCCGCCAATTGTTTGCGCAACCTGTAAGAGATGCCACCGTCATTGGTGTCCATGTCTTCCAGAATTTTGGCGTAATCCTGTGGGTCGGTCACAACGGCGACATGGGCATGGTTTTTTGCCGCTGCGCGGATCATCGCTGGGCCGCCAATATCAATGTTTTCAATGCAGGTGTCGAAATCTGCGCCGCTTTGTACGGTTTTCACAAAAGGGTACAGATTGACCACCAGCATATCAATCGCGGATATACCGTTCTCCTGCATTGCCTTCACATCCTCCTCATTATCACGGCGCGCCAGTATACCGCCATGGATGGTGGGGTGCAGGGTTTTGACTCGTCCGCCCATAATTTCGGGAAAACCCGTATGGTCCGATACGTCGGTAACTGGGATCCCCAGACCCTTAAGGATTTTTGCTGTACCGCCGGTGGAGAGAATTTCTACGCCGCGCTCATGCAAGTTTTTTGCAAAATCTCCTATACCGTCTTTATCCGAGACAGAAAGCAAGGCGCGCTTGATAGCGATAGCACGGGGATCACGAATAACCGTTTTGCTCATGAAAGAGACCTTTTTAAGTCGTTGTTATTTTTGAGATTGTTTTTAGGCGGAAACAGAGCCGGATGCAAGGGGCGGGCTTCCGGTGGGGTATGCCGCCGCAGCAGGGGGCGCCAAATGCGAACTGCCGTCCAGCGCGTAAAGCCCGCGTCTGTCAGGGACAGGCTTAAAGGCGTCGGTGATGCCCAGAACAGTTTCCGCGCCGCCCAGAAACAGAAACGAATCCTCTACCATCTGCTTGGCCATCCGGCCCAAGACCTCGCCTTTGGTCTTCTCATCGAAATAAATCAAAACATTCCGGCAAAAAACGACGTCGAATTTACCAAGCGCCGTCATGGAATCCAGCAAATTGAAGTATTTGTATTGCACCATCTTTTTAATATCGTCCTTGATCTTCCACTTATCTGCGTCCTGGGTGAAATAAGACATTAGCATCTGGATCGGCATTCCGCGCTGTACTTCAAACTGTGAATAGATTCCGGCGCGTGCCTGATCCAGAATATCGTTGGAAATATCAGTTCCCACGATCTCAATATTCCAGCCAGAGAGCTTTGCCCCCATTTCTTTTAAAATCATGCACAGGGAATACGGCTCCTGACCGCTGGAGGCCGCCGCGCACCAAATGCGAAGGCGCCGGCTGCTGGCACGCTTTTGCATCATATAGGGCATGACAACGTCCCTGAACATGTCGAACGGGCGCGTATCGCGGAAGAATGAGGTTTCATTTGTTGTCATCGCTTCGATCACGTCATTGACCAGCTCTTTGTCAGCAACCCCCTGCAGGGCTTTGGTCAGGCTCGATAAATCTGCATAGCCCCATTTTTTGGCGACAGGGCCCAGGCGCGATTCCAGCAGATAGGATTTATCCGGCGTGATAACCAGACCGGATTTCTGCTTCAGAAGATCTTTATAAATATCGAATTCGGTGATGTGCATAATTGTGTATCCAACCCTTTTCTAAATTATCCTGTAACGGCCTTTAAAACCCATGGTCCGATGTCCTTAAGCGGTAAAACCTGGCTGCAGATTCCGGCCCTGGCAACTGCGCCGGGCATGCCCCAGACAACGCTGCTGGCTTCATCCTGTGCAATCAGGCGTCCTCCGGCCTCGGTCAGTTTCTTTCCGCCACCCAACCCGTCATGCCCCATACCGGTGAGGATCACGCCCAGTACTTTATTGCCGAAAATATCAACGGCTGAGTTAAACATTGGATCAACTGCGGGCTTACAAAAATTCACCGGCGGCCCGTCATCCAGGCTGACAACAATGCGCCCGTCTTTTTTGACAAGGTTCATGTGAAAGCCGCCTGGCGCGACAATGGCTTTTCCCGGCTGTATTGGCATGCCTTCGGCACCCTCATAGGCTTCCGTGCCGGTGTGCTGGGTAATGTGTTGGGCCAATATCTTGGTGAAGGTGGCCGGCATGTGCTGGGTGATCACGATTGGGATATTAATTCCCTTTAAATTTGAAATGACTTCAAACAGTGCCTGTGGGCCACCGGTGGAGCTGCCTATTGCAATAAGCGCTGGCTTGCCCTTATACGTGGCAATGCTGTCGGGCTTAAGGCTATAGGCTTGCGGCTCTGCAGATTTTTCTGTTTGAGTTGTAGGTGTGCTCTTCCGTGAGGCTGGAGCGCGAGAAAATTTTCCGACTTTTTCTGGCACCAGCCCTTTAATCGTGCTTAGGAAGTTTTGCTGGAATTCGGAGCCTGGACCAACGTCCTGCGCGGAACTGGGCTTCACAAAACATTCAACTGCGCCCAGTTGGAAAGCTTTGAGCGTTACGGTCGCGCCTTTTTCTGTCAGAGCAGAAAACATGATGACCTTCGAATTTGGACTGACCTTCAGGATGTCGGGCAGGGCCGAAAGCCCGTCTTTCACTGGCATCTCAATATCCAGGATCACAATATCCGGTTGGTGCTTGGTGGCTGAAGAAACCGCAAATTCTCCATTGGCAACCGACCCGGCGACAACAATATCCGGATCGTTGTCGATGATCCGGCCCAAAGCGCCGCGGATGACCGATGAGTCGTCCACTAGCAGGACGCTGATTTTATCCCCGGGCGGCGCGCCGGCCGAAGATCCTGTTGTTGGGGAAGTTATGTTGGTCATGTAAACGCAATACTACCTTTTTTAGCGTAAGTTTCTTTGGCTGGAAATTCTGTTAATCGTCAATCAGTCCGATTTGCTTGAACTTGGATTCTATAATCTCGCTGTCGAACGGCTTCATGATATATTCATTTGCGCCAGCCTGGATCGCTCTTTGAATGTGGTTCATGTCGTTTTCAGTTGTGCAGAAAACCACTTTTGGGTGAGAGCCGTTATCCATCTGCCGCAGCTTTTCAAGAAACTCAATGCCGCTCATGACCGGCATGTTCCAATCCAGCAGGATAGCATCGGGCATGGTTTGCTCACAAGCTTCGACCGCTTTTTGCCCGTCTTCTGCTTCTGAGCATTCAAACCCCAGATCCTCGGCAATTCGTCTCGCGACTTTGCGCACCACACGACTATCGTCAACCAAAAGACATGATTTCATTAATGACACTCCATTTTGCTCGTTTATAAAATCCAGTAAGTTGCGTTAAATTTTTGAAGGCATAACCTAATCGGTATAGGTCAAGTGTTACTCCTGAACCTGCCCAAGCAGTTTGGAGACATCAATGATAACAAGTAACTCTCCCTCCAGCCTGTAAACCCCCAGAGAGATGTCTCGCCAGATTGAATCCAGGGTAGGGGGTGTCTTTTCGAAATCTTGATTTTTCATGGTCAGCACATCACCAACCCTGTCAATGATAAGGCTGTAAAGTTCATGGTCATGCTCGACGACGACACTCATGGTGGTGCTACGGTTTTTGTTGGGCTGCAGGCCAAGGCGTTTGCGTACATCTATCGCAGTGACGATGCGTCCGCGAAGGTTAAGCGAGCCTGCAACTTCCGGCGGCGCCAGTGGAATTTTGGTGACATTTTGTCCGCCCAGTACGTCCTGAACCTGCAAAATGGGAATGCCAAAACGCTGATCAGCAATGAGAACTGTAAGAAAATCTTTGGAGTCTCGTGCAAGACTGCGCTCATGCTCATCCAGATAGCTGTCTTCATCTATGGAGTATTTCTCCGCGCTCATGCTGCTTCTCCCTTATGCTCTGTTAGTGTCTGTGACAAAGTATTGAGCAGCGTATCGCGGTCAAACTTCGCCACATATTTGTGGAAGCCGACTTCCAGTCCGCGGTTGATATCTTCCGGTGTGGCGTGGGAGGTGAGGGCGACCATGGGGGTGTCTTGCCAGTTCGAGCTGGCCTTGATTTTTTCAGCAAACTCAAACCCGTCCATATCGGGCATTTCGATGTCGCTGACAATCACATCAAACACAGCTCCTTTTTCGCACATTTTCAGAGCCTCTATAGGGCTCTCCAGCGATGTGACTTCATAGCCCGCTACACTGAGGAGCGGGGTAAGCATATTCCTGAAAAACGGACTGTCATCCACCAGGAGGACTTTGCGCGTAGCACGCCCGCTTCCGTTGGTGCCGTTTTTTGCATAAGGCTCATCGCCGTGATCCTTAAACCAGGTTTTGTTGCTGCTGCTCAGGAAATAGGTGATATCGGCGACATCGGTGGCTTTGCCATCGATAATAGCACTACCCATCAGGCCTGGTTGGCCGCCATCGACCTGTACATCAACTTGCTCTTCTTTAATGTCGATGATTTCATCGACAATAAGGCCGAGCGATCGGTCTTTATCTGTGAAGACAAGCACAGGCTTTTCCCCTTCCTCCGGGACATGCACCCCGGTATTAAAAGGAATAAGGGGCATAAGCTTGCCTCTGTACTGGATCATCATCTGGCCACTGGCGCGTTCAATGGAGGTGACGTCGACATTTTCAAGGCGCGCGACAAGTGACAGCGGTACGGCTTTCGGGACACCACCACCGGCGGTAAATAACAGCAGCGAGGTTCTTTGCGCCGAAGTTGCTGCGACCATCTCCCTTTCGCGGGAATCGCTGGCTTCATCGGAGACTTCCATCTCACCCGTGGCCCTTGCGATGCCGTTGGGGTCCAGAATCATAATCACGGTTCCATCACCGAGTATGGTGTTGCCTGAAAACAGCTCGATATTGCGCAGGATTTTCGGGACGGGTTTCACCACAATTTCCTCGGTGTCAAAGACGCGGTCGACAATAATGCCGAAGCTGTAAGTTCCAACCTGCGTCACGATGATATACCGGTTTTGCATGTCCTCCTGCTTCACAGGTTCTTCCCCGCTTTCTGCTTTTGCATCTTTCATACTGGCAAGAAGAGAATCTTCCGTCAGCTTCAGCAGGTCCGATAAGGAAACCAGGGGCAGCAAATGATTGCGCAAGCGAAAGACAGGGGTTTCGTTGATCCTCTCGATACGGTTTTCACCGTGCTCCGAGGCCATGACCAGTTCCCGTACGGCCAGTTGCGGGATCGCAAAACGCTCCCCGGACGATTCTACGATCAGGGCCGATACAATCGCCAGCGTCAGCGGGATCTTGATGATAAATGTTGATCCTTTTCCTTCTGTCGAACGCAGCTCGATCGAGCCGCCGATCTTTTCGATATTGGTGCGTACGACATCCATGCCGACGCCGCGGCCGGAGACGGATGTCACTTTCTCTGCTGTTGAAAATCCGGCTTTGAAAATGAATTGCTGGATTTGCTGGGAATTCATTTGTTCCAGCTCTTCTGGGCTGGCCAGCCCTTTTTCCAGGATCTTGGCTTTGATCTTTTCGGCGGGTAGCCCCTTACCGTCATCAGAGATTTCAATGATAATATGCCCACCTTCATGATAGGCGTTCAAGATAATTTTCCCGGTTTCCGGTTTTCCAGCCGCTTTTCTGTCCGCGGGTTTTTCGATACCGTGATCGCCGGAATTACGCACCATGTGCGTGAGCGGGTCTTTAATAAGTTCCAGAACCTGGCGGTCCAGTTCCGTATCCTGGCCGCGCATCTCCAGGTCGATTTTCTTGCCCAGTTCAATACTAAGGTCGCGGATAATGCGGGGCAGTTTCGACCAGGCATTGCCGATGGGCTGCATGCGGGTTTTCATTACACCTTCCTGCAGATCAGAGACGACGTGATTGAGGCGCTGCAGTGGTGTTGTAAAATCGCTTTCGCTTTGGGCGCGCGAGATCTGGAGAAGTTGGTTACGGGTAAGCACCAGTTCCGAAACCATGGTCATAAGGTTTTCCAGCACATCGACATTGACGCGCAGGGACTGTTGAACACTGACCGGTGCGTCCTTTGAATCCTCAGCCTTTGCAGGGGCTGGAGTGTTGTCCTGGGCTACCGGCGCAGCGGGCGGCCGTTCAGGTTCCGTAGTTTCTTGCGGCAAGTCCTGGGAAAAATCATATCCTGCCGGCACGGGGACAAATCCAAACTCATCTTCTTCAGGCCCAGAATCTGCTGCAACGGAATTCTCTGGTTCTGGCTCCGGTTCCGTTGTTGTTTCAGTCGGTTTGCCCTCGAAAACTTCGTCCAGACGGCCGATAATGTCGGAATCGTCACCGGTCGGTTCCCCGCCCGTTTTCTCAATTTCTCCGACGATATATTTAATCTTGTCGATTGATTCAAAAATTAACGTCACATAGGCGGGAGTGACCTCCAGTTCTCCGTCGCGGAAACGCCCCAAAACATTCTCGGCATGGTGCGCGACTTTCTCCAGGCGCGGCAGGCCCAGAAACCCACACGTCCCCTTGATTGTATGCATAAGGCGAAAAATTTTGGACAGCAAATCCTTATCGTTCGGATTCTGCTCCAGGTTCACCAGGTCGAGATCAAGCTCTTCAAGACTTTCATTTGTTTCTGTAATAAATTCGGCGACCAGATCATCCATAACAAGTCTTTATCCCCCTCGGAATAATGAGAATAGAAAAACACAAAAAAGGCTCTAAGCCTTTTAATATGCACGAAAAAAATTAACGCAGACTTACTGAAGAAAAATTATACTCTATTTTTATCCACAACAGAACGATAAACTGTCTTCAGCCCTGTGATTGGGGTTTTCAGGGTACGAATGTGTGTTTTATGTCGCGGAGATGGTAAGGACCACCTTTTCATCGTCCCCATTATCGAACTGTACGTGGAAACCGTACTTCCTCGCCATTAGGCCGGTCATATAGGCGTGGGCGTCCTTGGGCTCCAGCGCAGAAGGGGGTATGCCCAGTGTCAGTGCGTCTTTGACGTTGCCACGAAATCCCGCACCTTCACCGCTGGCCGTGATAACAGTTTGTGCGGAATCGCTTTTGCTGACAGCCAGAATTCCGCCGCGTGGAAGCCCTTCCATGCCCAGCAATAAACCGCATACCAGCACTTTGCAGAAGCCCGTGGGGCGCTCTTCATGACCGATATCGCCATGCGGGTCCCAGTCCTGACGGATTTTGTTTTCCGCACTGACGATTGATTCGATCGCCTTGTGTGCGTCTTCAGGCTTGATGTTAGAATCCGCACCGCCCTCACCATAGGCCATGCGATAGGCCTGGAGCTTGGCCGAGGCTTGTTGTGCGCTAAAAGCCACCAGCTCCGCTGCTTCCGGTCCGGCATCATCGCCCATGTCCTGCATGAACTCCAGCCCGTTATTAATCGCACCAATGGGGCTAATCAGGTCGTGGCATATTTTTGAGGCCAGTAATTCCAGGACGCTAATATCGACTTTGTCGCTCATAATTAAAACTCCAGTTTAAAACTCTAATGTATAACCTTGTGATTTTACGGCATCTATCGCCATGTCTTTCAGGCGCTCTAGCCCTTCAGCGGTCTTGCTTTCGGCGCGGGCCACCAGAACGCTTTGTGTGTTTGATGGTCGTAACAACCACCAGCCATCTTCATTGGACACGCGGACTCCGTCAATATCATTGATATTCAGCGCCGGATCATTTGCAGCTTTCATCGCTGCTAAAATTTTCGGGACCACGTCAAATTTTGTGGTTTCATCCACCTCAAAACGCACTTCGGCCGTACTATGCAGCTGCGGCAAATGCGTTGTTAAGCTCGACAGGCCACCCTCAGCGCGGCCCAGACAATTCAGCAAACGGATCGCGCAATAGAGTGCATCATCAAACCCGTAATATTTATCGGCAAAAAAGATGTGTCCGCTCAGCTCCCCGGCCAGCGGCGCATCCAGTTCCGCCATCTTCGCCTTCACCAGCGAATGCCCGGTCTTCCACATCACCGCCTGTCCGCCCATTTTATCAATCTCATCAAACATGGCTTGCGAACATTTCACATCCCCGATAATCGCCGCGCCGGGTTGCTCTTTGAGAATTTCCGCTGCATAAAGCGTCATCAGCATATCGCAGCGCAGGACCGTCCCATTTTCATCCACCACGCCAATCCGGTCGCCATCCCCGTCAAAGGCAATGCCGAGGTCACATCCATGCTCGGCCACGGCGGCCTGAAGATCTACGAGATTGGCATCCACGGTCGGGTCGGGGTGATGGTTGGGGAAGTTCCCGTCTATATCTTCGAACAGCAAAATATGCTCACCGGGCAGAACATCGCACAGGCGCTGCAAAATCTCTCCCGCCGCGCCATTGCCCGCATCCCAGGCGATTTTCATCGGCCTCTGGCTCTCATAATCCTGTATCAGGCGGGCCACATATTCGGCACGAATATCAATCTCCTGAACGCTGCCTACGCCCTTAGTGAATTCGCCAGAAGCGGCAATGTCGCCAATATGCTGTATTGTTTCTCCGAAGACCGGCTCTTTATAGAGCGTCATTTTAAAACCGTTATAGTCGGGCGGGTTATGGCTGCCCGTAATCATGATCCCGGCATCAGCCTTGCGGTGTTTCACGGAGAAATAGAGCATTGGGGTCGGCCCAAGCCCTACATTTGTAATATTGGCGCCAGCATGGCGCAGCCCCTTAATCAGAGCATCACAAAGTTCTGGCGAGGTTGTGCGCCCGTCATAACCGACGCAAATCTCTGGCGTACCGTCACTTTTGCTGCTGACGAACGTCGCAAAGGCCAGCCCAAGCGCATAGGCATCGGCGGCGCTTAAATTCTTCCCGATCTGCCCGCGAATATCATATTCCCGCAAAATCAGCGGATCAAAATTGTAGGGCTGTGTGGGGACGTCACTCTGCGGTTTCACGTTATGCTCCGCCTAAATCATTGGAAAACTTCTTAAGTAAATCGCGCACGCCATCACCAATTTCTTCATCGCTCATCCCAAAGACGATATTGGCCTCAATAAAACCGAGGCGCGAGCCGCAATCATAGCTTTTTCCATTGTGAGTCAGTGTATGAAAGGGCTGCTTGCCGATCAGTTTCGCCATAGCATCGGTGATCTGGATCTCACCTCCGGCGCCTTTTTCAAAAACCGAGAGGTAGTCAAACACTTCGGGCTGCAAGATATAGCGTCCTAAAACCGAAAGTGTGGAGGGGGCCTCATCCGGGGATGGTTTCTCCACCAAGCCTTTGACGGGGGCAACTCTTCCTGTATCACCGCCTGTATCAACAATGCCGTATTGATCGGTGCGCTCACGCGGAACCTCTTCTACGGCAATCACATTGCCGCCATGCTCGTTATACACATCAATCATTTGTTTGAGGCAGCCTTGCCCCGAAGTTTCCGCGCGCGTCAGAACATCTGGCAGTAAAATGGCGAATGGGTCATCGCCAATAATTTTATGGGCGCACCAGATGGCATGACCCAGGCCCAAGGGCTGCGGCTGGCGGGTACAGACAACGGCCCCGGCCTCCATATTGCTGGCCTGCACTTTTTCCAAAAAGACAGTCTTTCCGCGCGCTTTAAGGGTTTCCTCTAATTCGTGCTGGTAATCAAAATGCTCCTCCAGCAACTCTTTGTTGCGGCCCGTGATGAAAATAAATTCTTCGATGCCGGCCTCGGCGGCTTCTTCAACCACATGCTGGATCAGTGGGCGGTCATTCACCGTCAGCATTTCCTTAGGCATGGCTTTGGTTGCAGGCAGGAAGCGCGTGCCTAAACCGGCGACAGGAAATATGGCTTTCTTTACAGGCTTAAAACTCATGATTCAAACCGTGGCATGATTGTCCGGGGTTTTCAATAGGGGTTAGCGATCTTTCAAGAGCAAATCTTTGGCCTGATTGAGTTTCGCCGCCATCCATTCCGATCCTTCATGATCGGGGTGAACCTTTTGCATCAACCTTTTGTACGCGGCCTTGATTTCATCTTTGCTGGCTCCGTCCTCAAGACCCAAAATCTCCAATGCTTCGGTTTTGGAATCAATATGCGGTGCCGCGTTTTCCCGACCGGAGCGGGTTTTTTTGGATTTGAGATATCCTGCGACAAAGGGAAGGGTCGCCACCACAATCGCAATGGCGGCGGGCAGGCGGCCCGTAATGCTGAGGAAAAATACCGCCAATGCCAGTGAAAGCGCGGCAAGGGCAAGAAAAACAGCCTTGATCTGCGCAACATTCGCTCCGATAAAAAAGCGGTACAGGGCGAAAAGCCCTAGCAGAATTCCGATGGCGAGAATAAGATATGGCATAGTCTTTATTAGTTTTGTTATTTTATCTCCCATGTCAAACCAAATCGCCGATCGTATCCATCAATTAAGAACGCAAATGAGCGCACGCTCGCTTGACGGCTACCTGGTTCCACGCACGGATGAGTTCCAGAATGAATCCGTGGCTGATTATGCGGAGCGCCTGAAATATATCAGCGGCTTTACCGGCTCTGCGGGCTGGGCGGTGGTTTTAGCGGACAAGGCCGCGCTGTTGACCGATGGGCGCTATACGCTTCAGGCCGCGCAGCAGGTCGATGGAAAGGTTTTCGATATCGTGGATATCATGCAAACCTCTTTGGCTGATTGGCTGAATGCGCAGGCGCGTGACGGCGCGGTGATCGGGTATGATCCAAAATTGGTGACAATAGACCAGCTCCAGGCACTCAAGAAAAAATCGGAAGGGGCTATCGTTTTCAGGGCGGAAGATATCAATCTTATTGATGAAAACTGGCCGGACCGGCCCGTGCCGCCTCTGGCTGCGGCGGAACTTTTCCCTGATGACATCGCCGGGCGCAGCGCGGGAGAGAAAATTGCAGCGCTTCAGGCTGATCTCAAAAACCAAAGCCTGGATGCTTTTATTCTCACGGCACCGGATTCGATTTGCTGGCTTTTGAATGTTCGTGGGGATGATATTCCCTGCACGCCGGTGATTTTATCTTATGCAATTTGTCCGGCGGAAGGGCCGGTGAAGTGGATTGTGAATCCGGCGAAAATTTCCACAGCAGTTTTGGACCATTTAAAAGGCCATGTTGAGGTTGTCGATTTTGACGCGCTGGAAGACGAAATTCAAAATCTGGCCGTAAATAGCCAAAAAATCGGCATGGATTTCAAGGCTGCGCCGGTCTGGTTTAAAAGCGCTTTGAAAGCTGAAACCTTGGATATGAAGGACCCCTGTATTGAACCGCGTGCGTGCAAAACTGAAAGTGAGAAAGCTTCTATTCGCCAGGCGCATATCCAGGACGGGTTGGCGGTCTGTAAATTCCTGTATTGGCTGGAGCAGCAAGACCCGACCACTGTCAATGAGTTGGATGTGGTTGATAAACTTGAACAATTCCGCCGCGAAGGGGATGATTACCTGGGGCCGAGCTTCCCCACCATTGCAGGTTTTGGGGCCAATGGCGCGATTATTCATTACCGCTCGACCAAGGCGACAAACAAAAATCTGGAGCCGGGAAATCTGCTGCTCATCGATAGCGGCGGTCAATATGTTGGCGGCACCACCGATATCACCCGCACGGTTGCAATCGGCATGCCGAGCGAAGAAATGAAAAAAACTTACGCCCTTGTTTTAAAAGGGCATATTGCGCTCGCCGCCGCGCAGTTCCAGGCCGGAACCACAGGAAAACAGCTCGATGAAATCGCTCGGAAACCGTTGTTGGGCGCAGGTTTAAACTATGCCCACGGCACCGGCCACGGCGTCGGATGCCGCCTGTCCGTGCATGAACAGGCCGCTAACATCTCCCCCCGGGGCGAAGATGCGCTCCAGCCTGGTATGCTACTGTCCAATGAACCCGGATATTATAAGGAAGGCGCATTCGGCATTCGTATCGAAAATCTGGTTTTTGTAGAAGAGCAGGGGCCGACGCTCGGTTTTGAAACGGTGACGATGGTGCCGATTGATATGCGCTGCGTCCACCTTGAATCTTTAAATACACAGGAAAAACAATGGCTTAAAGAGTATCATGAAACTGTTTTTTCAAGGCTATCCGGTCTCATTCATGACCATGGCTTGCGAGAATGGCTGAGGGATAAAACGAAGCTTTTATCCTGAATTCTTGCGGCGCTCCACGTTATATTCCGGCTCCTTGAACGGTGTGATGCTCAGCCCGCCTGGCCCCATCAGGTTTAAGTTTTCCAGGTCTGTTTTGCTGATCTTCAGGTTCTCCGCCGTGTCAGGGTGAAAAACAACGCTATTGGGCAGGTTTTTTGCAAACTCTGCATTGATGTGATATTTGCTCGCCAGCACCTCTTTAACAATCATGTATGGGCCTGAGAATTCAGCGCTGAGGGTTACAAATTCAATCTCGGGAAAACCTTCCGGCGCGACAATATTGTATTTTGTGGTGATCACGCCGCGATCGCTCTCGGTCTTTTTGCTAAAGCGAACATCCACATAGTTACTTTTCTGTTTTGAAATATGTTTGAGAATCAATATCTTTTCAGCAGATTCGAAAGTAATATCTTGATCGAAGCGATAGCCATATATATTGAAAAACATGTTTTGTTGCCGCATCGGATCTTCAAAAGTGAGTGAGACAAATTCAAAATTATCGCTGTTGCGGATTAGTGGATTTTTGGTAAAAAACTTTTCTCCCTTTTCCGGTACTGGAAAGCTGAAAATCGCCAGAGGTGAAATCTCGTATTTCCAGTTATCGGCAATATTGCCTTCTTTGACGGTCAGGCCGTCTTTGTAAATAATCTTGCGTAGGAAATTTTCGCTTTTATACCCATACATGATATCGTCCGGTCCGGTAATGATTTGGGTGATGATCGAAACATCACGGATAAGAGATCGGATACGCACGGATTGTAGCCCGAATTCAGGGTCTTCAAAGCTCATATATAGATCTGCGCCCAGCAGGCTGCCGTATTTTTGTATGTTTTTTTCGTTCAGGATCGCGCCGTTGGCTTTGTATAAATCCTCAAAAAAGTTGATTTTGTTTTTGAGTGTTTTCTCCATTTCCTTGGTCTCCATGGGAACGCCAAAGGTTTGATCATATTGCACAACATAGGTTTGTACGGAATTGTAAAATGGACGCTGGTCGATTTTTGCGGCCAGTTCTTCGGAGCTCACCACCACGTCTTTCCCGATATACATGAAGGAGTTATCGACAGAATGGTTGGAGGGGATTCTTACATCATACCCACCGGTCGCCGAGGAAAAAGATACCCATTTTTCATCGGTTGTTGCTGAAGCATAGGCGCCAAAAGCAAATGCAAGCATGAAACCCGCGGCCATGACGCTGGTTAAAAGAGAAGAAAATCTGATTTTTACATTTGGCATACGAAACGGGCTTTCTAAGTTTTTAGAGTGTTTCTCTATTCTACCACTCTATTTTACCAAAAATCCCGCATATAAAAAAACCGGTAAAAATACCGGTTTCATTTTTTGCTTATAACGGCCTTTCAGGCAAGGTTTTGAACCTTTATTTGCCGTCGCTGCGTTTGCGCTGAAGCTTCCGCCAGCGGCGTGAGGATTCGGATTTCTCACGGGCTTTCTTCTCGGACGGCTTCTCGTAGTGACGGCGTTGCTTCATTTCACGGAAAATGCCTTCACGCTGCATCTTTTTTTTCAGGACCTTCAGGGCCTGTTCTACGTTGTTATCGCGTACATTTACACTGACCACAGTGCTCACCCCTTTCAAGAGTGTTTGAGTTAGAAATTTGGGCCAAAACAATATCAGCCGCAAAAACGAGCCTCTTTCCTAACAGCTTTGAGGAGGAATGCAAGAAAAAAATGAGGCTTACTGGAATATCTTATGACATTTGGTGTTGAAATACAAATATATGCACTTTGAGCTCTGTTGCAATTGTGGCGGAAAAGGAGGATGCTTCTATATTCATTTGTTCAAAAAGGGAGCCGTTATGAAACACTTGTTTTTACTAATTATTCTGGCAGGGGTAAGTTTCCCTGCCTATGCTGCGCAAAGCGTTGAAGGGTTGTGGCTGACGCAAAACGAGCGTTCCGTGATTGAGGTGTCCAAATGTAATCTGGGGCTGTGCGGTTATGTGTACTGGATCATAGATGGGGGGATGCAGACAGATGCAAAAAACCCGGATGAGTCTCTGCGCGGCGAGCCAATGTGTGGCCTGCCGATCATGTGGGGTCTGAAGCAGGACGGCGAGCAGAGCTGGGAGAACGGCAAGATTTACAAAGCCGATGAGGGCGATACCTATGATGCGGATATTGAGCTTCTTAGTGACGGCACGCTGAAGGTGCGTGGCTATATGGGCATGTCGCTTTTTGGCAAGACACAAATCTGGAAACGGATTGAAGCCTCAGATTATCCGCGTTGTAAATTGTCCTAGGGTTAGGCAGCGCTTAACTGGCCGCCTTTTTTCTATTGTGCTTCCAAAACATACTCTAGTGCGCCCTGGATAGAGGCAATTTGTGCCGCATTATTTTCTTCTGCTGGGTTTGGATCCGGGTATACCTCCGTTGTAACGGCTTCATCGGCATGAAGCTGTGCAAACGCTCTCATGCCGCCAATTGTTGAGCTATAGATAATGCCATCATCGGCCTTAGCCCCGCATATGGTGGGTTCATCACAGACTTTGGTAACAGTTCTTACTTTGTCAATTATACGTCTTCCCATAGCTGTATCGCGATTACGATCTACTACATAGAGATAATAACCATTAGGTATTGTTTTATCTTCTAAGTCAGGATCGCCCCCATCTCTCAATGCTCTTTCGCGCCGTAGCTGGATATCTCTGTCAGGTGTTTCATGAAGATCAATGGCCGCTCTAAAATGTGTGTCCAAATTAACAACCGCGCGCATGAGGGGAGCGCATTCTTCAACTTCAGACCCTTCTTTAAAATGCCTATTTGGGTCTATCGTAAGTCTGTTCCATCTCTCATTATGCTCATACCCCCACGGGCTACCACATGGAAAAACAGCCAGATTGACACGTTTGCTCAGGCTGGCAGCATGTTCCTCGAGAAGGATAAGAGCGCCTTCAACCCCGCTTGGTTCATAGCCATGAACGCCGCCTGTAACAAGAAGGGTTGGTTTGTTATTCGTAGGATCGCCAACAGTGACATGAAAGAGAGGGTATCTTTTTGGATCGTGTGCCAAGGCACCATATTGCGTTATAACATGTGTGGTTTTTGGAAGCGCTTGTATTCTTGAAATAACATCGTCTTCATAGGATCTTACGCGCTGTCTGTTGGCTAACCACGCAGCCTTTTCCGCATCACCCCAAGCTTGCTTCGCAACCATAATTGTAACTCTTTACTCAGATTAGATAAGCATGATTAACATAAGGGTCTTTTGCCTACAAGCTTTTTCTCGCCTTAAGATTAAGTGCCGCCTCCAGCAGGGCCTTGGTGTAGTCCTGCTGCGGATTGTCGAAAATAGCGGCGGCGTTACCATGTTCGACAACTTTTCCGTCTTTCATGACGATCAGATTATGCGCCATGGCGCGAACAACGCGCAGATCGTGGCTGATGAAGATATAAGTTAGCCCGTGTTTGTCCTGCAATTCCCGTAGAAGATCAACGATTTCCGCCTGAACGGACAGGTCGAGTGCACTGGTCGGCTCGTCCAGCACAACGAATTTCGGGGCGAGCACCATGGCGCGGGCAATCGAGATGCGCTGGCGCTGGCCGCCGGAAAACTCATGCGGATAGCGGTGGCGGGTTTCGGGATCAAGGTGCACATCCTTCAGCGCCTCAATGATCAGCGCCTCGCGCTCTTCCTTGCTCAGGTTCGGGCGATGGATGCCTAAGCCCTCACCGATAATCGCCCCGACCGACATGCGCGGAGAGAGGGAGGAAAACGGGTCCTGAAAGACGATTTGCATGTCCTCGCGCAGGGGCTTCATCTGCTTGCGGTTATAATGTGATATATTGATTCCATTAAATACAATGTTGCCATTTGCATTAATTAGGCGTAGAAGACCTAAGCCGAGTGTGGTCTTACCGGAGCCGGATTCACCCACGATGCCAATTGTTTGTCCTTTTTTAGCGACAATATTTATATTGTCGACAGCCTTGACCCATTGTGTGGTCTTGCCGAAGAGATTTTTCTTCTTAGGGAAGTAGATTTTGATGTCTGTGCCCTCCAACAGCACGGGTGCGTCATCATTGGCGGTGGGTGTTTCGGCCGAGGGCTGGGCGCTGAGAAGCATTTTTGTGTAGGGATGTTCGGGCCGGGCGAAGAGGTCTTTGGTGGATTTCTGCTCGACAATCTCCCCGTGCTGCATGACGCAGACATGATCGGCCATTTTTTCGACGATGGTTAGGTCATGGGTGATGAGCAGCAGCGCCATATTCAACCGTTCCTTCAAATCCTGCAGCAGCTCAAGAATCTGGGCCTGGATGGTGACATCCAAAGCGGTTGTGGGTTCATCAGCGATCAGCAGCTCCGGGTTATTGGCCAGCGCCATTGCGATCATTACGCGCTGGCGCTGGCCACCGGAAAGCTCATGCGGATAGGAATTGAGGCGGTCTTTCAGACCTTCCAGCCCGACCAGCTCCATCAGTTCCGCCACACGCACGGCGGCGTCTTTCTTGTTCATATTCTGGTGCAGAAACAGCACCTCACTGATTTGTTTTTCAATCGTATGTAGCGGGTTGAGCGCGGTTTGCGGTTCCTGAAAGATCATGCCGATCTGCTGACCGCGAATGGTGCGCATAAAATTTTCCGGTTTTCTGACCAACTCCTCGCCTTCAAATGTGATGGATGAACCGGCAGGGTGGCTGGCCAGCGGATAAGGCAGAAGCTGCATGATCGAGAGCGCGGTGACCGATTTGCCCGAGCCGCTCTCTCCGACCAGCGCAACGGTCTGGCCTTTATCAATTGTGAAGCTGACATTCTTTACCGCATGGAACACGCCGTCAGAGGTCTTGAAATCGACAGAGAGGTTTTTGATGTTCAGCAAAGGTTTGATCATGAAGAATATTTAGCGCACTTTCAGATGAAACACCATAAGCCAAAATGAAAAAGCCCCCGTCATGCAACGAGGGCTTTTATCAGTGGGTTTTTAATATCTTATTGAGGTAAGATAACGGTATCAATGACGTGGATCACGCCATTAGATGTTTTGATATCGGCGCTTGTCACCTTCGCGCCATTGACGGTCACGCCCGCATCGCCCTTTACGACATTCACGGCTGAGCCCTGAAGGGTGTTCACGTTCGTTTCGCCTGAGGCTATGTCGCCGGATTTAATTTTGCCGGAGACTACGTGATATTTTAAGATGCCTTGAAGCTGCTCTTTGTTTTCAGGCTTGAGCAGGTCATCAAGCGTGCCTTCCGGAAGCGCGGCAAAAGCCTCATTGGTTGGCGCGAAGACGGTGAACGGGCCTTCACTGCTCAAGGCCTCAACCAGGTCCGCAGCCTTCACGGCGGCAACGAGGGTTGAGAAGTTCTCATTTGCAGCGGCTGTTTCAACAATGTTTTGTAGATCCGCCATTTTCTCGGCTTTTGTGCCGCTGTCTTTATCGCCATAGTTACCGGCAATGGCTGGGGTTGCGATTGATACAACGGCAAGACTTGCCGCGGTTAGCATCAGTGTTTTAAACATAGACTATCTCCTTGGTTAAATGTGTTAGCGTACATATAAGTAGGCTTGCGCTGGGAAAAGTCACATTAAATTTTTGTCATGATTGGGAAAGTGTTTTGACAGACAGAATATTGAAAATGTCTTGATTGATGTCTGGGTGTGCAGTTTGAAGGTCTTGCAAGCTGAGTTCATCGAGCTTACAGCCCTTATCCTCAGCCATTTTCACGATAGCCCCGGTCACATGATGCGCCTCGCGGAAGGGCAGGCCGAGATTTATCACCAGCCAATCGGCGAGCGCTGTGGCGGTGGTGTAGCCTAGCTCGGCGGATTTCAGCATCTGATCAGTGTTAAAGGTGGCCGTTTCCAGCATGCCTTTCATGGCCTGCAGGCACAGAGCTATGGTATCAAAGCTATCGAAGACTGGTTCTTTGTCCTCTTGCGTGTCCTTGTTATAGGTAAGCGGCAACCCCTTCATGACGGTCATCAACGCCATAAGATTGCCATTCAGCCGTCCGGTTTTCCCGCGTACCAACTCGGCCGCATCCGGGTTTTTCTTTTGCGGCATGATCGAACTGCCGGTGCTCCATTGATCACTGAGAGTGATAAAGCTGAATTGCGGCGTGGCCCAAAGAACGATTTCCTCCGCCAGGCGCGAGAGGTGCAGGCCAGTTTGGGCGCAGCAGAACAGGAATTCATTGGCGAAATCGCGCGCGGAAACGGCATCAAGCGTATTGGACATGGGTTTGTAAAACCGTAGAGCCTCGGCTGTGAATTCTTGATCGATCGGATAGGGCGTTCCGGCTAAAGCCGCCGCGCCCAGCGGGCATTCATTCAGCCGCGCCTGACAATCAACGAATCGGGCCTTGTCGCGGGATAGCATCTGCGCGTAGGCATCAAGATGTGTGCCAAGCGCCACAGGTTGGGCGGGCTGAAGATGCGTAAAGCCCGGCATGATATGGGCTTTATGTTTCTCCGCCAGCTTGAGCAGCAGGTCCTCCAGCATATCTAGATGGTGCAACAGCTCGTCAACCGCATCGCGCACCCACATGCGGAAATCGGTGGCGACCTGGTCGTTCCGGCTGCGCGCCGTGTGGAGCTTGCCCGCGACTTCGCCGACGAGTTCCTTCAGCCGCGCTTCGATATTCATATGGATGTCTTCAAATTCAGGGCGGATGGGGAAGGTGCCATTCTCCCACTCCTCTTTAATTTTGCATAATCCATCAATGAGGGTGGAGGATTCATCCTTTGTGATGATTTTTTTCTTGCCCAGCATTTCGGCATGGGCGATTGAGCCCTCAATATCCTGACGCCACAGCCGCGCATCAATGCCTATACTGGCATTGATCTGCTGCATGATATCGGCGGGCTTGTCCGTAAAACGCCCGCCCCACATTTTGTTGGATTTATTTTTTTCATTTACGTCTGCTATATTCACCTTATTCTCCCATCCCGCCTTCGATACCATAGTGAATGGCCAGCACAAGCGCAACGGAAACGGCGAGGCCGATCATCATTTTCAGGAAATCCTTGCCGATCAGCGGGAAGACGTATTTGAACTTGTAACGGTCGCGGTATGTTGTCGCAATCGCCAGCTCCCGCCCGGTCAGCAGCCCGACAAACACCCATGTGGTGGACATGGGTATAGAGTTCATTTCCTTGAAATAAATCAGGATCAGCGCATAGACGAAATCAATAATCGTGGCTGAGCGCATGAAGCGCGTGCCGCTTTTTTCCAGCACGATTTTCTGGATCTTGCCGCCATGCGTGGCGAAAATAATCGCCAGCCAGCCACAAAGAATGACAATCACGCCAATCAGCATCTCAAGAGGAAGCTGGCGTGGCAGGAACACGGCGATATTGGCCATGTCGTGCGATAGCCAGCTAAACCAGAGAAAGCCGGTAGCCACCCATTGCAACACACGCCAATGGACGCGGTGCTCGGTTTTGACCTTGTCGTATTTTTCGTTGAGAAAGCGCGCGACCACCATCCATATGCCGTAGGCCACGATGGCGGCGATGCCGTATCCCATCACGCTTTTAACCAGCATGTCCTCCAGCACAGCGGTGGAGGCGAATACCGAGAGCACGAGAAAGGTGGTGGAGACCGGAATTCCCGTGCGCGTGAGCAACAGCAAAACTGCCGGGGCTGCGGCGTGATACCATTGAATTTCAACGGGCGGAATTTTATTCAGGCGGCCGAAGGAGATGTCGCCCTCATAGGCAATCCAGCCGTACACAAGCGTAGCGGTTAGTACCGCGCTGGCGGCCAGCGCCAGCCAGTACCATTTGAACACTTTGCCATTGGAGGCGATGAACGTACCCAGAGTCTGCACCGCATCGTTCCCCATGACCGAATAGGCAGCCAGCAAAAATCCGATTGTGGCGTAAATTACTCCGGGTTCAATAATCATGCCGCCTTTTTCCCTGTCCGCCCGGTCTTCGCCTTCTTCGTGATCAGGCTATGGGCTTGTAAGCGCACGGCATTAATCTTGATAAAGCCTTCGGCATCTTTTTGGTCGTATCCACCGGCTTCGTCCATGCTGGACTGCTCCGGGTTATAGAGTGCCACGGGTGATGTGCGGGCAATGGGGTAGGCCACGCCTTTATACAGCTGCACGGTCACGGTGCCGTCGATCATCTCCTGCGCCTTGTCCATCGCCGCCATCAGGAATTCCATCTCCGGCGAGAACCAAAAACCGTTATAGATGATCTCCGCCACTTTGGGCGCGAGTGAATCGCGCAGCTTCATGACTTCGCGGTCCATGGTTAAACCTTCGAGGTCGCGGTGGGCGTTATGCAGGATCACCCCGCCCGGCGTTTCATACACGCCGCGTGATTTAATGCCGACAAAGCGGTTTTCAACCATGTCGAGACGGCCGACGCCGTGGCGCGTGCCTAGCTCGTTGAGATACATGAACAGCTTGAGCGGATTGGTTTCGCTACGCCCGTCATTCTTATTTTCAACCCTGACGGGGATACCGTCCTTGAAGGTCAGTTCAATCCGCTCCGCCTCATCCGGCCAGTCGGCGGGACGGGAGGTGCGGGAATACACGTCCTCATCGCACGGTGCATTCGGGTCTTCCAAAATGCCGGCTTCGTGCGAGATATGCAGAAGATTGTCATCTTCCGAATAGGGTTTCTTGCGCGTGGCGGTCACGGGGATACCGTGCTGGTCGGCATAGTTCAGCATATCGGAACGGCCGCGGAAGCGATCAAGGAATTCCTGCATTTTCCATGGGGCGAGGACCTTGATATCGGGCTTGAGTGCATAGTAAGACAGCTCAAAACGGACCTGGTCGTTGCCCTTTCCGGTTGCGCCGTGGGAGACATAGGCGGCCTTTTCCTTCTCGGCGATTTCAATCTGGCGCTTGGCGATAATTGGCCGCGCAACAGAGGTGCCAAGCAAGTAACGTCCTTCATACACGGCCTGTGATTTAAAGGCCGGGAAAATGTAATCGGTGACAAATTCTTCCTTAAGGTCTTCGATATAAACCTTGGACGCGCCGACCTTCAGCGCCTTTTCCTTGGCGGCTTTGAAATCTTCATCCTGTCCGACATCGGCAATATAGGCCACCACGTCATAACCTTCCTCGATTAGCCATTTCAAAATCACGGAGGTATCCAGACCGCCGGAATAGGCGAGTACGACTTTTTCTTTGCTCATGCGCGTGTCCTTATATATCGTGTTGTTTTGTAAAGTTAAATTTCTGACGTTTTTTTTACACCGCTTAGGCTTATATGTCCATGAATCTGCAGATTGTTTTTTTTACACTTGGAATTTTATTGCTCACGCTTGGCGTTGCTCTGGTTTTCCCATTCTTGCTGGACACTATTCATGGGCATGCGAATGCCGCGGCCTTTGGTTGGAGTGCGGTGCTGGTAGTATTTACTGGCGGCGGCCTGTGCATCAGCAATACGACTTTTCCATCCTCGCTCTCGGTCAGGCATGCATTTCTTATGACAACGGCTTGCTGGGTGGTGTTCTCATTGTTTTCGGCCATTCCGCTTTATATCAGCGACCTGGGGATCAGCTATACTGATGCGGTGTTTGAGTCGGTATCGGGCGTGACAACCACGGGATCAACGGTTCTGAGTGGACTGGACCAGATGTCGCGCGGCATTATTTTATGGCGGGCGATTATCCAGTGGATCGGCGGCATCGGGATTATCGCCTTTGCCATGATCCTGCTGCCGTTTCTGCGGATTGGCGGGATGCAGCTTTTCCGATCTGAATCTTCAGATCGCTCGGAAAAGATTATGCCCAAAACGAACGATGTGGTCTGGTCGATTATTATCGTTTATGTGGTTCTGACCTGCGCCTGCGCGGTGAGTTATTATATTCTGGGAATGGGGCGGTTTGATGCGCTGATCCACGCTTTGACGACGATCCCAACGGGTGGTTATTCCTCGCATGACCTGTCATTCGGCTATTACAGCAGCCCGCTTTTACATTTGGCCGGAGCATTTTTTATGTTGCTGGGCGGGGTTCCGTTCGTTCTGTACGTGAAATATGTGTATCAGGGGAAATTTGATTTTTTCAAAGATTACCAAGTCCGCACCTATCTTCTGATTTTGGGCGTTGTAACGGCTATTTTAACGGCAACATTGTATATGAGTGATCAATATTCCTTGTTACAGAGCTTTGTGTTCGCAGTTTTTAACACCGTTTCCGTTATCACCACCACCGGCTATGCCACAACGGATTATTCTCTTTGGGGACCGTTTGCCGTGTCTGTCATGTTCTTTATCACTTATCTGGGTGGCTGTGCGGGATCAACGGCGGGTGGGATCAAGATGCTGCGCATCAATATTGCGTTTCAGGCGTTGAACCGTCACATGAAAACACTGGTTTATCCCAATGGAGTCTTTGTGACCAAGTATCAGGGCAAGCCGTTGACCGATGAGGTAATCAACGCAGTGATGGGATTCGTATTTTTGTTTGTATTTTTTAATGTCGTGCTGACTATGGCGCTCGCTTTGACGGGGTTAGACTTCATGACGGCCATCACAGGGGCCGCCACGGCACTGGCGAATGTCGGTCCGGGCCTGGGCGATATTATCGGTCCGGCCGGAAATTTCGCCTCTTTAAATGACACCGCGAAATGGCTACTCTGCCTTGGCATGCTGCTAGGCCGACTGGAGGTCTTGACGATGCTCGTGCTGATTACGCCGGCTTTTTGGCGGAGTTGATAAGTTGCGCGATGGGGTTTTGTTTAGCTGCCTATACCCGCCGGCTCCAGCTTTTCGCTTTGCTCTCTCAGAAATTCAAAGTAGTGGTTTTGTAAGACTGAAACCTCTAGCGCTTTATGTGTCGGACGCAGTTCACGGTCCTCTGTCCTCATTCTGTTGAAAAGCTGCTTAAAGCCTTCTCTGCCGCTGACATGGTGGTCATGGCAGATTTTTGCAACATCCTCCAGAATTTCTTCCTGAGCGGGTGTGAGTGTGTCTGCTTCCACTCTTCCAGTGTAAAACGCGATCAGATTAAAATCACCGCCAATGATCTTTGACATTCTTTTTTAGCTCCTTTTTATAATTGTTCTTAGTATCTTACAGCAACATCTAATATGCTGTAAAGGAATATGAAAACAACATTCTTGCTATTTTGGGTAAGGATATTTTACGCGACCGCCGATTGAACCTTTACGCCCGCATGTTCCAGACACCAGGCCAAGATCGCCTTTTGCGCGTGCAGACGGTTTTCCGTCTCATCAAAGATCACGGAGGCGTTGGATTTGGCCACTTCTTCGGAGACTTCCTCCCATTCATGGATCGGCAGGCAATGCATAAAGATCGCCCCGTCATTGGCATATCCCATAAGCTCCGCATTGACCTGATAGGGCCAGAATTTCTGAATGTCCTTGCCTTCCTGGCCCAGAGAAACCCAGGTATCGGTAACCAATACGTCAGCGCCTTTTGCTGCTTCTTTCGCATCTGCCGTGACACTTAAGCCCTTCGGGACATTCCCGTGCAGATCTTCTGGTGCGGCCACGATGAGCTCAAAATCAAAATGCGGGGCGGCATCGGCAAAAGCCTGGGTAACATTGTTGAAATCCCCGAACCAGGCAATTTTTTTGCCCTGTGTTGTGCCCAGCTTTTCCTGGACGGTCATCAAATCCGCCATGATCTGACACGGGTGGGAGCGGTCCGTCATGCCGTTAATAACGGGTATGGTGGAATGACGCGCCAGCTCTTCCAGCTTTTGATGATCGCTCATCCGCACCATAATGGCATCGACGAAACGAGAGAGGACTTTGGCTGTGCTCTCAACACTCTCTGCGCCGCCAATTTGCATCTCGCCCATGGTTGAAACAACCGTATGTCCGCCATTTTGTTTCATGGCGACATCAAAGGAGAAGCGCGTCCGTGTTGAAAGTTTGTCAAACACCATCGCCAGCGATAGTCCGGTAAAAAGCTGTGGCGGGTTATATTTCATTGCCTTTAATTTATGCGCATGCTCCAAAATGCCTTTCAGCGTTTCGGTCGGGATATCAGACAGGTTGATAAAATGACGTGGGTCTTTGGGCATGGCTTATTCAACCTCTGTCAGTGTTTTTTCAATGAGAGCTAATCCTTCATGCGCTTGTTTCTCGGTCAGGATCAGCGGCGGGGTGAGGCGCAAGGTTGCTTTCCCTGCCTGTGTTGCCATCAGCCCATTATTCTGCAGCGCGCGCAGCAGGGTTTTGATCTCAATCGTGGTGTCCACCCCGATCATCAGGCCTTTGCCGCGAATATCGGTGATTTTATTGGATTTGCGTTTGATCTCCTCCAGCCCGTCAAACAGGATATTGCTAATCTTGTTCACATTCTCCATGAAACCGGGCTTCATCATTTCTTTCATGACGGTTGTGGCAACGGCACAGGCCAGAGGGTTTCCGCCATAGGTCGTGCCATGCGTGCCGGGCTGCAGGGCTCTTCCAAATTTTTCCTTTGCCACCATCGCACCGACAGGGAATCCGCTGCCCATGCCCTTGGCCCAGGCGGCGATATCGGGTTCAATGACATGCAAGTTGGCCTCATTTACCGCGCCGCCATTGACACAATCGGGACAACATTTAAACGCCTCATAGGCATGGAGGGTTCCCAGCCGCCCAAAGCCTGCCTGTACCTCATCGAATATCAGACAGATGTTCTGCTCATCGCAAAGCTGCCGTAGGCCCATCAAGAATGCGGGATCTGCGGGCGTGAGTCCGCCCTCGCCTTGCACGGGCTCCACAATGATGGCAGCTGTCTTATTACTCACCAGAGCTTTAACACTGTCCAGATTGTTGAACTCGGCAAAGTGGATGCCCGCCAAATACGGGCCAAAGAATGGCTGGGTGTGGACTTTTTCTGTCATGCTGGCCGAGCCCATGGAGCGGCCGTGGAACGAGTTACGAAAGGCGATGATCTCATTGCAATGCTCACCTTTCTCCTCATAAGCCCATTTGCGCGCACATTTCAGCGCGGCTTCCACGCTCTCTGTGCCGCTATTGGAAAAATACGCCAGATCAAAACAACTTGTCTCCACAAGTAATTTTGCGGCCTCCATTTTTTCTTTGGTGGCATAAGATGCCTGGCAAGCCATAAGTCGTGCGGCTTGTTTGTTAATGGTCTCCAGTACCGCCGGATGTGCATGACCGAGGGAGGCCACCGCAATGCCAACGGCGAAATCCAGATATTTCTTTCCGTCTGTGTCGAACGCATAGGCACCCTGGCCATGATCCATCACAACGGGTTGTGGTTCATAGGTCTTAACAAGAACCTCAAAGGCATCATCGATAATTTTCTGGGCATCTTGGGACATAGGTTTTTCCTTTTACTTTTGGGCTTCTAAAACTTTCTGGGCTTCGACTTCATTCATATAGCTCTGGCGTTCAGATTCCCGGATCAACATTGTGCCGGGTCCGACAGGCTCATAAATCTCGGATTTCAGGGCATTACGCCGCAATCCACTTATGAGGTGGATGCGACGGACCCCCCCATTAAGCGCGCGGGCACAGTTTTCCATCTTCACACGCATACCGTCCGTGACTGTACCGTTTTCAATCAATGCCGGTATATCCTCCGCCGTGATCATAAATGCGGTTTCATTGTTGATCTGAACGCCATCAACATCGGACAGGAAGATCAGCTTATGCGCTTTCGTACCAATCGCCAGCTCAGTGGCGATGGTATCTGCGTTAATATTACAGGTTACGCCGTCCGTTGTTATCGCCAGAGAGGGGCATGCAATGAAGCTCGTAACCTTGAGCAATCTGTTGATCGGGCGGTTATAAACGGCGTGAATATCGCCGACAAAGCCGAAATCTTTACCGTCTTTGGCTGGGCGTAGAGTAACACGCATCCAGTCTTCCGGCGCGCAGTTCAGGCTGAGTCCGTGGCAATGCGTTTTGGTCATGGCTTCGTGAACACGCAGGGTCAGCGTGCCGCCTATGATTTCTTTCATTAGCGCTATCGTGGCTTTATCGGTGATGCGCCTGCCGTTATGTTTCTCCACTTCCAGTCCACGCGCAGCTGCCGCTTCATCCAGTATCTTGCCACCGCCGTAAATCAGCAATACCTTAATGCCGTGCATTGTTAAGTCGCGAATGTTTTCCAGCAGACTGGTCAGGGCTCTATCATCTTCAACCACTTTGCCGCTGGCTTTCACGACAAAAAGATTGTCTTTGAACTTGCGCTCGTAAAACGCATTGATAAAGAAATTTGGCATTTTATTTTTTGGCATTTTTATCGATCCTTTTTACGGGTAGAGTGGGGCGAGTGTGTTCAAACCCAACTCTTCATCCCACCCAAACATAATATTCATATTTTGCACGGCATTGCCGCCTGCGCCTTTCACCAGATTATCCAAAGCGCCCTGAACGAGGATACGCCCATCGGTGCCGGACTGGTAAGACAGGTCGCAGTAATTCGAACCGACAATATTGGCCAGTGCAACGCTGTCCTGTAGGCGGATAAAGGGTGCTTTTTTATAAATGACAGCAGGATCATTTCCTTTTTCCTTCAAGCTCACAAAGCCTTGGGCAAAAATCCCGCGCGTAAACGGGCCGGAGGTCGGCACGAAATTCAGTTGCTCTTCGTTTATGCCCGCACTGCGTATGATTTCCGGGATATGGCGGTGCGCATTGATGTTATAGCTCTTCATATTGTGGTTGCGAACCGGGTGATGCGTTCCTTCACTTGATGTTTTCCCGGAGCCGCTGGAGCCCGTTACAGCCATAATATCTGCGTGTTCAATCTGCCCTTTAAACGGAAACAGCATCAACTGGGCCAGCAGGGCGAAGCAGCCCGGATTGGCAACGCTTGAGGCTTTGGCGATGGACCCATGCCCGGTGATTTCCGGTGCGCCGTAAATAACTTCGGGGAGTAAATGCGGGTGTTTATGCACCTCGTAATATTTCTCGTAAACCGCGGCATCGTCCAGCCGGTAATCGGCGGAGAGATCAATCAGTCTGACCTTGCCCTGCAAATCCGCCACAACATCCTGTGCAGTTTTATGAGGCAGGCACAAAAAGACAATATCGCTGTCTTTTGCCGCGTCCTCATGGCTGGTATTTGTAATACGCAGATCCAAATGCGCCAGATGCGGATAGACCGCGCCGATGGGTTCATTCTCATGTTGGCGTGAAGTCAGATGCACGATTTCAACGCGCGGATGTGCCAGCAATAACCGCAAAAGCTCCAGCCCGGTATAGCCGGTCACACCAATGATTGAAGCTTTGATTGTCCGGCTCATGCCGCCTTCTCCGTACTTTTTCCCTGAATCGCCCATCTGGCAATGACCAGATCCAGCCAGTCATTATTGGTTGGCGTGAAGGCATTGAATGTCAGAACACCGGGGATGCACTCCTTGATAATATCCTGGCCGACTTGATTGTCGGTAATCGGGCCACTGATCACATCAATGGGCAGGCCGATTTTTGCACACTCCTCGGCCAGCTTCACTGCACCCACAGGATCGCGCGCACAACCGATATGCAGCCGCACATTTTTTTGGATTTGCGGATCGCGCAAGATTGCGTCAACGCCGTATTTGCCCATCAGCCCATCACCGAATTCCACGATGATCGCATCGGGATTGCTTTTGCTTAAATGCTCCAGCGCACCTTTGGTCAGGCGTACCATATCTGCGCCGTCAATATTCGCCGTTGAAGTTACACCGCAATCCACAAAGGAAACAGCCTCATAGACGCCGTAATCCTGCATCTTATAGAGATCGCGCTGAGCCCCTACGCCGGTGACTTTTGTGCCGGCCAGCCGCATACCGATCCGGGTCAGTGTTTTGGTGATTTCCGTTGCTACGGTGGTCTTTCCGCTATCCATCGACGATCCGGTGGTGATGATCAGCGGTATGTCATTTTTCATGATATCCAGAGGCTTGAAGATGCTCGCCTGATTGATGTTCAGGAGTTTTCCCTTGCGTGTGATTCCACCAAGAACGCGCACGCGCAGGGCTTCGCCGACTTCCTGCACATTCGCCGATGTGCATTCCCCGGCTACGCCGCCGAAATTCAGAAGGTGGATCACATCCCCAACCTCCAGCGATTGCGGCAGGCGCCCCACAAAGCCTTTGAGCGCCATACGCTGGCCCAATGCCACGGCCACAATGTCATCCTTCTTCAGCTTTGACATCCGTCCGGTTGGCAGTTCCAGTTCGTTATAAACTGATTTGTCTTCAAGGATCTGAACGGCCAACACCGTACCCATGTCACAGGACAGCTTGTCTGTAATCTTCTCTTCATGCTTAAGGTTCAGGTTTTTCGTTACTGAGCCAATTTTATCAATTTGTATTGTCGTCATTTTTAAAGTATCCGCTTTTTCAAAAGTCTTGCCTGAATTCTGCGTGATTGCAAGGGCTTAAGGCATTGGCCCGATTTATAGGGCCCCCTATGAAGGCGAATTCTTTTATGCGTCTGGAAAAATCTTGGAAATAGAATACAAAAAGAACCGGCTTCTAGAGGGCCTCTAGAGGTCGGCGCGGACGTCGGTTCGGTGATGTCACTTTCATATTCATGAAAGCTATAAAACCTGAATGAAATTTTTTTGTCAAACTTTTTATCTAAAGATTCGTTTTCCGGGGATCAAATGCATCGCGCACGGCTTCGCCGATAAATGTCAAAAGCGTCAGCATAACCGCCAGGGAGGTAAAGGCCGTGATGCCCAGCCATGGAGCCTGCAGATTATTTTTCCCCTGCGCCAGCATCTCACCCAGCGATGCTGATCCTGGCGGCAGACCCAGGCCGAGGAAGTCCAGCGAGGTGAGTGCGGTAATTGAACCCGTCAAAATAAACGGCATAAAGGTGAGCGTCGCCACCATCGCATTCGGCAAAACATGCCGCCAGATAATGACGGGGTTGGATACGCCCAGCGCATGGGCGGCGCGCACATAATCAAAATTCCGGGCGCGCAGGAATTCCGCGCGCACCACATCCACAAGGCTGACCCAGGAAAACAGCAGCAGGATAAACAGCAGCGTCCAAAACCCCGGAATAAAGATCGAAGAAAACACGATCAGGATATAAAGCGAGGGCATAGACGACCAAACCTCAATCACCCGCTGCATGAACAGATCCAGCCGTCCGCCGTAATACCCCTGAACCGCGCCCGCCGCCACGCCAATGATAGAGCTCACAATCGTCAGGGCCAGACCGAACAGCACCGAAACTCGAAACCCGTAAATCACACGGGCCAGAACATCGCGCCCCTGATCATCCGTCCCTAGCCAGTTTTGTGAATCCGGAGCTGTCGGGGCGGGGGAGGAGAGATTGTAATTAATTGTGTCATAGGAATAGCGAACCGGCGGCCAGATCATCCAGCCCTTTTCCTGAATAAGATCGCGTACGAATTCATCGCGGTACTCGGCTTCGGTTTCAAAATCCCCGCCGAATGTCGTTTCGGGGTAATTCTTGAGAACCGGCACGTAATACCCACCGTCATAGTGGACCAGCAGCGGCTTATCATTCGCCACCACATGAGAGAGTAGGGCAATAATAAATAGCGCCATAAACAACCATAGGCTCCAATAGCCGCGCTTATTGGCGTGGAACTGAGACAGGCGGCGTTTTGTGATGGGGGAGAGGGTCATGTTTTTGTTTTAACACGGAGCACACGGAGCACACAGAGGTTTTTAATAGTTTTAAACATGAAGAGCGTTAAGCGTTTATAGCTCTCGTTATCCCGAACGAATTTATTCGGAGGGATCTTACCAAGGTTCGATCTGCTAAGATCCCTCGTCGCTGCGCTCTGTCGGGATGACGGCGGGTGTTTTCTTTGTAACGCATTGATCTATATGGCGAACTAGAGTTACTCATTTCGTTCCCAAAAAATGGGGGAGGGGGTGAGGAGGGCTTTGTTTTTGTTATGATTTTTGTCGTTTTGATCATTATTTTAGTTTAGGATAAAATTCCTATGCTGGAAAGGGAGGTTTTTGCGGAGAGCTATTTGTTGACATAGTGTTTATTTTGATTTTATAACAAAGAGGTTATGAATAAAGACGATTTTCAAAAATTAGAGTTAGGTACGGTTTTAGTTGCGCCTCAGTCGTGGTGCGCGATGCCCATTCCTGAGGGTGTAAATCAATATGTTGTATTGGATTTAAGCGGTAAAAATGAAGATCAGTCTATTGTAGCGCGTAGTAAAGATTATTCGATTGCGGGAAGACGGTTGGTTCTTTTAGCGCGCAATGCTTTTAGAGGTAAAAAAAGCTTGTTGAGTGCTTTTAGGGCTGTGCGGGGGACGGCTCAAGAAATTATTGCTGTAAATTTGGGTTTAATTGACCAGGAGACAGGCGTATGGGCAGAAGGAGACCCTTCAGTCGCGGGAACAATTATTGATATTGATGTTCCAGATTGGTTTGTTGAGATTGTGCCAAGTCATATGAATACATTGCCGGAGATAGAAAGAGGAAAAGACGGGCGCGCTGTTGTCCTGCCTGTTCGATCCTACGGTTAATCAAACCACCCGCGCCTCGAAATCAATTCGTGGATCAACCATCACATAGACAACATCGCGCACCAGCGTCATGACCAGGCCAATAATCGCGTAGATATAGAGCGTGCCGAGCACGACCGGGTAATCGCGGTTAATCACGCTTTCATACCCCAGCAGGCCCAACCCATCGAGGCTGAAGATCACCTCGATCAACAATGATCCGGTGAAGAAAATATGGATGAAGGCAGCCGGAAAGCCCGCAATCACAATCAGCATCGCATTGCGAAAGATATGGCCATAGAGCACTTGCTGCTCTCCCAGCCCCTTAGCGCGGGCGGTCAGGACATAGTGTTTGTTAATCTCATCCAGAAACGAATTTTTGGTGAGCAGCGTAAGCGAAGCAAAGCCGGAAATTACCATCGCGGCGACGGGCAGCACCATGTGCCAGGCATAATCAAGAATTTGCTGGATGAGGTTCAACTCCTCAAACCCGTCTGAAGTTAGGCCGCGCAGTGGGAAGAAATCAAAATACCGCCCGCCGGCGAACAGCACGATGAGCAAAATTGCAAACATAAAGCTGGGGATAGCATAACCGATAAAGACAGCCGCGCTGGTCCAGAAATCAAAGGCCGTTCCGTCGCGCACGGCCTTCTTGATCCCAAGTGGAATGGAGATGAGATAAATAATCAGCGTGCTCCACAGCCCCAGCGAGATGGAGACTGGCATTTTTTCGAGAATGAGCGAGGTCACATCAATATCGCGGTAATAACTCTCGCCCAGATCAAAGCGCACATAGTTTTTGAGCATGATCCAGAAGCGTTCCGGCGCGGGCTTATCAAACCCATAGAGCGCCTCAAGCTCCTTGATAAATTCGGGATCTAATCCCTGTGCGCCGCGATATTGGGAATTCTGGCCGACACTGCTTTGTGATCTGCTTGAAAAGCCGCTATCGCCGCCGGAGCTTCCGCCAAAGCGCGCTGTGGCGGATGTTCCATGGCCTTGAAGCTCGGCGATCATACGCTCGACCGGGCCCCCGGGAACGAACTGGATTACGACAAAGCTGATCAGCATCACCCCGAACAGAGTGGGGAGCATCAAAAGCAGACGTTTGAAAATATATGAGGCCATAGCTTCACTATCGCTATGATCGGCCTTTCAGGCAAGGGCGGAGTTGAAACTATCTACACCGCATGGGAGAGACTTCTTACCCCTGCGCCTTGCCTGCTGTCTCCAGGGCTAATATGGCGCGCTTCCGGGCACTTCTTGCCGTCTTCTTATATCTAAAAGTACATCCGCAGTTTCAGAAAACCGGTTTTTCTCTGACAGGATTTCAGCTTCCCTATAGACGCTTTAAATAGTTTGTGGCACGACCTGTATTTCGTATAGCCCAATAAGGTGTCCTGTTTTTTTGATGTCTTCCTGCGAAAAACGTTTTGAGTGACGGTGCCAGACTGTTCTTGCAGTTGTCATGCTTTTTCCCTGTACGCAATAATAACTAAAAAATTAGAAACAATTGATAAACTGCTGAAAAAATATGCCAATAGATATTTAGGGGCGAATATTCCACCCTTTGGCCATCCAGTGTCCGCCGCGCCATTCGAAAACGGCCAGCGCCCCGGTAGCAAGCTTGATATCGTGGCGCTCCAGAAAACCCTCAAAATCACCTGTAATCCGTGGAGCAAAGCGCGCCACGCCGTTGGAGGTGACAACTAGAACGGTTTTCCCCGGATGGTCTTTTTGCATCTGATAGGCAAAGCGCAGCCAGTTTTCCGTGATCTGCGCCGGATCAAAATTCCAGCCATGCGGCAGGATCGCCCGTTCGTCCCACGCCGCCAGCATTTCCTCCCCCAGCCGGGCGATAACCTTGTCCTCCGGCATGTTTTCATCGGGGCCGTAATCAACTTCATTGAAAATTTCCTGCACGAAAAGCGGTATATCTGTCCCGGCTTCTTGCAGGGCGATAGCGGCGGTCTGCTGGGTGCGCTGGAGTTGGGAGACATAGACAATATCGGGAACCATATTGTGCTCCCGCAGATATCTCCCCAGTGCGCGGGCTTGTTCTTCGCCTGTCTCCACAAGCGGTATATCGGTGCGCGAGCCAACGCGCCTCGGTTTTTCATCGGAGCGGAATGTATTACCATGGCGGGCGATAATTAGCGTTGTCATGCGGCATCCTCAACTGTGCTAAGAAATGTCTCTGCGCGGGCTAAATCTTCCGGTGTGTCAATCCCGGCGCGGGCCAGCCCTTCACCGGGATGAACGATCACGCATTGCACCGGTACGCCATGCTCCAGGAGGCGGAGCTGTTCCAGCCCTTCCATCTCCTCACACACGCCGGAGGGGAGCTTGCAAAAAGTTTCCAGTACATCGGTGCGGAACCCATAGAGTCCCATATGTTGATAGACGGGCGATTGTTTCATTTCTTTGCGCACTGTTTCTTCATTCCGAATAACGGGCAGGATGGATTTGGAAAACCACAAAGCCTGGCGCATCTTTTCTGGATGTTCGTTTTGTGCGCTTTGGGACAGTACAGCCGTCGTGCCGGAATGCGGGCTGTCTTTCTTCGCCTCGCGCAGGGCATCAAGGTCATCCCAGCTTAGGCGGTGCACGGGCGTGACGACCTGTGCATTGGGTTTATCGATAATGGATTGGATAAGATCACGCAGGACGGAGACGGGCAAGAATGGCACATCACCTTGCAGGTTAATCACAAAATCCGGCCATTGATCAAGTTGCCTTATGGCGGCTAAGACCCGGTCAGAACCGGTTTTACAGCTTTCTGGCGTCATGATATAAGGAACGCCCAAGACAGAGGCATGTTCGGCAATACGCTTGTCATCCGTGGTCACAAAAATATTGATGGTCAGATATTCTTCCATTTCGGCGAATTCCTTCACCGTTTCCTTTGCAAGTTCGACCACGCGCTGGAGCATGGATTTATCACCAATCATCGCCAGAGGCTTGCCGGGGAAGCGGGTTGATCCGTAACGGGCGGGGATTGCGATTGTGATTTTCATCGTTTTGTTCGGCCTCTATTCACTCTGGGCCCACCAAGTTTGGGTGATGAGAGGGGAAATGCCAGAGAGGTTATCCGGGTGCTGTAGCTTTTTCCAATAGGCAATTCGCCATTTATTATAGTGCCACATCGGGATCACGTAGTGGTTCCACAGCAAGATACGATCAAGCGCGCGGACCTTTGTCACCAGATCTTCGCGGCTATCGGCCTGAATAATCATATCAATAATTTCATCCACCACCGGATCTTTGATGCCTATTAAATTGCGCGAGCCTTCAATGTCGGCCTTATTTGAGCCCCAGAAATCACGTTGTTCATTGCCCGGCGAATTGGATTGCCCAAAGGCACCAATGGTCATGTCAAAATCAAATGTGTTTACACGGTTTTGATATTGCGCCGTATCGACCACCCGGAAATTGGCCTTCACGCCCATACGCTCCAGATTGCGGATAAAGGGCAAAACCCATTTTTCAAATTGCGGGTTGGAATCCAGAATTTCAAATTCCAGACGTATGGGGCCATTGGGTCCCTTTTTGCTGCGGATTTTATCGGGCCCAAGCGTCCATCCGGCCTGTTCCAGAATCTGCATGCCTTTGCGCAGATTGTCCCGTGCATTGCCGGATCCATCTGTCTTTGGCGGTGTGTAGGTTTGGGTGAAGACCTCATCGGGGATGCGCCCGCGATACCGCTCAAGCAGTTCCAACTCAGCGCCTTCAGGAAGGCCGATCGAGGCCAGCTCGGAATTATCGTAATAGCTGTCGGTACGGATGTACTCGCCAAATGCAAATTGCTTGTTCGACCATTCAAAATCAAAAGCGTAGGCCAGCGCCTCGCGCACGGCCTTATCCTGAAAAACTGGCTTTCGGATGTTATAGACAAAGCTCTGCATACCCGCCGGGCGCTCATGGTCGATTTCTTCCTTGATAATGCGGCCATCCAGAACGGGCGGGGCATTATAGCCTTGCTCCCACAGCTTGGCCGTGTTCTCCAGGCGGATATCATATTCACCGGAGAAAAACGCCTCTAATGCAACATTATCGTCGCGGTAATAATCATAGACAATCCGGTCAAAATTATAGAAGCCTTTGAAAAAGGGCAGGTCCTTGCCCCACCAATCATCACGGCGGATAAATTCAATCGAGCGCCCGCTATCCACTTTGCCGACTTTATACGGCCCGCTGCCTAATGGCGGGGTGAGGGAGGTCTCATCAAAAACGCGGCCCTCGCTCGTCCAGTAATGTTTCGGCAGGATCGACATTTCTGCAATGATAAGAGGGAGTTCGGCATTATTCTTGATTCCAAATTCAAACTTTACCCGGCGCTCATTTTCAGCCACGACGGCTGTCACGTCATGCCAGTAAGCTCTGAAAAAGGGTTGGCCTTTATCCCGCAGCGTGTTGAACGTCCAGACCACATCTTCGGCTGTAATCGGTTTTCCGTCCGCCCAGCGCGCTTCGGGGCGCAAATTAAATGCCACCCAGGATTTATCCTCCGGCATTTCAATGCTTTCGGCAATAATACCGTAAAGCGTGAAGGGCTCATCCCAGCTATTTTGCATCAGGCTTTCATAGACCAGACCGCTGCGAATGAAATCAAATCCGGCCGCCGGGGAGCCCTTGACGATGAAGGGGTTGAGGGAATCAAAAGTCCCAATCGCGCTGACATGCAATGTTCCCCTCTTCGGCGCGTCTGGATTGACGTAGCTTAAATGTTCAAAATCAGGGGCGTATTTTGGCTCGCCATGCAGGGCAATTGCATGTTGCGGCTGCGGCGGTGTCAGGTTGTCTTCAAACGCAGGGGGGAGGGCAGCATCTTGCGCCTGTGCTAAAAATGGATTGAAAGAAATAAGTAGGAAGAATAACCAGTAAAAATGCTTCATAACGGACCCCTTAAATGATCAAAAGTAGTTAAATACTAATGACTTTGCCTAAGGAGTCTATAAAGAATTTTAGCCGATCAAGAGAGGTTGCCTTTCGTCAGGAACTGGCCGCTTAATTTTCAACTGGCCGCCCAACCCAATAATTTCAAGCATTTCTTGCGGTGCGTCCGCTCTGATGAAACCTGATTCCTCGCCATCTTCTAACTTAGTAATGGCATATAATTCATTACTTTCAATGTCATCTCTCCAATATTTAAAATGCTTTGCGAAATCTGACCTATTAATCTCATAAATCTGGTATCCGGCTTCTTCCAGCTTTGCGACGGCTGATGCAGGAATTACATATCCAATAAGAGCGTTATCAGGATTACTCCCAAGAAGCACTGCTTCAGGTTTATCCTTTTTATTTATGTCGTCAGCAGCCACAGTAAAGGCACCCAGTACCGATGATACTGGCATTGATTCTATAGTTCTCCTATACGCAGACATGTTAACTTCCCTTTCAAAAAATATTAGGGAAATATAATAGAATATAGCATAAAAGTCAATTTTTATGCGCGTGGGGTTTATTGGGGTTTATTGGGGTTTATATGGCGAAGCCAGCCATCGTGTAGGTGGGTTTATGGTGCTGCTCTTCAAGCATCGCCTCAATCTTGGCTAAATCTGCTTCTCCTGGTGCGTGGTCGAGCTGCACTTCTTCCCAATGAATGCCGACCAGATTAAAGACGCTATCGATCCCAAAGCCATTTGCGCCGGCAATATCAGTATGTAGGGAATCCCCGATCGCAACGACTTTAGATTTCTCAGGCCGCCCAAGCAACGCATGACAGCGCTCATAAACCGGCGCGTGCGGTTTGCCGTGATAGACGACTTTACCGCCCTTTCCTTCATATGCGGCGGCATAGGTTCCCGCACACAAATATTGCGTATCGCCGATATTCACCACCAGATCGGGGTTTGAACAAATCATCGGCAGGCCCATTTTAATCGCGGCTTTAAGCGGCGCATCCAGGCTTTTCTCATAGCCATCATCCGCGCCGGGTGCGGCATTCAAGATAAAGCTCGCGCCTTCTGGTCCGTCCAGAATATTCAGATCCAGCCCGTCCAGCATTTCAAACATAAGTCCTGTGCCAATGAACCAGCAATCATGCCCGCAATTTTGATGAAATGCATCCGGGCGTTCTTTGAGTGCATGATATGTTGCTTCACCCGATGTGACGATGTGATCATAGAGATCGCGACCGATCCCCATAGTCTTCATTTGCTGTGCTGCCCCGCCTGCACGTCTTGGGGAGTTGGAGAGGAGGCAGATTTGCTTGCCGGAATTTTTCAAATATTCCAAAGCTTCGATCGTACCGGGAAAGGGATGAATTCCATCATGCACCACCCCGAATATATCCAGGATGAAATGATCATATGTATTGATGATGTCAGAAACACCTTTGATCATGCGGCCAATCTCTGGCGATATGCGCCTTCCAAATCGGGTTTGCCGAAGAGATAGCCTTGCCCGTAATGCAAATCGAAATCCAGAAACTGGCGCAAATCGTCTTCGGTTTCAATCTTCTCAATAATCAGCGCGATGCCGTTGCCTTCGATCTTACGCTTGACCTTCCAGAAAGCAGTGTAATCACTATCCGTTTTTAGACGTTGCTTCAAAAGCTTTGCATCAACCTTAACGAAGCGCACTTTCAAAACCTGCAGGAACTTCAGGTCAAAATTCAGGTTCGTCACATGGTCAAGCGAAAAGGCACAGCCGAGCGTGCCGAGACCGCGCAGGATTTCAAGGACGGCAGGGTGCATGTCATCGAAATCCTGCTGCTGGACTTCGAATACAAGGCGGGAGGCCAGGCCGCGGTTCTTGCTTAAAAATGCCAGCAGCCTGCTCATGAAATCCTTGTTCTTCAGTGTACGGGTTGTAATGTTCAAAAACAGCGGTGTCGGGTTTTCCAGATGCGCCGTTTCCTTGACAGTTTTGAGGCAATGCACCAGCAGCATCTGGTCTATATCGTTCATCAGCTTTTCCTGTTGGGCCAGATGCATATATTGCCGTGCTGCCAGATAGGATCCGGGTTTCGCGCGGATGCGTGCGAACAGCTCATAGTAACGCACCTTGCGCTGGGGCAGGCGCATGATGGGCTGGACGAACACATCTATGCGCCGCTCGCGCACGGCATGATGCACAAGTTCTTTGATCACCAGATCGCTCATGGCGCTGGCATCAAATTCCGGGTCGTCATTGGCAAACATGATATTTGGGGGCGCTGTCTTATCAATGTCTTTCTGAGATATTGGCCTTTGTGGTTTTTCCGCCCGCGGCATGGCGTTTTTCTCGCGCTCCTGAATGTCCTTGCTGAGTGCCGAGCCGGAGCGCGGCTTGCGGCCAAGAGATTTGAGGGTGTCGGCGACCTTGCGCATTGCCGGAGCACTGCTGATTTTGGCTTTTTCCAGCTCTGTTTGTTGTTTTTCTAGGGTGAGTGCGGTCTGTGTTATGCCGTCTTTGATCTGGCTGATGTCGTTGCGGTTGCGGTTGACCTCGCGTGCCAGTTTTTCATGTTTGTCATCCATCAGGGAAAGGCGCTTGATAAAGGCACGTTGCCAATCCGCCCGGCGTGAGCTCTCGAACATTAAAAAGCCGCCTATAAGGCTTGATCCGCCCAATATCACAGCAAGCTCGGCGGAGATAAAGGCGCTGATGCCGATAAGGATGGCTGTGCAGAAGCCTATTGTGCTGTACAGAAGTTGGCGCTGTGTGATAACGCCCCACTGGTTTTTCCGCATGCGTCTGCGTGCTTTTGTATCAGAGCTCATTGGCGCTCTTTTTCCCCTTATTGATATCCTGGTGCTCCGCTCCAACGGCTTCGGATATGTGCGTGAAGCCGTCACGTTGCAGGAATTCAAGCAAACCTTTGTTTATGGAATGTGCCACAGTTGGGCCTTTAAATACAAGTCCGGAGTAGAGTTGCACCAGGCTAGCCCCGGCCCTGATTTTCTCGTAAGCCGCTTCGGCGCTTGAGATGCCACCGACACCGATAATGGGGATAGTTCCTTCTGTCAGCCTGTAAAAGTTGCGGATGAGGGCCGTTGATTTTTCATTTAGCGGCAGGCCGCTGAGCCCTCCTGCTTCGCTCCTGAAGTCAGAGGGAAGAGTTTCTGGCCGATCGAGCGTGGTGTTGGTCAGGATCAGCCCGTCAATTTCTGCCTCCAAAACGGCCTTTGCCAGTTCCTCTTGCTGAGGCTCATCCAGATCGGGGGCGAGTTTGAGCAGCAGTGGCGGCGGATGATCGCCGCAGGCTTTGTGGCGTTCTTCTTTGATGGTGCCCAGAAGCTCTAGCAACGGTTCGCGCTTTTGAAGATCCCGCAGGCCCGGCGTATTGGGGGATGAGATATTGATGGTCAGGTAATCCGCGAGCGGACCAAGCATTTTGATAAGGATGGCGTAGTCCTTTGAGGGCGTGGTTTGGCTTTTATTCATGCCGATATTAATGCCGACGACACCCGCGGGGCGGGACTTTTGCGAGAGGAACGCTTCAAAGTTTTCTTTAAAGGCATTCATCCCGCCATTGGGAAATCCCATACGGTTGATCACGGCCTCATGGCCGGGTTCGCGGAAGATGCGGGGCTTAGGGTTGCCGTGCTGTGGCTTGGGGGTAACCGTGCCGACCTCAACAAAACCAAAGCCAAGCTTGAAGGACGGTGCGATCACTTCGGCATTTTTATCAAAGCCCGCAGCCAGCCCCACAGGGTTTGGGAACTTTAAACCCCATAATGTGTTTTCAAGTATAGGATTTTTTACCGTAGAGCTGCAGGCAGGCATAAGACCGCTTTTCATGATTTTGAGGGTGAGGCCGTGTGCGGCCTCTGCATCCATTTTAAAAAGCAGCGGTTTTATAAGAGCGTATGAAATCATATTGGTTTTCTTCAGATTTTTATGCGCTACGGCTGAGCTCCGCAATATCGGGCACAACACTATACCCGTCTCCATTTTCAGCATTGCATTGTTGAGTTTCCAAATCAATCGGTTGTCGCTTGCGCGCGTTAAACAGGAAGAGGTTACACAACGTGAAACTTGCAACCGTTGTTATGGTTTCGCCCGTGAGATTACCGTTTATCAAGCCCTGTACAAGGGGCGCCGTATCTCCAGTCTGATAAAGGATTGCGGCCGCTGCCAGCGGTCTTTTTGTTACGAAATCCACTAGAGGAAATGTTCTGCCGCCCTGTTGTATGACAGGTATCAGGGCGTTGCGCTCTCGAACCAAAACAATAAGGGCGATTGCGGCAAGTTCGGCCATGCCCATGATTCCAAAGCCCTGCTGTGGCCCGCCCGCGGCATTCAATCCGCCAATGATCAGGGGAATGCTGATCCCGGTTTCCATGAGGGCGCAGAATTCATGCGGGTATTTTTTCGGGTCGGTCAGAAGATAACAAAAGCGCCGGGAATCCTGGGGGTCTTTATAATTCTGCTCTTCCGTCATATGTGGTGCCGGTGTTTCCGCCCGACGCAGAAGAAAAAGATTAAGAAGTGCGCTGGTTACTCCGGCCGCAAAAATATACCCATCGCCTGAATTCGCGCCCTGTGCGGCCAGTGCGATGCTTCCGGGTAGCGCCATGGCGCCGCAGGTTTTCCCAGGGTAGCGTTTATACGCAGTTTGTAAAAGATGCGAGGCTTTGTGGATAGCCAATCCGGCAATAGCGCCAATTTGATGTTCCAATTCCCCGGAATAGCGGCTTGCGGCAATGATGTTATTGGCCATACGGTCAGCCGCTGAGGCAATCCAAAACGTTGTAGACAGGCTATTCTGGGCGATATTCTTAAGTGTGGAAGAAAAAGGACTCATTTCTCAAAATTTAGGAGATTCCTTTCATATGCGCTAGCCCTGTTTTGAGATAGCCCCAGCCGGTTACAACCGTGAGCGCGGTGGCGGCGAGTAAGAGAGCAAGCCCAATCCAGTACAGAATATAGTGGGAAGGCCCGACGATCAGGAAGGCCAGGGACATCATTTGCGTGGCCGTTTTCCATTTCGCCAGCTTTGTCACGGGCATCTGCACATTATACGGCCCCAGATATTCCCGAAGGCCCGAAACCAGAAACTCCCGCGCCATGATAACCATGACCGCGAGGCAGGCAAACCCGTCCATATGACCGGCTGCAATCAGTGCGATCATGATGATGCCGACATAAATTTTGTCGGATATAGGATCCAGGAAGGTTCCGAATGGCGTGACCAGATTATATTTCCGTGCGATCCATCCATCCAGAAAATCAGTCAGCGCGCCGATGATATAGAGAAACAGGCAAGTCCACGCGGCCCATGCAGTTTGCTGAAAGAGTAGCAACACCATGATAGGCAAAAGACAGAGGCGGGCCACAGTCAGGATATTGGGGAGGTTCCACATTTCGTGTGCCGTGTTCCTTGTGCCAATCAATCAGGGAGGCTAAAACCTACGCGTTTGCTGCTTTTGCTTTCTTTTCCTCGGCGTGCGGGTCGCGCAGAACATAGCCGCGGCCCCAGACAGTTTCGATGTAGTTTTCGCCATCGGCTGCGTCTTGCAGTTTCTTGCGGAGCTTGCAGATGAACACGTCGATGATCTTCACCTCCGGCTCGTCCATACCGCCATAAAGATGGTTGAGGAACATTTCCTTGGTCAGGGTCGAGCCCTTGCGCAGGGAGAGCAGCTCAAGAATGCCGTATTCTTTTCCGGTCAGGTGCAAAGGCTTACCATCCACTTCCACGGTGCGGCTGTCCAGATTAACCTTGACCTTGCCGGTCACGATCTCGCTTTGTGCATGTCCTTGAGAACGGCGGACAATCGCCTGAATACGGGCAACCAATTCGCGCTTGTCGAACGGCTTGGTCAGATAATCATCGGCGCCATAGCCCAGACCTTTGATCTTGTTGTCCAGTTCGGTCAGGCCGGAGAGAATCAGAATCGGCGTTTCAACCTTCGAATCACGCAGCGCCTTGAGCACATCATAGCCGTCCATATCCGGGAGCATCAGATCCAGGATAATGATGTCGTAATCGTAGATTTTCCCCAAATCCAGACCGTCTTCGCCAAGATCGGTTGTATCGACAATATAACCTTCTGATTTGAGCATCAGCTCTATCGATTTGGCGGTGGAGGTGTCATCTTCGACTAAAAGCACGCGCATGTGTTTGATTTCCTTATCTGATTCGAGTTGGTCAGTTCGTTTGTCACTTTGGGCGGGGTGGGGTGTGCCCTCCTGCCTTGTTAACCTTTGTTAACACATTTTAACAAAGATTAACGATATGAGCAAATGGTTAATCTTAAGCTCTCATCTTTTTTGTTTCTTCGTGATATCCTAATATTATGGACCGTTTATCTGAACAAGCCGAAGCCGCCATTTCCGTTCTGAAGGAACAGGAAGTTTACGGGCGCGTCACCAAAATTCTCGGGCTTTTGGTTGAGATTGCCGGTTTCGGCACGAATTTGTCCATCGGATCTGTTGTGCATTTACAGCCCAATCAGAAGATTGATATCCCATGCGAAGTTGTCGGGTTTAAGGACGGTCATGCGCTGCTCATGCCTTTTGGCACCCTGGAGGGTGTGGGGCTGGGGTGTAGGGCTGTGATTCAGGATCATGAGCCGGTCATTTTGCCGGACGAGCGCTGGCTGGGGCGCGTGATTAACGGATTGGCGCAGCCGATCGACGGACTTGGCCCGTTGTTCAAAGGTGGGCACCCGGTGCGCCTGAAGAACAAGCCGCCGCAGCCGCATTCACGGCAAAGGATGGGACAGCAGCTGGATCTAGGCGTGCGCGCCGTCAATACGTTTCTGGCGACATGTCAGGGGCAGCGGATGGGGATTTTCTCCGGCTCGGGCGTGGGGAAATCCGTCCTGCTGTCGATGATGGCGAAATATACAACGGCCGATGTCTCTGTGATTGGTTTGGTGGGTGAGCGCGGGCGTGAGGTGCAGGAGTTTTTGCAAGATGATTTGGGCCCAGAGGGGCTGGCGCGTTCTGTCGTTGTTGTCGCCACCGGTGATGAGCCGGCGCTGATGCGCAGGCAGGCGGCCTATGTGACGCTGGCGGTTGCCGAATATTTCCGGGAGCAGGGCAAGCAGGTGCTGTGCCTGATCGATTCTGTGACGCGCTTTGCGATGGCGCAGCGGGAAATCGGGTTAAGCGCGGGCGAGCCGCCAACAAGCAAGGGCTATCCGCCGACAACATTTGGCGAGCTGGCACGGTTGCTGGAGCGTGCCGGGCCGGGCGCACCGGGGGAGGGGTCGGTTACGGGGCTGTTTTCCGTTCTGGTTGAGGGGGATGATCACAATGAGCCGATTTCTGATGCGGTGCGCGGGATTGTGGATGGGCATATTGTGATGGAGCGGGAGATTGCCGATCGCGGGCGTTATCCGGCGATTAATGTGCTGAAATCAATTTCACGGGCGATGCCGGCCGCGCTGACGGATTCACAAAATGCCGTGATCCGTCGGGCCAAGCAGGTGGTCACAACTTATGAGGATATGGCTGAGCTGATCCGGCTGGGGGCGTATCGTAAAGGGAGCGATCCGGCCGTGGATGAGGCGATTAATCTCTATCCGGATATTGAAGAATTTCTGCGCCAGCACAAAGATGAGCGCACCATGATTGAAGAAGGGTTCCAGAGACTGGCGGCGATTTTGCGCATGTCTTACGGCGCTCCGGATTACGGATTTAAACAGGGTCTGGATGAGGCCGATGAGGTTGCCACGGACCCCATGCTGGGCGCGCAGGAGGGGTGAGTAGGTGGCTGATCTCAAACCTCTTATCCGTGTGCGGAAGCACGTTGTTGAGCAGAAGCAGAAATTTCTGGCTGAGTTGTATCGGCAGGCCGAGGAGTTGGAGGGGCAGAAAATCACTTTGCTCTCGCAGCTAGAAGAAGAGCAGGAGAAGGTCCAAGAGATGGGCGTGGAGATGCTGTCCTATTTCGGGCCGTATAGCGAGGCCGTGAAAGAACGCGTGCAGGATATTGACGAAGCCGCCGATAAGTTAAGCGCCCGCATAGAGATTGCGCGTGAAGATATGCGTGAGGCATTCTCCGAGCTCAAGAAAATCGAGATTACCCAGGAACGCCGCCAGGATGAGGAAGAGGCGGAGATCAACAGGAAGGAAACCCTTGAGCTGGATGAAATCGCGCTCGAAACCTATCGCCGCAAGCAGGATGAGGATTAGGCTGAAACCCCGAGGCTTCTGTCCTTCGGTAAGATCTTTACCCATTGTTCGGGCCGGTTCTGGAAGGACAGCTCGCCGGCGATCTGGGTTTGCGCCATAGCCCCGGCGTAAACCTGTTTCATTTCCATCTGCATGGCTTCGCTGAACCGGGTATTGGTGCGCAGGATGACATCCAGCCGGTCGCCGCGAAAAAGCCCGTCAAGCTGCACCGGTCCCATATTGTCGAGCGTGAGATCAAAGATAAAGCGCGTGCCCCGGACCTTGTTGTTTTCGTTATCGCCTTGCTCATCCTCATGTTTGTAATGAATGGCAACCTTGTGAATATCGTTTTGCCACTGCATCGGCAGAGTGAGGGAGCGCCAGTCTTGGCTCATCGATTCGCGCGCGAGTTGCTGGAGCAGGGAGCCCTCCTGTCCCAGGCGCGAAAGCAACCCGCCCCGTCCGGCGCTGCGCAATGCATCGGACGCACGCTGGCCAAGCCAGTCTGAGAGATCGCCGCCACGAAGCGCCGCAATGAAGAACATGACGGCCGGGCCAAACTGTGCGGGGTTGGCAGGCGAGGGGGTCATGTTGGAAAAAGCCTGCGCGATTTGCGGCGCGATCTGTTGCAGTGTCTGGTTCATATCATTCATCAGTGGCCAGCTTTCCGGCGTTAGAAAATAGGCCGGATGCGGCGCGATGAATGCAGGCATGGCCGATTGCACTAGAAGTGCGGGCTGAGGGCTCTGCGGGCTGAGGGTGATTTGCGTTCCGGCGGCCAACGGGTCGGCCGGGGCATGCAGGATGAAAAACGCCGGCGGGGCTGAGGCGCTGCTGAAGAAAGACAAAACGGGAAGCTGTTCAGATGTTTGTCCGATAATGCTGGCGGTGATTTCTCCGGCGCGGATATTTTGCAGGATTGGCGGAAGGTCAGGAGATGGCGCGGCGATATTCAGTTTCTGCAACAGCGCAGGAATATCCTCCGGGGCAGGGATTGCCGCGGGCGTGGTTTGAATGTTTTGTGTTTCGGGGCGAAGCGATAAAACGGGCGGTTGCAGGTTTGTGATCTGAATATTCAGCGGCGCATTGATTTGCAAAGAGGCGGTGGGCGGAGCTGTATTGTTTAGCGGTGTCAGAATGGATGTTGTGGCCGTTTGCGTGGGAGCAGCAGCCTGTGCAATCAGGTTGGTAATCAGGGACGTCTGTTGGAGAGGCACAGGCGGCACGTTTGAAAAGGGCGCAGTGTCCGGGCTAAAGAATTGTATAGCGGGTGGTGGCGCTTCGGAAATATATTGCGCCAGAGGCGATAGGGGTTGTTGGGTGATGGCCGCTTCCGGAAAAGTCTGGGCTTGTACCTGCGCAGGCTGAAGAAAAGGGGCAATTGTTTGGGCAATAAACTGGCTGATGGGGTTGCCGATATCGGCGCGTTGTTTTGGCGGTGCAGAGATGCTGAGTGTTTGTGCGGTTAGCTCGAACGTGATTTGAGTCGTGAGTAATTGAGCCTTTAAAGCGGCCTCAGCGGTAAGAAGATTGGCAATGATTTCCACCGGGCGCGTGAGGAGGGAGAGCGCCTGTGACGACAGGACCGGCTCCAGCCTTACGGATTGTGCAGGCACCGGGCTTTGGGGCGCAAGCGGTTGAGCGGTTTCGGTGGGTGGAGGTGCCGGTGCACCCTGTGTTTGGGGTGGCCGTACATCAACATTTACGGGCGTATCGCGGACTCTTGTCGGTATTGGTCCGGGGGGTGGTGTCGGAGATATTTCCGGTTTTGCAGCGTGTCGCGGACGCCCTTCGGCCGTCAGGCCGGGATCCGGTTTTTGGTCAGGTTTTTGAGGTTGTTCAACAATACGGGCTTCGCGCGGCGGGCTGCCCCGTTCTATATTCACCTCAACGCGCTGGCCTTCCTGCAAGGGTACGCGGTTGGCGCGGTTTTCGTTGATTTGAACATCGACTTCTCCGTACTTGGTCAGGATGCGGGCGATGCCGTTTTTCTCTCCGCGCACGACTTCCCCGGCGATCTGTATCGGGTTTTTAACCTCGCGCAGATCGTTCGGCACGCCAATCAGCCGCACAATCAGGTCTCGTGAATTGGCACTTTGAGACGGCGTGCCGGGCAGGCGCGGGCCTGATGGAATTTTGGTGAATCCTGAATCGCTCATAAAGAGAAGTGTAGCGGAGAATGGTGATAGAGGAAAACTTTAAGCGCTCGCCGCGGTTGCTTTCTGGGCCTTGGTTAAGGCATCCCAGACAACCTTGGCGATTTTTTCGACATCCTCGGCCGCCTGTGTGTTTGGTGAACGGGTCAGGAGCGGGGTCTGGTGGCGAATGCTTTCCTTGACCTTCGGGTCCACGCGCACCATTCCAGCCATTGGCGGTGTAAGGCGCAGGAAATTCTCGCAAGCTTTCAGAAGGGTTTTATAGGTTTTCTCGCCTTCATTCACACTCGGGGCCATGTTCACCACAATGCTGACATTTTTGGACATGCCCGCGGCATTGCCGAGTTTGATAAAGGCGTAGGCATCAGTGAGGGAGGTTGGTTCATCAGTTGTGACCAACACCGTCCGCGTGGACATGGCCGAGAGCATCCGCACTGTGCGGTCAACACCCGCACCCAGATCGCAAATGACAACATCATAGCTTTTGGCACAATCCAGGAGTTGATCCCGCAGCATGGCAAGGCGCTGGCTGGGCAGGGCCGACAGGGACGCCTGGCCAGAGCGTCCGGCGATAATGTCAAAGCCGCCATCTTCAAAAGGCTGGATCACTTTATCCAGACTGAGGCGGCCGCGGATGACATCGTTTAAGTCACGCTTTGGCATGAGGCCGAGTTGAACATCCACATTGGCCAGGCCGAGATCACCATCAAACAACAAAACTTTTTTGCCCATACGTGTCAGGGCATGAGCCAAGGTGATGGAAAACCATGTTTTGCCGACGCCGCCCTTACCACTGGCGACCGCGATGACATTGGTGCCACGGCGAAAAGCCGGGCCGCCGGTTTTTGTTTTCTCCGGGTTGTCTGTAGCGGTTTCGCTCATTGCCTTAACCTCTTTTTCGGCGGGTGCGTAGGTGAGCTGGACGGGCGGGCCGAAGCGTCACGTGAATCATTTTGCGGTTCAGTATAGCTTGTTTTAAAGCGGGTTGGCATGAAAAGTTTTGCCAAGGTCTTTGGTGTAACCGGTGTCAGGCCGTCTGCAACCTGCGGGGTGTGGGAGGCATCGGCGAAGCTGAGCTTTCCCTGATGGGCGGCGGCCAGCAATCCGCCGAAGCGCCGGGCGATATCAAGCCGGGTGGTGATAAAGGTGTCTGAGCCGATGGTGGAGAAGATGCGGCCCATCTCCCCGGCTTCTTCGGCATCAATGCCGCCGGGAACAAGCGAGAGCGCTGCGATATCTGCTGCGCCGATCAGTTTGGCTGTTTCCTTGACCTCGTTCTTGTTGAAGGGGTTGAAACCGGCCGTATCAATGAGAACCTGATCGCATTCGCCCAGATCGGCGACGGCATAGCGCAGGTCACGGGCGCTGTCGACCTTAATGAGGTCAACTTTCAAAAGCTTGGTAAAAGCCTGGAGCTGTTCCACGCCGCCCGCGCGGATGGTATCGGTGGTGATCACCCCGATTTTCAGGCCATTCATGACGCCGCGCGCCGCCATTTTTGCCACGGCCAGTGTTTTGCCCGCACCGGGCGCGCCGATCATCATAAAGGCTTTCTGGGCGGGTTTTTGCGGCAGAGGGCGGTAATTAAAAAGATGCTCCAGTGCGGCGATCAGGGCGATGTGGGGTTGTTCCGGCCCAATGATCCCGGCGCAGGAAATAATCTGGTCCAGGATGTCTTCGGGCACGGAATGGCGTAGCAGCACATCGGTCAGCTCTTCGGCGATCTGGCCCTCATCCATTTCATCATCATATTGCAGCCAGTCGTCGCGCTCTGCCGGACGGCCGTCAAAGCCGACTTCGAAGGCCGGTTCGACGGCAGCCGTAATCTGGACGGCTTTACCACCTTTTTCCTCGCGCGTGGAGACAATGACGGCATCCTCGCCCAAAGTATCGCGCACCATTTGCATCGCTTCTGTCATTGTTTTTGCATAAAAAGATTTTAGCCTCATGGCGGATCTGACTGTAAAACTCGAATCACACTATCAGTATAGGGATTCTGGAATTATGGGGAAAGGGGGTATGTGAAATAATCTTTTGACGATAACTTGAATCTTAAATCTGCCCCAGGGTTTTAATACGTGCCTTGGGGTGGATTTCGTTTTGGCTCATCACCACGGTTTGCGGGCGGAAGCGCTCGATCACGCTGCGCACATAGGGGCGGATGGCCGGTGAGGTGAGGAGGACCGGAATTTCCCCCTGGGCTGAAAAATTTTCATACCCTTCGCGTACGGCTGAAATAAATTCCTGCAGGCGCGAGGGCGGCATGGCCAGTTGTTTGTCTTCGCCGCCACCGACAAGCGCCTCGTTAAAGGCCTGTTCCCAGTCCGGAGAGAGTGTGACCAGCGGCACAACGCCGTTGCGGTTTGTGTTGGAATCGCAGAGTTGGCGGGCCAGGCGGGCGCGGACATGCTCGGTAATCTGCGCCACGTTTTTGGTGTAGGCAGCGGCCTCGGCGATACCTTCGAGGATGGCTGCCAGGTCGCGCACCGATACGCGCTCGGACAGGAGGCTTTGCAGCACGCGCTGCAGCCCGCCCACGGATACCTGCGAAGGGACAACATCGGCCACGAGTTTCTGGTACTCTTGCGGCATTTCATCCAGCAGTTTCTGGGTTTCTGCGTAGTTCAGGAGATCGGGCATATTGTCCTTGATGATTTCGGTGATATGCGTGGTGATAACGGTGGGGGCATCGACAACGGTGTAACCTTTGAAATGCGCTTCCTCGCGGTATTGCGGGTCAATCCACATAGCGGGCAGGCCAAAGGTCGGCTCGGTCGTACTTTCCCCAGGCAGGGTAATCGGCGCGCCGGTCGGGTCCATACACATTAACATATTGGAGCGCACCTCGCCCTGTCCGGCTTCAATTTCCTTGATGCGGACGATATAGGTGCTGGCGGGGAGTTGCAGGTTATCCTGAATACGTACGGCGGGAAGGACATAGCCCATATCCTCCGCCAACTGTCGGCGCAGCCCCTTGATCTGGTCGGTGAGCTTCTTGGAATCTGTGCCTTCGCCTTGGACCAGCGGGAGCAGGCCGTAGCCCAGTTCTAGCCGGATTGTATCCATCGCCAGCGCTTTGGAAATAGGTTCTTCTGCCGGAGGTGCGGCAGGCCCACCCGGAACACCTGGCGCGCCGGGAGCCCGCGCGGCGGCCTCCTGCTCTTCTACAATCGCCGCCCGTTTGAAAGACGTATAGGCCAACCCGCCGAAAATCGCGCCCAAAGTCAGGAAGGGAGCGGCGGGGATGGCGGGAATAAGACCCAGAACAATCATCAGGCCCGAACTCATAGCCAGCGCCCGCGGATATTTCCCAAACTGGTGGAACAGCGCCTGGTCGGCGGAGCCTTCGACCCCGGCTTTGGAGACAAGAAGACCGGCTGATACGGATACGATCAGAGCGGGAACCTGGCTCACCAATCCATCGCCGATGGTTAGGATGGTGTAGGTTGATACCGCTTCGGACAGGGGCATGCCCTCAGACACGGTGCCGATGATAATCCCGCCGATGACGTTGATAAAGGTGATGAGCAAGCCTGCGATGGCGTCCCCGCGCACGAATTTCGCAGCACCGTCCATTGCGCCGTAAAAGGTACTTTCCTGCTCCAGGTCCTTTCGGCGCTTTTTGGCCTCGTCTTCTGTGACCAGGCCGGCGGAGAGATCGGCGTCAATCGCCATCTGCTTGCCCGGCATGGCATCCAGGGTGAAGCGGGCGGCGACCTCGGCGATACGGCCCGACCCCTTGGTGATAACCACAAAGTTCACAATCACCAGGATGGCGAACACAATTGCGCCGATGATGTAGCTGTCCTTGATAATAAATGTCCCGAAAGCTTCGATAACCGCACCGGCGGCATCAAGCCCGTTATGGCCGTTTTCAAGGATCAGGCGGGTAGAGGCAACGTTTAGACCAAGGCGCAGGGACGTCGAGACAAGTAGAACCGTGGGGAATGTCGAGAAATCCAGCGGGCGCTGGATGAACAGCACCGTCATCAGTATCATAACCGAAAAGGCCACGGAAATAGACAGCCCGAAATCCAGTAATATGGTCGGGATTGGAACCAGCATGAACATGATGATGGCCACGATGGCCAAGGCAAAAATAACGTCGCTGCGGAAATAGGGCGCCATTTTTGCGCTGGTGTTACCAAAGGAGAAACCGCCGCCGCCAGCAGGGGGTGCAGCGGAGCTTTGTGTCGCGGGCAGGTTGGATCGAGAAGGTTCGGCCATAAGGTTTGATGCAAAAAGGTTTAAACGCCCTTTGAGTTTAGCGGTAGGCGCACGTGAGTGCAAATGGCTTTACGGGTTTGCGGGGGGTTATTCCCCACCGGCAGCAGCGGGAACCTTCACACCTTCATCCTTGTACTGGTTGAGTTTGTTGCGCAGAGTGCGGATGGAAATCCCGAGGATATTGGCTGCATGGGTACGGTTGCCGAGGCAATGCTCCAGCGTGTTCACGATCAAATCACGTTCGACATCCGCCATAGAGCGGCCGACCAATGCCTCGACCGCACCGGGGTTTTTGACATTTGCAGAGCCTGTGGATGATGGGGCCGACGTTGCGGCAGGCTGGGCTGTTTGTTGTGGGGCGGCACTTGATCCTGCATCTTGTAAATGGATGGCCGCAGCTTCCAGCTCATCCTCCATGGACACCAGGATGGCGCGGTGCATGGTATTTTCTAACTCCCGTATATTTCCGCGCCAGCCATAGGATTTGAGTTTATCCTGCGCGGCCGTCGAGATTTTCTTTTTCGCCACGCCATTGGCATCGGCATATTTATCGGCAAAGAACTGCGCCAGTTTGACAATGTCGCTGGGGCGGTCCCGCAGAGCGGGCAGGGCGATATTGACGACATTCAGGCGGAAATAAAGATCTTCGCGGAATTGGCCTTCTTTAATGGCTTTTTCCATGTCGCGGTTGGATGTGGCGATAATGCGCACATCCACGGTGATTTCATCGTTGCTGCCGACGCGGGTGATTTTGCGTTCTTGCAGCGCGCGCAGGAGTTTGGATTGCAGGGAGGGGTGCATTTCCGTGACTTCGTCCAGCAGCAGGGTACCGGCATGTGCTTCTTCGAATTTACCGATCCGCCGGGATGCTGCGCCGGTGAAAGCGCCTTTTTCGTGGCCGAACAATTCGGATTCTAGAAGATTCTCAGGAATGGCGGCACAGTTCAGCGCGATAAACGCCGCGCCGGAGCGCTTGGATTTGTTATGGATGTACTGCGACATGACCTCCTTCCCGGTTCCGGATTCCCCGGTGATCAGGATTGTGGCTTCGCTGGCGGCAATTTTATCGGCCAGCTTAACAACCTCCTGCATGGACGGATCGCCCGCGATCATAGTGTTATTGTCATCGCTCACGGCCTGAAGAATTGCGGCGATCAGATCCGCATCCGGAGGCAGGGGGACATACTCTTTCGCGCCTTCCTGAATGGCTTTGACTGCGGCACGGGCATCCGTGTTCACACCGCAGGCAATGACGGGGACGTGGATGCGGTTGGCATCCAGCTTTTGAATGAAGTCTTTAATTTTCTGTTTCACGTCGACCATGACCAGGTCTGCGCCCTTGCCGTTCAGAAGCGCGCCCAGCGCTTGCTCGGTATCTTCGCAATGCACGACCTTCGCCCCTTTTTGCAGGGCAATTTTTCCGGCTTGCGAGATAAATCCTTCGAGTTGACCGATGATCATAAGACGCATGGCGGGTTAAACCTCTTTCTTTCTAGTCAAAATACTGGATGCGCTCTGACGGCGGCAGTTCCGAATTCAACAGCATTTCAAGTTGGCGCGGGTTTTCCTGGCGCGCGATTGAAATGGTGGTCAGCCGGATCAACGTCTTGATCAGCGTTTCGTCCTGGGAGTTTTTTTCAAGTTTAACCGCCAGCGGCGCCATGACGATCGTTCCCAAAATCGCACCGTAAAATGTGGTCAGAAGGGCTACAGCCATTGCAGGGCCAATTGTTTCAGGATTTTCAAGATCGGCGAGCATCTGCACAAGGCCGACCAGAGTTCCGATTAATCCCATGGCCGGAGCGACCTCGGCGGCACGCTTACAAATACTGGCAGAGCGTTTGTGGCGTTCGGCCAGAGCATCGATCTCCTGGTTCAGGAGGCGGTCTATATCTTCCGCCTTATACCCGTCTACGGCAAGTTGCAGGCTTTTGGAGAGGAAAGGGCTTTTGTTAAGCTCCGTTTCATAGTTCATCAGGGCGAGAATACCTTTCTTTTTGGCGATTACCGCCAGATCGATAAGGCTTTCCGACAGCTTTCTGGGGCTTTGCACATGGCGGAACATGGATTTTCCAATGATGTTTCCAGCCCGTTTGAGCTCTTCTCCTGTGTAGGAAATGGCCGTGGCGGCCATGGTACCGAACAAAACGATCATGAGGGACGGTACGTTGAAAAAATTGGCGTTGCTTTGGCCAATCATAATGGCCCCGGCGATAAACCCGAAAGCCAGCACAATACCCAGAATTGTTGCAAAATCAGCTTTGACATACGGTCTTTGCAGCCGCACATCAGGAAGGGTTCCAGTAAATTCGGTACCGTCCTGATTTTCTGTATCTGCCTGGGCCTGTGCAGCGTCGTTCATAAGATATCCTTCGTCCTTATCGTCCCTAGCTGCGTTCCGATTTCACGATTTCCGTCATGGTCACGCCGAGCTTGTCTTCCACAACGACGACCTCGCCGCGTGCAACGAGACGGTTATTCACGTAAATGTCTATGGCTTCACCGACCTTGCGGTCCAGCTCTACAACCGCGCCCCGTCCGAGTTTCAGGAGCTGGCTGACCTGCATCGTGGAGCGTCCCAGAACGGCAGAAATTTGTACCGGCACATCGTATATGGCCGTAACATCATCGACCATGGCTTCGCCCACAGCGTATTTGTGTCTATCATCCGTGTTGAGATCCGCATGTTGTTCGATTTCATCCAGATTCATACTTTTGGATGGCGCCGGTGCGGCAGACCCGCCCGCATCGCTGCCGGAAGAATCGTCGCCAAAAATATCGTCTATGGCATCCTGACCGATTTCTTCGCTGCTACCTTGTTCTTCGTCATCACTCATCTGTTATCTCCATTGAGGGTGAATCTTCGTCTTTTGCATCAATATCTTGTGGTGCAGTCTCGGATTCGTCATCCTGTTCCCTATCATGACCTTTTGCACCGCTTCCTGCAAGAACCTGTATCATCATTGCTTCAATTTCCTGGGCAAGAGCTTTTGAATCCCGGACGGCCCCGCCGTCTTTCCAGTTCATTTTAAAGCTTCCGACGGGCATGGTATCATCTCCGTAGACCGCCAAGTTTATCTTGCTTGAGGATGATCCGGAAACCTTTTGCAGAAAGGCTTCAATGCCGTCGCGGATGTCGCTGTTTACTGTAATTTCAACCTGACTCTGCCCCTCCTGATTTTGGAGAATGTTGGTGATAGCGGCCTTAAGTTCTTCAAAACCGTATTTGTCAGCATAATGAGGAAAAAGTTTTTGAAAGGCCGTATGGGCAAGTTTTACGGCCTCGACCTCATATTGTTTTTCTCTTTTGGTTTCCGCAAGAAACAGCGTATCGAAGTTTTGTGAAATAACGTCCAGGACATTTGATATTTGCTGTGAGCGCGCGGCTTTGCTTTCCTCTAATCCCTTTTGCCTGCCTTCTTC
>CAYGSN010000002.1:0-2749 GCA_964352675.1 uncultured Pseudobdellovibrionaceae bacterium
ATGTTGGCCGTGTGCTGCAAATGGGCTACGGCCAGGTTGACCGCATCGCCAAAATGATCCCGAATAACCCGGCGCAGCCGACAACGCTGCAGGAAGCGCTGGACCAAGATCCTGAATTCCGCGCAGAACGGGACAAGGACGACACCACCAAAAAGCTGATCGATATCGCGCTCCAGCTGGAGGGGCTCTACCGCCACGCCTCCACCCATGCCGCCGGGGTGGTGATTGGTGACCGGGACCTGCATGAGCTTGTGCCGCTCTACCGCGATCCGAAATCCGACATGCCGGTGACGCAATTCAACATGAAATATGTGGAACAGGCCGGGCTGGTGAAGTTCGACTTCCTTGGCCTGAAAACCATGACCGTGGTGCAAAAGACATTGGAGATGGTGGAGCAGAACCATGGACTTAAAATCGATAGCCTGGAAATCGCCCTTGATGACCAGAAAACCTATGAGCTGATTGCTTCGGGTAATACGGTCGGCGTGTTTCAGCTTGAAAGTGCGGGCATGCGGGATGCGCTGCGGCGAACCAAGCCTAGCCAGTTTGAAGATATTATCGCTCTTGTCTCTCTCTACCGTCCCGGCCCGATGGATAATATTCCGGTTTATGCCTCGAACAAGGAAGGCAAGACCGAGCCGGATTATATGCACCCCATTCTCAAGCCCATGCTGGAAGACACATACGGCATCATGATCTATCAGGAGCAGGTCATGCAGGCAGCGCAGCTTTTGGCGGGCTATACACTCGGCGGTGCCGACTTGCTTCGCCGCGCGATGGGAAAGAAAATCCAGTCCGAAATGGATGAACAGCGCAAAATGTTTGTCGATGGGGCAAAGGAGCATAACAATGTTCCGGCCAGGCAAGCTGAAGAAATTTTTGATCAAATCAATAAATTTGCCGGATATGGTTTTAACAAATCTCACGCTGCCGGTTATGCTCTCATCGCATACTGGACCGCATGGCTGAAAACCAATTACCCGCTCGAATTCATGGCCGCCTCCATGACGCTCGATCTGGGCAATACCGATAAGCTCAGCGTCTTTAAGCAAGATCTGGATAAAATGAACGTAGAGCTCAAAATTCCCGATATGAACAAATCCGCCCCTGATTTTGTGGTGGAGGGGCGGGGCATTCGTTACGCGCTTGCGGCACTGAAGGGCGTGGGCGCGGCGGCGATGGCCTCTATTGTGGCTGAACGCAAACAAAACGGGCCGTACAAATCGGTCGAAGATTTTGCCAACCGCCTCGATCACAAGCACATGAACAAGCGCCAGTTCGAACATTTGGCCGCCGCTGGGGCCTTCGACAGCCTCAATCCCAACCGTGCGCAGATGAGCTCTTCGGTCGAGATTATTATGCGTCACGCACAGGCTTTGGCCGAGGAGCGCGAGTCCGGGCAGGTCAGTCTGTTTGGCGGTGACGGGGACAATGCAGGCGGCCTCGGTCTGCCGGAACTTCCCAAAGTGCAGCCTTGGGATGCGCTTGAACAATTGGCGCGGGAATTCAGCGCAGTCGGCTTTTACCTCTCCGCCCACCCGCTCGACAGCCGGGCGCAGCAGTTCGAGAACCTCAAAATCTCTGCCATCGCGCAGGTCGAGGCTGAAATGGCCAATAAGCAGGCCGCGCGTTTCCAAATGGCCGGGGTGCTGCTGAAGAAACAGGAGAAAGTCTCGCAGAAAGGCAATAAATACGCCTTCCTCCAGCTCTCCGACCCCACCGGAATTTATGAGGTCACGTTGTTTTCCGATATCCTTCACGCCACGCGGGAGCATCTGGAAGCGGGCAATACGCTCCTGCTCACTGTGGAGGCTGAACAGCGTGAAGATCAAATTCGTTTCACCTGTAGCGATATCAAGCCGCTGGAAGATGCGCTGGAGGGCAAGATCCGCGAGATCCAGATCCATCTGGACAAGGCCGCACCGGTGCATAAACTCAAAGAATTCCTGGATATTGAGGGGGAGGGTGCGGCGCGTATCAATCTCTTTGTCACGGTGGAGGGCAGCCGCGCGGCCAAGCTGGAGCTGCCTGGCCGCTGGAGCTTGTCTGCCCAGGCCCGTAACATCATCCGGAGCGAAAAAGGGGTTTTGGAGATTTCAGAGGCGTAAATATATCCCTCTAAACGTTTGACATTGCAGGAAAGCTGAGCCTATATAAATCTATGCCGCATCGTAAAAACCTGTCTGCTTGGGATGTTGATGAAAAGGATTTTCCGCATAATGGAAGTGATGCGGAGAAACTTGAGTTTTGCCTGAGATACGCCATTCTGGCACCATCCACCTATAACACACAGCCATGGAGTTTTCGTATTGACGGGGATACGGTCGCCGTTTACGCGGATCGACGTTATGGTTTGCCTATGGTCGACCCGGATGACCGGCAATTGATGATCAGCTGCGCCTCGGCGCTGTTTAACCTCCGGCTTGCCATTCGCTATTTCGGATATGAAGAGCACACGCAAATCCTGCCCAATCCAGCGGATGCCGACCTGGTTGCGCATGTTGAAATCGGTGGTGCGTACCAGGCGAGCGATGATGAAAAGGCGATGTTCAAGGCAATTGCAAAGCGCCAGTACAATCGCGGCGCGTTTAAAAACAAAGATGTTCCGAGTGATATTTTAAGTCGCCTGAAAAATGCAGCGGAGAGTGAGGGCGGCTGGCTGCACATCTGCGATGAAGATGAGAAGGCTGTTGTTGCCCATTTTATTGCCGAGAGCGATCATATCCAGATGAGTAGTCAATCCTTCCGC
>CAYGSN010000002.1:2759-52988 GCA_964352675.1 uncultured Pseudobdellovibrionaceae bacterium
GCCTGGATTGATGAGCGGCGGTTTTCCAGCGGCGATGGTATGCCGAATTATGCCCGTAATGCCGTGGATATGATAAAGTTGCCGCGCCCGCGCATTGTTCGGCGTTTTGAATCAGAACCGGCGCAAGTAGTCCAGGACGATGCGATTTTAGATGGTTGCCCGGTTCTGGCCGTTCTGGGTGTGGAAAGGGGGGCCAGCCGTCTTAACCGTCTTCATGCCGGGCAGGCCTTTATGCGCGTATTATTGCAGGCGGAAGTTGAGGGTTTGAGCGTTTCTACGCTGAACCAGCCCTGCGAAGTGCCGCAATCACGCCTGCGTCTGCATGATGAAATAGACCATGAGGGGCGGGCGCATATGATTTTGCGCCTGGGGTATGGCAACCGGCCTGTTAATTTTATGCCGCGCAGGCCGCTTGAGGATGTTCTTGAGCGTGTGCAGAGCAGTGTTTTTTTAGCCGCGAATGATCGGCCCGCTGCCGGTCAGTCCGGTTTGTGGTCAAAATTCCGTAAGCTTTTCCTTGCAAAATAGAAAAATACCCTGTAAAAGGCCGTCATCACTCAAAAACTGAGTGAAATTCACATGCAGGTTCCTTACCCGGTGTTCGGATGACGAGCCAAGGCCTGCAGAGGAAGTAACTGGAACTTATAAAGGAGAAACCCTATGGCATTACCTGAATTCACCATGCGTCAGCTTTTGGAAGCGGGCGTTCACTTCGGTCACCACACACATCGCTGGAACCCAAAAATGCGCGAGCACATCTTTGGTGTACGTAATGGTGTTCATATTATCGATTTGCAGCAGACGCAACCTATGTTGCGTGATGCGTTGAAGGCTATGCGCGATATCGTTGCCAATGGCGGCCGTGTGCTGTTCGTGGGAACGAAGCGTCAGGCCCGCGCGAAAATTGCGGAAAGCTCAAAGCGTTGCGGTCAATACTATGTGAATCATCGCTGGCTGGGCGGCATGCTGACCAACTGGAAAACGATTTCAAAATCAATTGCCCGCCTGCATGAGCTTGAGGGGCTGTTCAAAAACCCCGAGATTGCTTCAAACTTTACAAAGAAAGAGCTGCTCATGATGACCCGTGAGAGAGACAAGCTGGAGCTGTCTTTGGGTGGAATCAAGGAAATGGGAGGCCAGCCTGACGCTATCTTCATCATCGATACAAACCAGGAGGACATTGCCGTGGCCGAAGCCAATAAGATTGGCATTCCTGTTTTTGCAATTGTTGATACAAATGCAAATCCTGATGGGGTAGATTATGTTATCCCTGGCAATGATGACGCGCTGCGCGCTATTGATCTGTACTGTGACCTGTTTGCTGATACGGTTCTTGATGGTCTTCAGGCTGAACTTTCCAAATCAGGCAAAGACCTTGGTGCGGACGAAAACCTGAAGGTTGAGGTTCCTGAAGAGGTGCCCGCAGAAACAGCTGCGGCTGCGGAAGGTACTGAAGAGTCGGCGAAAGCTGAGAAAAAAGCGGCGTCCGCTTAACATTGAACCAGAATAAGTAAGGAGACATAAAATGGCTGAGATTACAGCATCAATGGTAAAGGAGCTGCGCGAGAAGACCGGCGCAGGTATGATGGACGCGAAAAAGGCGCTGACGGAAAATAGCGGCGATGTCGAAAAGGCATTGGACTACTTGCGTCAAAAGGGTATGGCCAAGGCGGAGAAAAAATCTTCCCGCACCGCGGCTGAGGGGCTGGTCGCAATCGCGACGCAGGGCACATCAGGCGCTGTGGTTGAAATTAATTCTGAAACTGATTTTGTATCAAGAAACAGTGAGTTTCAAAGTTTTGTTAAGAAAGTATCTGAGGTTGCCCTGTCCGCAAGCTCCGTTGAAGACCTTGCTTCTAAAGACTTTGGAAATGGCAAGAGCGTGTCTGAAAGCCTGACCGACCTGATTGGTAAGATCGGCGAGAATATGGCCTTGCGTCGTATGGAGAACCTGGAAGTTTCCCAAGGCGCGGTTGTCTCTTACATGCATGGCGCGCTGGCTGATAACCTCGGCAAGATCGGGGTTCTGGTCGCTTTGGAATCTTCTGCGGACGATGGCGTGCTTGAAGCGCTGGGCAAGCAGCTAGCGATGCATATCGCGGCGGCGTTCCCGAAATTCTTGGATCGTGAAAGCGTTGATCCGGCCGTTGCCGCCAAGGAAAAGGAATTCCTGCTGGAACAAGCCAAGGAAGAAGGCAAGCCGGCTGAAATTGCTGAAAAAATGGTTGAAGGCCGCATGCGTAAGTTTTTCGAAGAAATTTGTTTGCTTGACCAGACTTTCGTGATTGACGGTGAAACCAAAATTGCAGATGTGATTGCCAATGCCGCGAAAGAGGCTGGAACAGAGATCAAACTGACCGGCTATGCCCGCATTCAGCTTGGCGAAGGTATCGAAAAAGAGCAGGAAGACTTCGCTGCCGAAGTGGCAAAGGCGGCCAACGGCTGATTTCTCCGCTCTTAAAAAAGCAATAAATTCAAACAGCCGCGTTGCAATTCAGCGCGGCTGTTATTACATTAGGACAGTTTAAAAAGGAAAAGCCCTATGTCATCTGCTGCCCAGACCAATATCGAAGCCATGAAACACTATAAGCGCGTGATGCTGAAAATGTCGGGCGAGGTTCTAATGGGTGAGCAGGAATTCGGGCTGGATCCCGATACCGTCAAGCGCGTAGCCAATGATATCAAGACTGTTGTTGATAGCGGTGTTGAGGTCTGTGTTGTTGTCGGGGCGGGGAATATTTTCCGTGGTGTATCCGGCGCATCACAAGGAATGGACCGCACGACAGCTGATTATATGGGGATGCTGGGGATCGTGATTAACGCTCTGGCGCTGCAAAATGCTCTGGAAAGTATGGAGGTTCAGACCCGCGTGCAATCGGCCATCCGCATGGATTCAATCTGTGAACCTTATATCCGCCGCCGCGCCATTCGCCACATGGAGAAGGGGCGGGTTGTGATTTTTGCCGCCGGGACGGGAAATCCTTATTTTACAACAGACACGGCCGCTGCGTTGCGGGCATCGGAGATGGATTGCGATGCGATCTTCAAGGGAACTAAGGTTGACGGAGTTTATTCCGCCGATCCGCTGAAGGACAAGAGCGCTACACATTTTGATCATATTACCTTTATTGACGTGCTGACCAAGGATCTGAAGGTGATGGACGCCACGGCGATTTCACTGGCGCGGGAGAACAATATCCCGATAATTGTATTTTCGGTGAGGGAGCCGGGGAATTTTGCTAAAGTCCTCAAATCCGAGGGTAAGTTCACAATTGTGACCAACTAACACAGAATGGAGAAATGTTATGGCTGGCTATGACAAAGCCGATCTCAGGCGCCGCATGGATGGTGCGATTGATATACTACATAAAGAATTTTCGGGTCTTCGCACCGGGCGGGCTTCAGCCAATTTGCTGGACCCGGTTCAGATTGAGGTTTACGGCAGCAAGATGCCCATAAATCAGGTAGGGACAGTTGCCGTTCCCGAGCCGCGCATGTTGACTGTGCAGGTCTGGGACGCCAGCGTTCTCAAGCAGGTGGAGAAGGGTATCCGCGATGCGGGGCTGGGGCTTAATCCACAGTTGGACGGGTCAACCATTCGTATTCCTATTCCGGATCTGAATGAGGAGCGCCGTACGGAACTGACCAAGGTTGCCGGAAAATATGCTGAGGCCGCGCGTATTGCAGTTCGGAATGTCCGCCGCGACGGCATGGATGAGATCAAGAAAGGTGATGAATCAGAGGATGAGCAGAAGCGCTTGTCTGAAGAGGTTCAGAAAATGACGGACGATGTCATCGGAAAAATTGATAAAATGCTGACGGATAAAGAAAAAGATATTATGACGGTGTAAAGGTGTGATCGGTTGAAAATGAAAAAAGACAATACGGAATTGGCTGTGCCGGAACATGTCGCCATCATTATGGATGGTAACGGCCGTTGGGCAAAAAATCGTGGGTTGCCGCGCACAGTAGGACATAAAAATGGGGCTGAATCCGTACGCCGCGTTGTGAATTTGGCCGCTGATCTTGGGGTAAAATATCTCACATTGTTTGGATTTTCATCGGAAAACTGGAGCCGCCCGGAAGACGAGGTATCCGAGCTTATGCGACTGCTGCGCTATTACCTGCGCGCAGAAACTGCAGAACTGCACAAGAAGGGCGCGCGCCTGAAAGTCATCGGAGACCGGACGGCCTTCGCAAAGGATATTCTGGAGTTGATTGAAAATGCGGAGGCGCTGACGGCGCAGAATAGTAATATAACCTTGATCATGGCCCTGAATTACGGTGGACAGCATGATATCCTGCAGGCTGCCCGCAAGTTGGCTGAACGCGCAGCCGAAACCGGCTTTGTTGAGGATATTGACAATTTTGGCCTTTCGTTCAAAGAGAACCTGATGACTGTTGGTATTCCAGACCCGGATCTTCTGATCCGCACCAGCGGTGAACAGCGTATCAGCAATTTCTTGCTGTGGCAGTGCGCGTATTCCGAAATGGTGTTTACCAGCACCCTCTGGCCCGATTTTGACAAGGCCGATCTGGAACAGGCCCTGGCCGAATATGCAGGCCGTGAGCGGCGTTTCGGCGCGCTCAAACAATCGGAGGGGTAAATCCATGCCCGCGATCGATCCCAAAAAACTGCAGAAACGCGTGCTTTCTGCGTTGATATTGGCACCCGTTGTATTGGGGTGCATATATCTGGGCGGTTGGGCATTTACCGGCCTGATAATTCTGTGCGCGGGCCTGGCCTTTTACGAATGGGCGGATCTGGCCCGAAAAACCCGGACGCCATTTCTATTCATGTTGATCGGCACGTTTTATATCGCGGCGAGTTTTTACTGCTGCTACCTCATTCGAGAAACCTACGGAGCGTTTCCGGCGATTGCATTTTTTACCATGGTGGTGGCCAGCGACAGCGGGGGGTATTTTTTTGGCAAGCTGATCGGCGGCCCGAAAATGTCCGGGCAGATCAGCCCCAACAAAACCTGGGCTGGATACGCCGGGGCGCTTTTGGCTCCGGCCCTGATCAGCGTGAGTGGAGCGTTCTCCCATGGCGGTTCCATCGTGTTTTTCCTTTTAATCGGCACAATGATCGGCATCGCCTGTCAGACGGGGGACTTGCTGGTGTCTTGGTTCAAGCGCCATGCAAGGGTCAAAGACGCGGGCGGCATTATCCCCGGCCATGGCGGGTTACTGGATCGTGTAGATTCGCTGATGCTGTCCGCCCCGGTGTTCCTGGCGTCTTTAAAGCTCTTTTCCTATGGCTGATCAACCCAAAACCATCAATATACTGGGCGCCACCGGCTCGATCGGGGACAGCACGGCGGATGTCCTTTCTTCTGTCGCCGGAGCGTTCGATGTCCGTGTTGTGACGGCCAATAACAACGCAAAGAAATTGGCAGAAATCGCTATCAAGTTGAAAGCCAAAAGCGCGGTGTTGGCGGATGAGAATGGATATATGGAATTAAAGGCGCTTTTGGCCGGTCATGATATAGAGTGCGCAAGCGGGACTGATGCGCTGTTGGAAGCATCTTCCCGGAAAGCCGATATCACCATGGCGGCTATTATGGGCATGGCCGGCCTGGAGCCGCTCTTATGCGCTATTCAAAATTCCAACGCGGTGGCAATTGCCAATAAAGAGCCTTTGGTGGCTGCTGGAGCTCTGGTTATGGAGGAAGCAAGAAAGTGCGGCACAACACTTCTGCCGGTGGACAGCGAGCATAACGCAGTATTTCAGGTGTTTGATCAAACCCGGCGTGCTGAGATTGAGCGGATTATTCTGACAGCATCCGGCGGGCCATTTCGCAGCTGGGCCCCTCAAGACATTGAGACGGTCACGCCAGAACAGGCTCTGGCGCATCCCAACTGGTCTATGGGCCGCAAAATTTCTATCGACAGCGCAACCCTTATGAACAAAGCCCTGGAGGTGATAGAGGCGCATATTCTGTTCGATATTCTGCCGGAAAAAATTGATGTGGTGGTTCATCCGCAATCTGTTATTCATTCGATGGTGGAATATTGTGACGGTTCTATCCTTGCGCAGTTGGGCGCCAATGATATGCGTACGCCGATCTGCAACGTTTTGAACTGGCCCGCACGGATAGCAACACCAGGGCAGAAACTGGATCTGGCGATGCTGCAACGGCTCGATTTTGAAGCGCCTGATCATAAGAGGTTTCCGGCCCTAAATCTTGCTTATGAGTGTTTGAAGGAAGGTCCGCATGCCTGTATCGCGATGAACGCGGCCAACGAAGTGGCGGTCGAACATTTTTTAAAGAAAAATATTGGATTTCCTGATATCATTAAAACTGTAACTTACATTTTAGATCGACTGGAGAAAGAGGATGTATCTTCTCTGGAAAAAATAATAAACTATGATACTTATATCCGCAGTCTCTCAAACGACTGCATCAACAATGCGCAAATAGACAAAACGGTGGCGATATCATGAGTTCTTTTGAAATTTTTCAAACCCTTACAAGCAATGTCTGGATTTATGGAGGTACATTTCTCCTGGTGCTCAGTCTTCTGGTTTTTATCCATGAATGGGGGCATTACATTGTTGCGCGCTGGTGCGGCGTAAAGGTTGATGTGTTTTCTATCGGCTTTGGGCGGGAGATTTACGGCTTTAACGACAAATCCGGCACGCGCTGGAAAATATCCATGATCCCGCTGGGTGGTTATGTGAAAATGTTCGGAGATGTTGATCCGGCCAGCGTTCAAAAAGCAGAAGATGTTGAGGATGAAGAAACCGGAGAGCTGCGCCCGCTTGATGAGGATGAGCTCCGCTCTGCTTTTTACGCAAAATCTGTGTGGCAGCGCGCGCTCATTGTGTTTGCCGGACCAGCCATTAATTATATTTTCGCGATCATTGTCCTGACCGGATTATTTACGTTCAACGGCCAGCCTGTGACGCCACCTGTGACAACCGCAATTGTGGCAGAATCCAGCGCCGATAAGGCCGGGTTTCATCCGCATGATTATGTTTTGGCGATTGATGGCGCTCCGATCCGCAGTTTTGAAGACATCCGCCGTGAAATGATGATCTCCCTGGACCGCCGCCGCGTTTTTGATGTGCAGCGGGACGGAGAGATTATCGAACTTGTCGCTACGCCGGAAAAAATTGAAACTGAAGACAAATTTGGATTTAAGCAAAGTCGTGGCCTGCTGGGCGTTATCAGTCCCCGTTATGCGATTGATATTAAGAATATTCTGAAACTCGACGGCCGTGATTTCGAAGGCAATCCTGATGGACTGCGCAAGGCGATTTTGGCCAATATGGGTCGAGAAATGTCGGTCGAGGTTAAAGAGGGCGACGATGCCCGTTCGTATACTATTCGTCCGGTGGAGCAGCAAAATCCGGGGTTGGGCGATACGCAGAGTGACGATTACAACATTCTGTATATTGCAGATCAGGATGGACGTATTTTCGTGCAATACAATGTGCTGGAGGCTTTTGCAAAGTCTATCGAGGAATCCGTTAATATAACAGTGAGTACGATTGAAGCCATCAGCCAGATGATCACCGGGACGCGCAGTGCGACCGAACTGGGCGGCATTATCCGCATTGGCGCACTGGCTGGCGATATGGCGCAGCAGGGAATTATCGCCCTTGTCCTGTTTATGGCATTATTGTCCATCAATCTGGGGCTTATCAACCTGTTTCCTATTCCGCTTCTTGATGGCGGGCATCTGGTGTTTTATGCCTTTGAAGCCGTGCGCGGAAAGCCTGTCTCCGACAGGGTGCAGGAATATGCCTTCCGCCTGGGTTTGGCCTTTCTGGTCGGGGTGATGGTGTTTGCCAATCTCAACGATATCATGCAGCTGATTTTATAAACGTTTCAGTTGATTAATATTTCGGGCCTGCCGGAGCAACTTCGGCAGGATTTTGTTATGTTATTGCTATCGACAAGGTCTGGTGCGAATAGGCTGAATCATGATAGTTTATGGGGTGACATTTCGGTTTAAACCCGCTATTAATTCCTTTTTGGGCCTGTGCCCGCCTTAAAAAAATACAACAATAATAAACGGATAAAAGTTATATGCAGACCCAAAGGCTCTTGATTTTCCTTCTCATACTGATTGTTTGTCTCCCGCTTTCTGCGCAGGCGCAGGAGATGATCCGTCAGATCAGGGTTGAGGGGGCGGAGCGGATAGAGCCGCAGACAATTTTGTCTTATATGGACCTGTCCGTGGGGGATACTGTGACTCGTCCGAATTTGGATCAAACTCTGAAAACACTGTTTTCGACCGGTTTGTTTGCTGATGTGGCCTTGCGCCAAGAGGGTAGCGTTTTGATTGTCAACGTGGTCGAGAATCCGATTATCAATAAAATTGCGTTTGAGGGTAACGACGAGATCGAAGATGCTGAGCTGCTGAGCGAGATTCAGATGCGCCCACGTCAGGTTTTTACGCGAACAAAGGTCCAGTCCGATGTGAGCCGCCTGTTCCAGATTTATCGCCGTAACGGCCGCTTTTCGGTTAATATTGAACCAAAGGTTATCAAGCTGGATCAGAACCGCGTCAATCTGGTTTTTGAAATTACCGAAGGTGAAATTACGACCGTAAAAAGTATCCGCTTTATCGGTAACAAGCGCTTTAGTGATGACCAGCTGCGCGGCGAAATCGTTACGAAGGAAGTTGCATGGTATCGCTTTTACAGCTCTGATGATCGGTACGACCCTGATAAGCTGGCCTTCGATCAGGAGCTTCTGCGGCGTTTTTATCTTAAGGAAGGTTATGCGGATTTCCGCTTGCTCTCCGCTGTGGCTGAGCTGTCCAGTGCCCGGGAGCATTTCTTTATCACCTTCACCGTAGAAGAGGGCGAGCGCTATAAAGTAGGCGATATAAAGATTGATGCGCGTCTGCGCAATTTTGACCCTGCCCCGCTTTACGAGAAGATCAATTTCGCGTCCGGTGACTGGTATAATTCGGACATGGTACAGGAAAGCGTGGATGCGCTGACCGATGCTCTGGGCGACCTTCAGTACGCATTCGTAAGTGTGCGTCCGGAGACGAACCGCCAGCGCGAGGGTAATCTGATTGATATAACATTCGTGATTGACGAAACGCCGCGCGTTTTCGTCGAGCGTATTGATATTAACGGAAACGTCCGTACGCTAGATAAGGTTATACGCCGTGAGATATTGATGGTGGAGGGCGACCCGTTTAACCGATCAAAACTTGCTCGCTCCGAACAGCGCATACGCGACCTGAACTTCTTTGAAAATGTGAAGGTGGATGTCAAGCCTGGTTCCACACCGGATAAAACTGTTATTGATGTTGATGTGACAGAAAAATCCACTGGAGAGCTTTCAATCGGTGCCGGATTCTCGACCAGTGATGGTCCTTTGGCGGACTTCCGTATCAGGGAGAGAAATCTTCTGGGTAAAGGACAGCAACTGGCTTTGGGAGCTGTTATCGCTGGGGAGCGGACAGAATTTGACCTTGGATTTACGGAGCCGTATTTCCTGGACCGTGACTTATCTGCCGGGTTCGATATCTTCCACAGTACCCGTGATTTGCAGGACGAAAGCTCATTCGACCAGCGCCGGACTGGTGGTGGTGTACGATTTGGGTATCCGCTATCCGAACGCTGGCGCCAGACTTTCGGCTATCGTTATGAGCGCAATGAGATTACGGATGTTCAGTCCAATGCCTCCCGCTTTGTATTGGATCAGCAGGGGCAGCGCGACACGTCTGCGTTATCTCAGCGCCTTACCTATGACGGACGTGACAGCTCTTTGTTTCCGACAGATGGTATTTATTATTGGTTGGATGCCGAAGTGGCAGGGCTTGGTGGTGATGCCAAATATGTCTCCGGACGGACTGGGGCCTCTTATTACTATCCGATCGCTGATCAGTGGGTGTTTAACCTTTTGGGCGAGGTCGGCGCGATTGAGGCGTATGGCGATGAGAACATTAATATCAATGAGCGTTTCTTCCTTGGCGGCAGCACGCTACGTGGGTTCGAGCAGGCCGGTATCGGTCCACGTGATGAAAGCACACGCGATTCCCTGGGCGGGAATTACTTCTATCGAGGCTCTTCCGAGCTGACCATGCCTGTTGGCCTGCCTGAGGAACTGGGCGTTGCCGGTCACCTGTTCTCTGATTTTGGGACGGTCACGGAAATTGACAATGATGGACCAGGTGTTCTTGATGAATCTTCTGTGCGTGTTACTATCGGTGCGGGTTTATCCTGGCGCTCTCCTTTTGGACCGTTGCGTGTAGATTTTGCAACCCCGATCGTTAGTGAGGATTTTGATCAGGAAGAAAGTTTCAGATTTGATTTTGGAACCCGGTTCTAATCTGCTACAACACATTCATTCGAATAGAACAAAGGAAAGCTTGATATGCGCTATTTTCTATTGATCCTATCTCTGTCTGTTTTTATGGTCCTTCCTCTTGCTTCGGCAAAGGCAGAGCTCAGCATCGCCGTTGTTGATGTGCAGCGTTTGCTCAATGAATCAAAGGCTGCGAAGGACATTCAGAAACAGCTTCAGAGCACGCGGGAGAAATTCCTGAATGAACTCTCAAAAGAGGAACAAGGTCTGCGCGACAAGGAAAAGGCTCTTCTGGAAGAGCGTGCCAATCTTTCTCAGGAAGAATTTGTAAAAAAGCGTCAGGAATTTGAGCGCAACCTCCTTGAAACCCGAAAATCTGCTCAGACAAAAAAACGTGATCTGGAGCAGGCCTCCGCCAAAGCTCTGCAAAAGCTGCGCGGGGAAATTGTGAAAGTGGTAGAAGAGATTGCAAAAGAGAAGGAATATTCCCTGGTTATTTCCCAGCAGGATGTCGTTCTTGGCGAAAAGGAACTTAATATCACTGAGGAAACACTGAAACGCCTTGATAAGGCTGTCCAATCCATTGCGGTGGATGTGAAGTAAAAGGAATGCGGTCTTATGCCCGATCCGCGCTTTTTCAAAAAGACGCAAAGTTTTACTCTTTCGGAAATTGCTGATTCTTGCGATGCCCAAATTGTAGAAGGCGGCAATCCTGATTTCCGGGTTGAAGATGTGGCTTCCCTCGACAGCGCCGGTGCATCAGATTTAACCTTTCTCGATAATGTGAAATACAAAGATCAGTTCCGTATTACAAAGGCCGGAGCCTGTTTTGTTGATAAGAAAGTGGTGCAAGATGCCCCAAAGGGGATGAATCTTCTGGTGTCAGACACCCCTTATAAATCGTATGCGTTGGCGGCACAAAAATTTTATCCGCAAGATATGCCGTCGGAAGATATCTCTGCGCAGGCCCACATTGACCCTGCGGCGCAGATTGGTCCGGGTTGTGTTATCGAGGCCGGGGTGGTTGTTAAATCCGGCGCAAAGATAGGCAAGCAATGCTGGATCGAGGCCGGAGCGATTGTGGAGCAGAATGTAGAAATCGGCAGCTATTGCCGGATTGGTTCCAACTCCAGCATATCGCATGCGCTCATCGGGGATTATGTGCACCTGTATCCTGGTGTGCGCATCGGCCAGGACGGGTTTGGTTTTGCAATTGATCCTAAGGGCTTTGTTAAAGTGCCACAGCTTGGCCGCGTGATTATCGGGGATCATGTTGAAATTGGAGCCAATGCATGTATCGACAGGGGTTCCGGGCCGGATACGGTGATCGGGCAGGGGACCTGGATCGATAACCTGGTGCAAATAGGGCACAATGTTAAAGTCGGTAAAGGCTGTGTCCTCGTTGCGCAAGTTGGGATTTCCGGCAGCACAGTTATCGAGGACTATGTGGTTATTGGTGGGCAGGCCGGCGTGGCTGGGCATCTGAACATTGGAAAAGGCGCGCGGATTGGTGCGAAGACCGGCGTAATGAAGAATATTCCCGCCGGTGAAGATCATATTGGATTCCCCAGTATGCCCAGCCGTGATTTCATGCGGCAGGTTGCAACATTAAAACGCTTGATAAAGAAGGAAAAAACCTCTTAATTCAAAAATAGAAACAGGTTATAACATCACAATGAGCAAAGAAGACTCCAATAATAACACGATAGACATTAACCGGATCATGCAGATGATACCGCACCGCTATCCGATTCTGCTTGTGGATCGGATTATTGAGCATGTTCGCGGAGAAAGCGCTGTTGGCCTTAAGAATGTCACGATGAACGAGCCGCATTTTATGGGGCATTTCCCAGGTTTTCCCGTGATGCCGGGAGTTTTGATTGTTGAGTCAATGGCGCAGACGGCTGGCCTGGTTGTTGTTGAGGCTTTGGGCAAGGAGGCCGAGGGCAAAGTTGTCTATTTCATGACCATCGATAATGCCCGCTTCCGCCGCCCTGTGGTGCCGGGCGATGCAATGCATGTCCATGTAACAAAGCAACAATCACGCGGCATGGTCTGGAAATTCAAGGGTGAGGCGATCGTGGACGGTAAGGTTTGCGCCGAAGCCACGTTCAGCGCCATGATTACAGATAAAGAGCCATAGGCAGGGCCGGGTTTTTGTAACGCGCTGCAATAAAGCGTGATTTGTTCCTGTCCCCCTCCAACTGTATCTTTGTTAGGTTATGTCCACAAAAAATATTCACCCCACCGCTATTATTGAAGATGGAGCGCGAGTTCCAGCCAGTGTCAAAATCGGTCCGTATTGTGTTATCGGTCCGCATGTATCGCTGGGCGAGAACGTCGAGCTGAAGTCTCATGTTGTGATTGAGGGGCACACCGAAATCGGCGATGGCACAGTGATTTATCCTTTTGCCTCCATTGGAGGCGCGCCGCAGGATCTAAAGTTTGAGGGCGAGGAGTCCCGCCTTATCATCGGCAAAAACAATACCATACGCGAACATGTAACCATGAATCCTGGCACAAAGGGTGACAGGCTGGAAACCGTGATCGGCGATAATGGACTGTTCATGATGGCCTGCCATGTCGCGCATGACTGCCGTATCGGTAATAACGTCATTATGGCGAATAATGCCACGCTGGGCGGCCATGTCCATGTTGGTGACCATGTTGTCATTGGCGGGTTGGCTGCTGTGCATCAGTTTATCCGCATTGGTGATCACGCGATTATTGGAGGTATGTCGGGCGTGGAGAGCGACATCATTCCTTTTGGCCGTGTTAAGGGTGAGCGGGCATTTCTGGCCGGTCTGAACCTTGTTGGGCTGGAGCGCCGTGGCTTTTCCAAGGACGATATCCGCGATCTGCAAAAAGCTTATAACCGGCTTTTTGATGAGGAAGGAACCCTTGAAAACCGGCTGGCAGACGTAGAAAATAACTATAAGGACAATGAAACGGTCAGCAAAATTTTGCAATTCGCCAAGGAAAAGACAAGATTCCCGCTATGCCAGCCTCAAAGAAAAACCGCGTAAACACAGCAGCAAGCGCCCCTGAAATTGACCAGCTCGGCATTCTGGCGGGCGGTGGCGGGCTTCCCTTCCGGCTTGTTGATGCTTGTGAAGAAAAGGGTATCCAGCCCTTTATTGTCGCCTTTGAGGGGCAGGCTGACCCGTCTCTGACCGCGGGCCATCAGCATATGTGGGCACGGATGGGCGCGGCGGGAAAGGTGATGAACACCCTTAAATCCCACAATATTCGTGATATAGTTTTGATTGGCTCTATCCGCCGTCCGACTTTGGCGGAGCTAACTCCGGATTTAAAGGCGACGGAATTCTTTGCCCGTATCGGGTGGAAGGCCCTGGGTGATAATGATCTTCTCGGTGCCCTTCGGAAAACGCTTGAGGAAGAGGGGTTCCGCGTTCACGGCGTTCACAAATTTGCCGAAGATCTTTTGATGGATGAAGGGCCGATCGGCAAGTACAGGCCAAAAAAGGGCGACTGGGTCGATATAGAGCGCGCGGTTGAGGTGTCTATAGTGCTGGGTACTCTGGATATTGGTCAGTCTGTAATCGTACAGGAGGGCATCGTCCTGGGGGTGGAGGCAATTGAGGGCACGGATGAGTTGATGAAGCGCTGTAAAGGGCTAAAGAGAAAAGGGCGCGGCGGAGTGCTTGTAAAAACCTGCAAACCACAACAGGACCGGGATCTGGACCTGCCGACCATCGGCCCGGAAACCGTCAGGAATGCGGTGGCCTTGGGGTTATCCGGTATTGCGCTTCACGCCGGGGAAAGTCTGGTGATCGACTCGGAGGATGTTGTGAAACTTGCCGATAAGCATAAAATGTTTGTGATCGGGATCGATCCGGTCGACTATATCTCATGAGCAAGACAATCTTTTTTATTGCCGGTGAATCTTCGGGCGATGCTCTGGGCGCACCGTTGATTAAGGCAATCAGGGAAAGAGCAGGAGAGCCGATAGAGGTGATCGGTATTGGCGGGCCGTTAATGGAAGCGCAGGGGCTTCAGTCCCTTTTGCCGATGGACGAGCTTTGCATCATGGGGATATGGGAGGTGCTGATGCAGCTTCCGCGCCTGCTACACATGATTAACGGCGTAGTGGAAGAGATTGAGGCCGCGCAGCCGGACATTGTGGTAACGATCGACCTGCCGGATTTTAATTTCCAGGTGGGCTCACGTCTCAAAAAGCGTGGAATATTCAAAGGAAAAATTATTCATTACGTCGCCCCAACGGTCTGGGCCTGGCGTCCGGGGCGGGCGAAAAAAGTGGCGCAATTCTTGGACGGTATTATGTGTCTGTTCCCGTTTGAGCCTGAGCATTTTGAAAAAGAAGGCTTAAAGGCTGAGTTCGTCGGCCATCCTCTGATCCAAACGCCCCCCGATGCGGGCGATAGCGCCAGGTTCCGTGAGATGTATGACATTCGCAGCGATGATGTCGTGTGCGGCATTTTCTTTGGTAGCCGCGCTTCGGAGCTCAAGGGTATGGGGCAGGTTCTAAAGGACAGTGCGATATTGCTGCATGACCAGTTTCCCAGCATCAAGTTCGTTGTGCCGACCTTGCCACATCTTGAATATGACGTGCTGCATTTGCTGGAAGGGTTTGATGCGCCGGTCTCGGTAATTTCAGATCCGGATTTAAAACAAGATGCGATTGCGGCTTGCAATGCGGCGGTGGCGGTGTCCGGCACTGTCGGGTTGGAGCTGGCGTATCACGGTATTCCGCATTTGATTGCCTATAAGGCGCATCCGATAACCTGGGAAATCGTTAGGCGCCTGGTGAAGGTAAAATACGCGCATCTGGCCAATATTCTGCTGGATGAAGAGGTTATTTCTGAATATCTCCAACTGCGTTGCCAACCCCTGCCGATTTCAAAGGCGTTGATCCGCCTGATCCGGTTTGAGGATGAGCGGGCCAGACAGCTGGAGAAAACGGAAAAGCTGCAGTCGCTTTTGGGAAGAGGTCACAAAAGAACCCCATCTGAAAAGGCGGCTGATTTTATCCTTCAGAAAACAGGGAAGGCTCAGGCTAGCGGTTTTTAGCCTCTTTTTTTCATCTCAACAAAAGGGCGCGTGGCCGGGCCGGTATAAAGCTGGCGTGGACGCCCAATCCGCAAGGATGGTTCCTCGATCATTTCCTTCCATTGTGATATCCAGCCCACAGTTCTGGCCACGGCGAACAGCACGGTGAACATCGAGGTTGGGAAACCCATGGCCTTCAGAATAATCCCGGAATAGAAGTCCACATTCGGGAAGAGCTTGCGCTCTACGAAATACTCATCCTGCAGGGCGATACGCTCAAGCTCCATTGCGATCTCCAGCATTGGGTCGTCAACACCCAGGTCTTCCAGAACCTGATCGGCGGCTTTCTTCAGAACGCCTGCGCGCGGATCGAAGTTTTTATAGACGCGGTGACCAAAGCCCATTAGGCGGAACGGGTCATCCTTATCTTTTGCGCGCTCGATAAATTCGGGGATGCGGTCTTTACTTCCGATTTCGGCCAGCATTTCCAGAACGGCCTGGTTTGCGCCGCCATGGCTTGGACCCCAGAGAGAGGCAATACCGGAGGCGATACAGGCGAACGGATTTGCTTGTGACGATCCGGCAAGGCGTACGGTCGAGGTTGATGCGTTTTGCTCATGATCGGCATGAAGGATGAATATCTTATCCATCGCGTCGGACAGAATGGGGTTTACCTTGTACGGTTCGGCCGGAACGGCGAAGCACATATACAGGAAGTTCTCAGAGAAACTCAGATCATTGCGTGGGAACATAAAGGGTTGCCCCAGCGCGTATTTATGGGTCATCGCCGCTAGGGTCGGCAGTTTTGCAATCAGGCGGTGCGCCGAAATTTCTCGCTGCTCGGGGTCCCAGATGTCCAGGGAGTCGTGATAGAAGGCCGACAGAGCGCCTACAACGCCGCACATAATCGCCATCGGGTGCGCATCCCGGCGGAAACCGCGGTAAAAGTAGTTGATCTGCTCATGCACCATGGTGTGATAGGTAATATTTTTAACAAAATCCTTATACTCGCTCTGGTCCGGCAAATCGCCGTTGAGCAGGAGGTATGCAACCTCAAGGAAGTTGCTCTTTTCTGCCAGTTCTTCAATTGTGTAGCCGCGATGCAGCAGGATACCTTCCTCACCATCAATGAAGGTCAGGCGGGATTTACAGCTTCCGGTCGCGGTAAAGCTGGGGTCAAAGGTAAAATGGCCTGTTTCGGCATAAAGCTTGCGGATATCAATCACGCTTGGGCCGAGAGTACCGTCAATCACCGGCAGGGTGAACTCTTCGCCTGTCTGATCGTTTTTGAGGGTGAATGTCTTTTGGTCGGTTTCGTTGGCCGGTGCGGCCTTCTTTGCTTTGCTCATGCGATTAAATCCCCGTTGAAAATTAAGGCAGGAAAGAAAATGTTGCCATGCAAAAAAGATATCCTTTTCCGGCAATCAAATCAATCTTCTACTATTTTTTTTATTTTCAGCCTGCGGGTGTTGCCAAAGCAGATTCAATGCGCGCCAGTGTTTCCGCCTTACCCAGAATCTCTGCCGCATGAAAAACTGAAGGTGAGGCCATCCGCCCGGTTAGGGCTGCACGCAGTGGCATGGCGATTTTGCCCAATTTTCCTTCTGCGATATCCCCGGCAATTGTTTTACAGGCGTCCTGCAGTGCATCGGCCGTGAAATTGGGAAGAGATTCTAATGCAGAGTGCAGACTCTCAAGAGCTTTTTTTCCTTCTCCGGAGAGGAGCTCTGCAGCTTTTTCTTCAAAATCCAATGGAATTGTTTTTGCAAAAAATACTGATTCATCAGTAAATTGCAGCAATGTTTTCGCGCGTGACTTTAGCTCATCCTGCGCCGCCAGAATGCGGGATTTTGCGGTGTCGTCAATTTCAACGCCATGATGCTTTTGATAAAACGAACGGCACAGCTCAACCAGCTCTTCACCACTGCGCTCTCGAATATAATGTGCGTTGAGGTGTTCCAGCTTGGCAAAATCAAATCTTGCGGCGGCTTTGCCGATTCCTTTGAGGTCGAACAGTTCAATAGCGCGCTCGGTTGTGATAATCTCCTCATCCCCATGGCCCCAGCCCAGCCGCAGAAGATAATTCCGCATGGCCTCGGGCAGATAGCCCATCTCTTTATATTCCTCAACACTGGCCGCACCATGGCGTTTGGACATTTTTGCACCGTCCGGGCCCAGAATCAGAGGAAGATGGGCGTATACAGGCTTCTCCCACCCCATTGCCTCATAAACCAGATTCTGACGGAAGGTGTTGTTCAGGTGATCATCCCCGCGGATCACATGAGTGACTCCCATATCATGATCGTCAACCACAACGGCGAGCATATAGGTCGGTGAGCCGTCGGAGCGCAGAATAATAAAATCATCAAGCTGTTCATTTTGTACCGTCACATCGCCCTGAACCTCGTCATGAATAGTGGATGCGCCGTCCAAAGGCGCCTTGATACGAATGACCGGCTCTATGCCTTCGGGTGCTTCGGAGGAAGCGCGCTCGCGCCAGCGGCGGTCGTAAAAAGCATTGCTTCCTGCCGCTTTTGCTTTTTCACGCATCGCTTCAAGCTCTTCGGGTGAACAGTAGCATTTATAAGCTTTCCCTGCCGCCAGCAATTCATGGGCGATTTCGGCGTGGCGGGCGCTTTGTTCATATTGGGAGACGATTTCACCGTACCAGTCCAGTTCCAGCCATTTCATGGCCTCGATCAGGGCTTTCACAGCTTCTTCAGAGTGCCGCTTGCGGTCCGTATCTTCAATACGGAACAGCATTTTCCCGCCGTGATTTTTGGCGTAAAGCCAATTAAACAGTGCTGTGCGCGCTGTGCCAATATGCATGAAGCCGGTGGGCGAGGGGGGAAATCGTGTAACGACGCTCATAAAGGGTGCAACTCCGTTGTAAATTGTGTAGTGTGCTCAGTGATTTAAGAACTTAATGATCTATAGAGAATGACGCAAGGCCCGTTTCATTTCGACGACGCGAAAACGTTGTCGCAAGGAGTGCTCTACAAAATTCTGGAAGCACTACATCAAGAGCTGGCTGGGCAAAAACCGCAGCTTTTCCTCTGGATGCCGGTTTTTTTGGGCTGCGGCATTGCGTTTTATTACGCGCTGATGGTGGAGCCGCCCGTTTTTCTGGGGGTGGCGGCCTGTATTTTAGTTCTGGCCGCTCTTGTCGGTTTTTGGAACAAGGTGCGCTGCCGTTATATTTTCATGATCTTCCTGTGTTTTAGTACCGGTTATATGGCCGCACAAATCCGCAGCTTTACCGTTTACACGCCGATGCTCCAAAAGGATATGGGGCCTGTCACGGTGCAGGGGAAAATTCTCAGCATTGAAAAACTGGAGGAGGGTAAGGGCAGCCGCCTCGTTCTTGGTGATCTGAATATTGAAGATGTGGCTCCCGGGGAAACGCCGCGCAAAATTCGCCTGACGCTGCGCAAGGACGAAGGTATAGCTCTGGGCCAGCGTGTGGAGGTTCTGGCTGGGCTGCATAAACCCTCCGCCCCTGTGATTCCCGGAGGATTTGATTTTCAGCATTATATGTTTTTTCAGGGCATCGGTGCGGTTGGGTTTATTTACAAACCACCAGTGATTTTACAGCAAAGCATCAGCACTCCACTATCCGGCCTGATTGAACGGTTGCGCTATACGATCGAGCAGCGGGTCTTTGCCGCGGTTGATTACCCGGAAAGCTCTATCGCTGCAGCGCTCCTGACCGGTCGGCGCACGGCGATCAGTAATGAAAATGTCGATGCGATGCGCGAATCCGGTCTGGCGCACTTGCTGGCAATTTCCGGGCTGCATGTGGGGTTGTTTGCCGGGGTGATTTTCTTTTTCTCGCGTTTGATGATGGTGCTCGTGCCCGGAGTCGCGTTGCATCATCCGGTCAAGAAATATGCGGCTATTCTCGGGTTCTTGGGGGCGTGCGCCTATATGCTGCTGGCCGGCGCGACGATCCCGACCCAGCGCGCAGTCTTGATGGTTGGGGTGGTGTTCCTGGCAATCCTACTGGACCGCATGGCATTGTCGCTGCGGCTCGTGGCCTTTGCAGCGATCATAGTTCTGTTGTTTGCGCCGGAAAGCCTGATGTCGGCGAGTTTTCAGATGTCATTCGGCGCTGTGGCGGCTCTGGTGGTGTTTTATGAATCCATACGCGGATGGTTGACCGGGCTGTACCGGGAGGCCGGGTGGGTGCGCCGGGCAGCGCTGTATTTCCTGGGCGTATGCATGACCACCGTGGTGGCCAGCACGGCGACAGCCCCGTTTGCGCTGTATCATTTTAACCAGATGGCGGTGTATTCTCTTCTGGCCAATGCGATTGCGATGCCTCTGATGGCGTTCATCATTATGCCCTTTGCCGTACTGGCGCTGTTCGTTATGCCCTTGGGTCTGGAATACTGGCCGCTGGCGGTGATGGAATTCGGGGTGGCTCGGGTTTTGGAGACGGCGCTTTGGGTGAGTTCTTTGCCGCATTCTGTTTGGCGGATTGCTTTATTGCCACATGGGGCCTTCGTGGCCTTTATCACCGGGAGCCTGTTTCTGATGCTCTGGAAGGGACGGTTGAGGCTGGCCGGACTTGCGTTTTATGGCGTTGCGGTTGTTCTGACGATGCAATACCGCCCACCGGATATTCTAATTTCTTCAAAATTTGAGCTGGTGGGTTTTTTTGACGCCGATGGCAGGCTGAATGTCTCTGCGCGTAACAAGGATCGATTTGTTCTGGAGAATTGGGAAAGCGCCGCCGGGCTGGAAGAGGGGCAGGCGAAGCCGTGGCCGCGGGAAGGGACGCAGGAAAATCTGGTTTGTGGGGAGCAGGGATGCCGTTTGGCCGTAAATAGCCAAAAAATTTCCTTCCTGAAAAGCCCGTCTTACCTGGCCGAAGAGTGCAACTGGGCGGATCTGATATTGTCCTTTGAGCCTGTGGAACAGCCCTTTTGCGGCACGGCACGGATGTTGGATAAATATGACGCTTGGTCCGGCGGTGCACACGCCATCTGGCTGGAGCCGTCTGGTATAATCATCAAGACAAGTGAATCCGAGCGCGGGAAACGACCGTGGACGCAATAGGCGGAACCTGGAGTTTGAGCCAGATTGCCTAATGATATGTGCGCATTAAGCTGACAAGGCGGCCCTGGACCTTTACCCGTTCCGGCTCCAGAACCTGAGGTTCGTGATCATCGTTTTCCGGCTCCAATATAATCTTGTTCCCGGCGCGGCGCAGGCGTTTCAGCGTGGCTTCATGATCATCGACAAGTGCCACGACAATCGCGCCGTTCTCGGCCGTATCACAGCGGCGGATGATCACAGTATCGCCATCATGGATCCCGGCATTGATCATGGAATCCCCCTCAATCGTCAGCGCGTATAAGTCCCCGGAACCGGCAAATTCTTGGGAAACAGGAATGGTTTCGCTGGTGTCGTTAATGGCTTCAATTGGCGTTCCGGCAGCAATCTTGCCGTAAAGAGGTATAAGCTCCATTCCTGCAAAGATTTGTGGAGGCGGCATATTTGCCGGAGCATTTGCAGCCGCGGCAGAGGAATCTCGGCCGCTTTTTATACCTTCCGGCAGGCGGATAATTTCCAGAGCTCTCGCCCGGTGTGGCAGGCGCTGCAGATAGCCGCGTTCCTCCAGCCCGGTAATCAGGCGGTGAATTCCAGATTTGGATTTCAGGCCCAAAGCTTCTTTCATTTCCTCAAAAGAGGGCGGAACGTCCGAATCCTGCATGCGTTCGTGAATAAAAAGCAGCAAATCGCGCTGTTTCTGCGTAAGCATTTTTAATAGTCCCCTTCTTTATTCAAAACGATTTCCTGCGAGAATCGCGATAGAATATACACTATTTGTTCTACTTTAGTTCTTGTTCTGTGTCAAATTTTAATTCAACAGTTTTTGCAGGGCATCCCCGATATCTTCTTCCCGCATAAGGCTTTCTCCGATCAGAAACCCGTCAAAACCGGCAGATTGCAAAGAAAGAAGCGTTTCACGGTCTGAAATTCCGCTCTCGGCGATTTTGAGGACGGGAGAGGGAATTTTTGAACTTAAATCAAACGATGTTTGGATATCCACCTCCAGGGTCTTCAGGTTGCGGTTGTTGATGCCAATCATTGAGGGTTTGAGTTTTAGAGCCTCCTCCAACTCTTCTGCGTCATGAATTTCTACCAGTACGTCCATGCCCAACTCCTGTGAAAGGCTGTAAAGCTCCTGTGCCTGCGAGGTTTCAAGTGCGGCCATAATTAGCAAAATACAATCGGCGCCGAGCGCTCTGCTCTCATATATTTGGTAGGGGTCCAGCATGAAATCCTTGCGCAGGAGAGGAAGAGAGACAGTGTTTCGTATAGCTCTCAGGTAATCGTCGTGCCCCTGGAAATAAGGCTCGTCGGTAAGTACAGACAGGCAGGCTGCGCCGTTGTCTTCATATGTTTTTGCAATGCTCGGTGCATCGAAATCCGTGCGAATAACCCCCTTGCTGGGCGATGCTTTTTTGATTTCGGCGATAATGGCTCTTGATTTAGCACTCAGCGCCCGGATAAAGCCGCAAGGAGGAGGGGTGTTCGCTGATATCGACTTTAAGTCTTCCAGGGACGTTCCGGATTGTTTCTGAAGAATATGTCTGCGCTTTCTGTCGCAGATGTCCTGGAGAACACTCATATACGATGCCTCACGCGGTCATGTCTTTGCGGGAGAAGCCGATATAATCGCGTAGAACTTCATAAGCCAGACCGTCATCAATGGCTTGTTCCGCCTTCTGTACACCGGCTTTCAGGTCCTGGACAGATCCGTGAATTTTGAGCACCGCAGCCGTATTGGCCATGACGATATCGCGGTAGGCGCCCTTTTGCCCTTCCAGCAGCGCCCGCAGGGCCGAGGCATTCTCTGTAACGTCACCACCCCGTAAAGCCTGCAGGTCCGAGACAGGGAGGCCGAAATCCTCAGGCGCGAGGGTTTTTTCAGAAATTTTACCGTCATCCAGAATACAAACTTTGGTCGTGGTGGTTGTTGTTATTTCATCCAGCCCGTCATCACCGTGAACAACCCAGGCCCGTTTGCTGCCGAGTTTTTGTAGAGTTTCCGCCATGGGACGCAGCCATTTTGAATCGTAAACGCCGATAAGCTGGTAGCGGGTACCGGCCGGATTGGCGAGCGGTCCGAGCAGATTAAATATTGTACGAATACCGAGCTGTTTACGGATATCCGTAACATGCTTCATCGCGCTGTGATGTCGTGGAGCCATCAAAAATCCGAAACGCACTTTTTTCAGCGATTCTTCAAGAATTTCAGGAGAAGGCTCCAGGTTTACACCCAGAAGTTCTAGCACATCTGCCGTGCCTGATTTTGAGCTTGAGGCGCGGTTTCCATGTTTGGCGACGGGAGCGCCGCAAGCCGCTGCAACAAGTGCCGTAGCGGTGGAGATATTGTAGGTGCCAGCTCCGTCTCCGCCCGTGCCGCAACAATCCACTGCGTCGTAAGGGGCTTTGATGGTCAACGCCTTCTCGCGCATTACACGGGCGGCGCCGGTGATTTCATCAACCGTTTCGCCGCGCCCGGCCAATGCGCTAAGAAATGCGCCAAGATCGCTCTCGGGAACAGCGCCTTCCATGATGGAGCGCATGACCTCTATCATTTCTTCTTCTTTGAGGTTGTCGCCGTTTTGCACTTTATCGAGGAACTGTTTCATAACATCTCCGTAAAGTTTTTCAATATGGCGCGCCCATTTTCGCTGGCGATGCTTTCGGGGTGGAACTGAACGCCGTGAATTGGTTTGGTTTTATGCTGTACGCCCATGATGACACCATTAGAGGTTTTTGCTGTGACGCGCAAATTTGCAGGCAGGCTCTCCGGCGCAATCACAAGGGAATGATAACGTGTAACGTTAAGCGGTGACCCCAGCCCGGCGAAGACACCTTCGCCTGTGTGTGTGATTTCAGAAATTTTTCCGTGCATCGGGGATTCCCTTACGATTTTGCCGCCAAAGGCCTGCCCGATGGCTTGATGCCCCAGGCAAACTCCCAAAAGGGGGATGTTTTTCTCAGAAGCCAGCGTGACAAGCTCTAGACTTATTCCTGAATCATCGGGTGTACCGGGGCCAGGAGAAATCATAAGTCCCGCGGGTTTAAGTTTGAGCACATCAAGTGCGCTCATCGCATCGTTCCGTACAACTTTTATCTTGGCCTTTAAATCGCCCAGATACTGGACGAGGTTGTAGGTAAAGCTATCGTAGTTATCAATCAGCACAATCATGCGCCCCTTTATGGCGCGGCGACGCGTGATTATCAAGTCCTGAATGGCCGTTTGATATCTGTCATTTACGAATGGGATTTGCACGGCTAGAATATGGATATGAGTAAATATTTTCGCCCGAGCAACCTTCCTGTAAAGAATCCTAGAAAGACTGCTGTTTTTGTAATGGTCGGCACATGCCTGATGATCGCGATTCATATGGTTTTTCTGGGTGGGTTTGAGCAAATCTCCAAAGCGCCGCAGGAAATGCGAATGCAGCGGCCAAAGGTCAGCTTTGAAACACTGGCGCATAGTGAGATCAAGGACTATAAATCTTCCCGGCAGATTTTAAAGTTCTCGGACAAGCAGGGCTTGGAGAATTTGATAAGGTTTGATGAAGATTTTTGGGCCGTTCCACAGCCTGAAAGTCATGCGAATGTGCCGCTGGAACAGGAAAGACTGGCGGCTTTGCCGGATAATCATGCCCAGATTCCTGAAACATTGGCGCAACCCGAAAAGCCTATGCCGGAATTAAGTGTTCCGAAATTTAAAAATCCAAAAATTGCCATCATCATAGATGATCTGGGGTTGGATCAGCCGCGTACCCGTCAGGTAATGGCGCTTGATGCTCCGCTTACTCTGGCGTTTTTGCCATATGCACCACAGCTACCGGAAATTACAGCTGAGGCAAAGGCCACAGGTCATGAGCTTTTGATTCATACGCCGATGCAACCGCTGAACCGTGATCTTAATCCCGGCCCCTTGGCTTTACTTGAAGGAATGGAGAAGGGTGAATTTGATCAGGCTCTAAACACTATTTTTGATTCTTTTGAGGGATATGTGGGAATCAACAATCATATGGGTAGCCGCCTGACGCAGGATGAAGCGGCTATGGGACGTGTAATGAAAGCTTTGGCCGAACGCGGACTGATCTTTGTGGATTCCAAAACAATCCATACTTCCGTGGCGGCGCGGGTGGCAGCGGAGAACGGTATTCCCTTTGCCGAGCGGGATGTTTTCCTTGATCATGTCGATACGATTGAATTTGTAAAAGGTGCCCTGAAGAAAACCGAAGAGGCGGCCTACCGCAAGGGTTATGCGATTGCCATCGGGCACCCCAAGGACGCAACAATCCAGGGGCTGCGTGAATGGCTGCCCGGCCTGAAAGAAAAGGGCATTGAGATTGTGCCGGTCAGCCGTCTTGTGAGCACTCCGAAGGCGCAGGGCGATGATTCTTTATTATCTCTCAAACTTATGAATGAGGCGCAAAGCGCTGCGCGTATAAAGCCCAGCAGCGGCAATTCTGCGCCGAGCACGGGCAGCGAGCGGTATTGATTTCCTGCTGGTTATTCTGATCTTTTAATGGCATCTTCCGCCGCGGTGAATATGGCTTTGGCCTTATGCACGGTTTCCTGAAATTCACTCTCCGGATCGCTATCTGCAACCACACCGCCTCCGGCCTGAACGTATAGTTTTTTGTCTTTGACCACAGCCGTACGCAGAGCGATGGCCGTATCCAGCGTCCCGTTTCCAGAAAGATAACCTACGCAGCCGGCATAGTAAGAGCGCGAGGCGAGCTCCAGCTCATCAATGATCTGCATCGCGCGGATTTTCGGTGCGCCGCTGACGGTTCCGGCAGGAAATCCGGCAAACAGGGCATCGACAAGGTCATGATCGCTTTTGAGTTCTCCTTCGACGTTGGAGACGATGTGCATAACGTGAGAATATTTCTCGATCTGGAACTGCTCGGTCACTTTAACGCTGCCATACTCACTGACCCGGCCGACATCGTTACGCCCTAGATCCAGCAGCATGAGGTGCTCCGCCCGCTCCTTTTCATCGGCCAGCAGGCTTTCGGCATGCGTTTTATCCTGTTCCGGCGTCTCACCGCGCTGGCGCGTTCCGGCAATGGGGCGGATGGTGACGGTGTTATCCCGGACACGCACCAGAATCTCAGGGCTGGAGCCGATAATTTCAAACCCGTCAAAGTTGAGATAGAACATGAAAGGCGAGGGGTTGAGGCGGCGCAGGGCGCGGTAAAGATGAAAGGATGGCAGGTCAAAATCCGCCTCGAAACGTTGTGAGGGCACGACCTGGAAAATGTCTCCTGCATGAATGTATTCAATCGCCTTTTTGACGGCGTTTTTATATTTAGTCTTTGAAGTATTCGATAAAATTTTTAGAGGCCGTTGGATTTTGCTCGCACTTTTCAGTAAGGATTTCTGGATAGGCTTGCCGAGCGCCGTTACTGTTTTTTGTAGTTTCCTTTCGGCCTCATTATATAGTTTTTGAGCAGAGGATTTTGAATTGCCTTGATGCTTATATATGGGCGTAACCAAGCAAATGCGATTCATCACATTGTCGAATATCACCAGGACCGTGGGGCGGAGAAGGATGGATTGAGGGATGCCAAGTGTATCGGGATTGGTGTCCGGAATATCCTCGTAAAGCCGGATCATGTCGTACCCCAGATAGCCGAACAGGCCCGACACGGCCATTGGCGGCAATCCTTCGGGGATGCGATCTATCCGGCAGTTCCGAACATGCGTGCGCAAGGCCTCAAGCGGGGGAGCGTTTTCCATCTCCCAGCTGCCATAATCATGCCAGGTTTCACTTCTGTAATCATTGCAGCGCCAGATAAGGTCCGGTTCCATGCCGATAATGGAATAGCGGCCAAGCGTGCGGCCTCCTTCAACCGATTCCAGCAGGAAGCAATGCTTTTCATTTTTACAGAGCTTGAGATAAGCGGAAACCGGGGTTTCCAAATCGCCATCTATCCAGCGCCATAAAAGCTGAGTCTTTTTCTCTTTATGGTTGTTTTTAAAAACAACGAAATCCGTGCAAGCATCCATGCTAAAGCCTTTATTGCTGCCCGCCATAGATGCGTTGCAGAAGTCCATCGTTTACTGCTACGGAGGTTTCTTGCGCCTTGTCGTTCACGTACAGCATGAAGCTGTCCTGCTGTGAATTTTGCAGAAGAGATGTTTCAACCTCACCGAAATCTTTTGAATTTGTCTCTACCGGAGCGGGCAGCGTGATGTCTTTGACCACCGCCAATGCGCTTCCCCCCTCAATATCAATTAGGACAGGCTGATCCTGTGATGTTTCGAAAAGATTATACACACTTTGTGGTAGCAGTCCGCCCTTAGGCATATCACTGCGTTTGAGGTTTGTGTAGCGCTGAATATTTTTAGATTGCGCCTTGGCAATATTCCCCAAACTTTGGTTGTTTTCCGTCATGTCTTCCAGCAAAGTCTGTAGACGCAACTTGTTTTCGAAGCTGCGCTGGTCGCTGATCCATTTATCCTCGATCTGGTCTTTTACTTTGTCAAAATCCTGGTAAGTCTTTTCCTGCACTGCTTTGACGTGAACGGCGATAAAGCGGCCGCCCGGCGTTTCGACAACCGGGGAGGTTTCTCCTTCAAGGAGGCCAAAGCCGCTTTCAAGGATGCTTGTGCGGGCCTGCTCAAACGCCTTCAGGCCATCTTCTTTGTTTAGGGTTTGGCCGAACTGATTTAATGCCGGAAGGTCGGTGACTTTCAGTTCAACTTGTTCGCGCACGTCTTCTACAGTGGCGCCGCCCGCGAGCATATCGTCCACATCATTGGCCAGGGCGTAGACCTGGTCAATCAACTGGGTTTCCTCGATCTCCTTCTTGATATCGGCACGGACATCATTGAAAGGAACCAGACCAGCCTCTTTGATATCTTTGACCACGACGACATACCAACCCAGAGGCGACTGGACGGGATCGAGAACACTGCCCGGTTTTTCTGCCCCAGTCACCGGTTCTTTGAGAACGTCCATAAGCTGGTTCGCTTCAAACTCTTTTTCGCCCAGATAGCCGGTGGTTTTCTGCGTTAGGGCTTTGATTGCATTTTGCAGCGAGGATCCGGATTGAACCTTTTCACGCACAGCATCTGCCTGTTCCTGCGTGTCCAGCAGAGATTGCTGCAGCACGTAGCGGGCGGGCAGGGTGTATAAGTCCTGACTGTTCTCGTAGGTCTGGCGGATGTCTTCCTCGGAAACCTCAAGGGTTTTGCGCAGCCGCTCGTCATTGATTTCGAGAATCTGGAACTCCCGCGTTTCTTCGATGGAGTAGCTTTCCTTCGTTGCCTCATAAAGCTGCAGGAGCTGCTCTTCGGACGGAGCTGGGACATTTTTTACATCTTTATCGAGGAACAGCACGGCTTCGACATTACGGGTTTCTCCGCGGTAGCGGTGCACATCTTGCACCAGATAAGGGTTTTCCACAACGAATCCGCTTTGTAATGCAGCGCGCAAAAGGCCTGTGGACATTTCCGATCCTATTGTATGGACGAACTCGCCTTCGCTTAGACCCTGATTAAGAAGCACCTGTTTTAGGATATCCTTGGGGTCGCGCTCCTGTTGCTGGGCCAGTGGGTCAATGATCTGCCTGATACGGCTTGCGATTTGTGACTCACCCACGCGAAGTCCTAAATTTTCAGCAGCCTGTTGCAGCAGCTTGTTGCGGATTTCAACGTTTAGAAGCTGGTTGATATAGCCGAATTTATAAGCATCAGAGGTGCTGATCCCCAGTTGTTGCGCGGCCTGGCGGGCTTTGCGGTCAAAGCGAATGATCGATATGGGTTCTCCACCGACTTTTGCCGCATCGCTGCTGCCGACTCCGCCGCGAAAAAAACCGCCGACATCAGTCATGACCAGCCCGCCGACGGCTAAAGCCATGAAGCCCAGCAGAAAGAATTTTGTAATTCCTCCTGAGGCGCCGTCTCTAAGGGTCTTCATTACCATAGTTATATATCCTTTATATTGCAGGCTTGCACGGCCTTGAGCGTGAAGTTAACGTTGAGAGACATAAATTAAAGATTGGATACCAAAACACAATGAAAAAATTAATCGTAGGCAATTGGAAGATGAACGGCAGCGTTGAAGTTGCAAAAGCTCTGATTGCTGATGTCATCAATGGCATCAGCCAGAACCAGCTTGTGCTTCAGAGTTGCGAATTTGTTCTGTGCCCGCCTTATCTTTATTTCTACGCGCTACGGCATAATCTACGCACGATTGACTTTATCAAATTGGGGGCGCAGGACTGCTCGCGCTTTGATAATGGGGCACATACCGGAGATATCTCCGCGCAGATGCTCAATGATAGCGGGTGTGAGTATGTGATCCTGGGGCATTCGGAGCGCCGTCAATATCACGGGGAGAGCGATTCTTACATCAGTCAGAAGGCTGCGCAGGCGCATGCGAATGGTTTGACCACGATTATTTGCGTAGGAGAAACCGAATCACAGCGCGAACAGGGCATGGAACAGGAGGTCGTTGCCGGGCAACTGGAAAACAGCCTGCCCGATTCCACCCGGTTCGATAATGTGGTGATTGCCTATGAGCCTGTCTGGGCAATTGGTACGGGAAAAGTCGCGCAGGTGGAAGATGTTGCCACTATGCACGAATTTATCCGAGGTAAGCTTGGGCAGCGCTACGAGGGCGCCGGTAACATCCGGATTCTCTACGGTGGCTCTATGAAACCGGACAATGCGGGAGAGCTTTTATCCACACCGAATGTTGATGGTGGACTTATTGGTGGTGCGTCTTTGATCGCAGATGAGTTCGTAGGTATTGCAAAAACGATCTAAAACGAATACAAACACATCCCATGGAATCTGTTGTTTTGGTCATACATATGTTTTTGGCGCTGGCGATTATCGGCCTGGTGCTCATTCAGCGCTCTGAAGGCGGTGGACTTGGTATAGGCGGCGGTGGCGGTCTTGGTGGTTTGTCCACACCGAAAGGCACAGCCGACGCTCTGACACGCGCCACGGCAATTTGTGCGGCGGGCTTTTTTGCCACCAGCCTGATTTTGGGAATTTTAGCGGGGACACATAGTCCAGCTTCAAAAAGCATTCTTGATGCGCTTGAGCAAGATTCTCCGGCGATCGAGCAGGTTATAGACGAAACTTCTGAAGGTACTGAAAATACGGAGCCTCCTTCGGCGCCGATAGCCAATTAAAAAACATGACACGATATATCTTTATTACAGGCGGCGTTGTCTCATCACTGGGAAAGGGCCTCGCCTCCGCTGCGCTTGGCGCGTTGTTACAGGCTCGCGGGTATAAGGTCCGCCTTTGTAAGCTTGATCCGTATCTGAATGTTGACCCCGGCACGATGAGTCCGTTCCAGCACGGAGAGGTCTATGTCACCGATGACGGGGCGGAAACGGATCTGGATCTGGGGCATTATGAGCGCTTTACAGGCGTTCCTGCACGCGGATCGGATAACACCACCACAGGGAAGATTTACACCGAAGTTCTGGCCAAGGAGCGCCGGGGTGATTATCTGGGTGCGACAATTCAGGTTATTCCGCATATTACCAATGAGATCAAGGATTTCATTCATGAGAAAGAAGGCACGGCGGATTTCGTGCTGTGTGAGATTGGCGGCACCGTCGGGGATATCGAATCCCTGCCGTTCCTGGAGGCGATCCGTCAGTTTGGCAATGAGGTTGGAAATGAACGCGCTTTGTTCATTCATGTCACGCTTTTGCCCTATATCCCCACCGCCGGGGAGCTGAAAACTAAACCAACGCAACATTCTGTGAAGGAGTTGATGAGCGCCGGAATTCGTCCGCGCATTTTGCTCTGCCGCGCAGACCGCGAGATCGATGCGGATGAGCGCCGCAAGATTGCACTATTTTGTAATATTGATGAGAAAAAGGTTATTCCTGCCCTTGATGTAAGTTCCATCTACGAAGTGCCGCTGAGTTATCACCGGGAAGGGTTTGATCACCAGGTGATGGAAGCTTTCGGGATCAAGGATATTCCCAATCTGGACCTGTCGATCTGGGAGAATATTATTTCACGGATCAGGGAGCCGGAAGGGACCGTCCGCATTGCGATTGTTGGTAAATATACCAATCTGAGAGACAGTTACAAATCTTTGAACGAAGCTCTGATTCACGGCGGGATCGCCAATCATGTGAAGGTGGAGTTGAAGTTTATTGAGTCGGAGATTTTTGAAAGTGAAGACCCGGCCTCTCACCTTCACCGCATTCACGGCATTCTGGTTCCCGGAGGTTTCGGTGAGCGCGGGGCGGAAGGCAAGATCAAGGCCGTGCAATTTGCGCGCGAGCGCGGGGTGCCGTATTTCGGGATTTGTTTCGGCATGCAGATGGCTGTTATTGAGGCAGCACGTAACCTGTGCGGGATCAAAGAGGCGGGCTCTACGGAATTTGGTGAATGCGCCGAGCCTGTTGTCGGCTTGATGGTGGAGTGGATGAAGGGCAATACAGTGGAGGAGCGCGGCAAGGACGTAGATCTTGGCGGCACGATGCGTCTGGGCGCGTATAAGGCCATGCTTACAAAAGGCTCTAAAGTCAGCGAAGCCTACGGATCACAAGAAATCAGCGAGCGCCACCGCCACCGCTATGAGGTGAACACGGCTTATAAAGACAGGCTTGAGGGACAAGGTTTAAAATTCTCCGGCATGTCGCCTGATGGAAAGCTGCCCGAAATTGTGGAGCGCGAAGATCACCCCTGGTTTATCGGGGTGCAGTTTCATCCGGAGCTTAAATCCAAGCCGTTTGATCCGCACCCGCTCTTTGTCAGCTTTATCAAGGCGGCGCTTGAGCAAAGCCGTTTGGTTTAGTAGGCAAAGATAAGATTCGCCGGCAACTGCCTGGCCAAAGCTTCCCAATCTTCATCGTCGTCGTAACCAACTTCGGGTTCTGGTGCTTTCTGAGGTGGTATATGGCGTGAGGCGATTTTTGAAAGCCTGATCTCGGCATCGCTGATCTGTCTTTGTATTTCAACGGTCTGCATAAGTTCCGGATCGAGGTCTCCGTTTTTAAAGTTATCCAAAGCCTTATTTAATTGGTCACGTTTTGAGCCTGTTATATTTTTGCTTCCTTCAGCCATCTTTCTAATTTTTTCTTTTGAAACACCTATTGCCAGCGCCAGATAATCTGCATATCCATACTCTACAGCCGTAACAAGCGTTTGTGCTCTGTTATTTCCAATAAGCTCGTAGCCTTCGGAGAGTGCCTGCGTTACGGCGGCTTGGAAAGAGGAGGAGGCCGCTTTTTTTTCCCGGCGAGCATTACGTTTGTTCTCTTGCCTTAGCAACGCATCCTTGTGTTTTCTGTTGTATGACATGGATGGTTTCCTTACGCCATCGCGCCGTCATAGGATGGGATGCCAGTAAAGGCATGGACATCTTCAAGCGTTACGCCGCCCCGCGGTGCGTTTTGACCCGTGACTGCCTCATAAATGGACGAAAGCTCGGACTCTGTCGGGGTGGTCTGCCCATACTCAATTGCCAGGATACGATCAGGGGCGATGCCTGTGGCATTTCTGAAATCCAGGCCAAAGCCTCTGTGATCTGCGTTGTGCAACAACTCTAAAGCCGCCTGTCTTGTTTCTGTCATCATTTTTAGTCTCCTTGGTCTTGTAAATTACTTTTCATAATTTATAATAAGCAGGAATAGTAATGCAAGAAAAAATTGAAAAAAGAAATAATATTTCAATATTTGTCCATGATACAGCCTTAAGGCGCTGTTTCAAGTCTTTGTAAAATCATCGCAAAAACAGGTTGTGGATAAGTGCTGTGCTTGAGTGCGATTGACCTGCGCCGCGCTCTGTGCGATATGAAACCGATGATCCAGAGAACCATAAAGCTGCAGAACATAGAGGTTTCCAATGAAAAGCCGCTCGTGCTCATTGCCGGGCCTTGCCAGATGGAAAGCCGCGATCACGCCTTTGAGATGTGTGGCGCGCTGGTGGAGATGACGAAAAAGCTGGGTATTCCGTTCATCTACAAGAGTTCCTTTGACAAGGCCAACCGCACCAGCATCAAGGGCAAGCGCGGCATGGGGCTGGAGGGCTCAATGCCGGTCTTTGCCGACCTTAAAAAAGAATTTGGTGTGCCGATGTTGACCGATATTCACAATGAGGCGCAATGCGCGGAAGTTGCTGAAGTTGTTGATATTCTTCAAATTCCAGCCTTTTTATGCCGCCAGACGGATCTTTTGGTTGCTGCGGCCAAAACAGGGAAGGTGATTAATGTCAAAAAAGGCCAGTTTTTGGCTCCGTGGGACATGAAGAACGTTGCGCAAAAGCTCTCAGAGAGCGGGAATGACAATATCCTGCTGACCGAGCGCGGGGCCAGTTTTGGCTATAATACGCTGGTTTCGGACATGCGCAGCTTGCCGATTATGGCCCAGACCGGTTATCCGGTGATTTATGACGCCACCCACAGCGTCCAGCAGCCGGGCGGGCAGGGCACGGCTTCGGGCGGGGACCGCACAATGGTGCCGATTCTGGCGCGCGCCGCGGTGGCCGTGGGTGTGGCCGGGGTATTCATGGAAACGCATGAAGACCCGGACAATGCGCCGTCCGATGGCCCGAACATGGTGCATTTAAAGGATATGGAGGGTATTTTGGAAACCCTTATAAAGCTTGATCAAATCGCTAAAGGTGCGGTATAATAAAAGTATAAAGTATAAGTATTATATTTTTTGAGATAGGAGATCTCATTGTGACCGTATCTGGCGCTTCGCGCTTTATAAATTCCGCCACACTTGCAAATACGCAGGGGATTTCTGCATCTCAGCCGCAGTTGCTGGGCGGAAGTAGTCTGCTTGAAGCTGGCCGCCGCATAAACCGTAGCGGCATTGGTTTGTCCAGCAGTGCCAGGGCCCTTAATAATCAGTTTGTTAGCAACGGCGCAAGCCAAGGTACGGCTCTTTTCGGATTGGCCAGCGGCGCGTCTTTGAGTGCTGCCGATCTGGCCACGCAGATCAAAGGCCTGCGTGCCAGCCTGCCGATCAGCCGTGTATCTCCGGAAGTTTTGGAAGCCGAAAGAAAAAGTGAGGAGCTTAGGGCAACACAGAGTGAGACCGCTCTTCGCGAAGAAGCTGAGAAGCTCGTTAAGAATGAGCGCGGCGTATCCATAAAAGAATACGAAGAAAGGGTTCAGGAGCAAATCCGGATACTGAAAGCCAAGAGAGCGGAGCAGGGCGATCCTGTTCGGGCCTCTTTCCGGCGCGGTGTTTCTTCTCAGGAACTGGCTGCTCAGAAGAAATTCGCAGAAGAAGCTCTTGAGCGCTATAAAGCCGAAGCCAAAAAGCGCGGCGAAAGCGTCGACGAAGAAAGTTAAAGTTTCCGGTTTACAGCGCACAGTTTGCGATTTAAAAAATAACAACCGTTAACCGCAAATTATAAGCCGATCATGACCGCAATCTTAGACATCCATGCCCGCCAAATCCTCGATAGCCGGGGCAATCCCACCATCGAAGTTGATGTTACCCTTGAAAGCGGCGCGCGCGGCCGCGCGGCCGTGCCCTCCGGCGCCTCAACCGGCGCTTACGAGGCCGTGGAGCTTCGTGACGGTGATAAGAATATCTATCTCGGCAAAAGCGTGCACAAGGCTGTCAACAACGTAAATGGTGAAATATCCGAGGCGCTGATCGGCATGGATGCCGAAGAGCAGATGGTCATCGATCGCACGATGATTGATCTGGACGGTACGGAAAACAAATCCCGTCTGGGGGCCAATGCCATTCTCGGCGTGTCGCTGGCCAATGCCAAGGCGATGGCCGATGAGCTGGATATGCCTCTCTTTCGCTATATTGGCGGCTCCTACGCCCATACGCTGCCCACCCCGATGATGAACATCATCAATGGCGGGGCACATGCCGATAACCCGGTCGACATCCAGGAGTTTATGATCATGCCGGTGAGTGCGCTTGATTTCTCCGAAGGGCTGCGCGCCGGGGCGGAAATTTTCCACCACCTCAAAAAACAGCTCAGCAATGCAGGGCATAACACTAATGTCGGGGATGAGGGCGGCTTTGCGCCCGGCGTTAAATCCTCGACCGAGGCATTGGACTTTATCATGAAATCGATTGAGGCCGCGGGCTATACACCCGGCGAAGATATCGTGATTGCGCTTGATGCTGCCTCCACCGAATTCTTCAAGGACGGTAAATATCATCTGGCCGGTGAGGGCAAAGTGCTATCCTCCGATGATATGGTGCGCTATTACGAAGATCTCTGCGCCGCCTATCCCATCGTGTCCATTGAGGACGGCTTGGCCGAAGATGATTGGGCCGGCTGGAGCGCTTTAACAAGCACCCTCGGCGATAAGGTCCAAATGGTCGGCGATGATCTCTATGTTACGAACGCCAAACGTCTGGCGCGCGGCATTGATGAGCGCGCGGGCAATGCTGTACTGGTCAAGGTCAACCAGATCGGCACGCTCAGCGAGACCCTGGAAACCATCGAACTGGCCAAGAAGGCTGAATTCGGCATTGTGCTGTCTCACCGCTCCGGCGAGACGGAGGATGCCACCATTGCCGATCTGGCCGTCGCCACAAACGCCGGGCAGATCAAGACGGGCAGTCTGTCGCGCTCCGATCGTACGGCGAAATACAACCAGCTCCTGCGCATTGAAGAAGAGCTAGGCCCCGCCGCGAAGTACGAAGGGGCAGGGTTCCTGCGCGCCCCGCTGGCGAGTTTTGCGAAGAAGAGCAAGAAAGCGGCATAAAAACTTAAATTCTAAAAGTGTGAATCTTTTGAGTCACTTAAGAGGGTGTGTTCTCTCTATGTTCACTCTAAGCCACTGACTCTATTGCATTTTTTTATTTGACGCCCCGAATCACATGTGATTCTATGGGGGTATGAACACGCTTCTTCAAAACCGCTTCATTATTCGTCAGAGCTTAATCACCTTTATCGGCGTATGTTTGTGCCTGTATTTTTCCTTTCATCTGGTGCAGGGAAATCGGGGGGTCGTCACTTTGGCCGCACTTGAATCGCAAATAGAAACATTGTCGCAAAAGAATACAAAAATTTCTGAAGAAAAAGAACGTTTAAGGCAAAAAGTTGTGATGATGCGTCCCGGTACTTTAGACGGAGATCTGCTTGAGGAAAGGGTTAGAGCCGTGTTGGGGTACCGTCAAAAAGACGAGTTTACAATCCTGTCAAATTGAATTATAAAACGTTGCTTAAGCCCTGTGAAACCAAGAAAAATTGTGCAGCGTGTCAAAAAAACCTTCGAAATCAAAACCTGTTTCCAAGAAAAAGCCGAAGCTGAAATCGGTATCGAACAGTAATCCTGAGCCAACAGTTGAGGACCTCAAGAAATTTTACCGTGATATGCTGCTGATCCGCCGTTTCGAAGAAAAGGCCGGGCAGCTTTACGGCATGGGCCTGATTGGCGGGTTTTGTCATCTTTATATCGGTCAGGAGGCCGTCGTCACCGGCATCAATTCCGTGCAGGAGCCTCAGGATACTGTCGTCACCACATATCGCGATCACGCTCATATGCTCGCCTGCGGTATGGATCCGAAGGGGATTATGGCGGAGCTGACGGGCCGCATTGGCGGCTATTCTCGCGGCAAAGGCGGCTCGATGCATATGTTTTCTAAAGAGAAGAACTTTTTCGGCGGTCACGGTATTGTTGGCGCCAGCACAGCCATCGGCACCGGCCTCGGCTTTTCCCACAAATATAAAAAGGATGGCGGCGTTGCTGTGGCCTATATGGGCGACGGCTCGGCCAATCAGGGGCAGGTGGCGGAATGTTACAACATGGCCGCCCTCTGGGATTTGCCTGTGCTTTACGTCATTGAAAATAACAAATACGGCATGGGCACGTCCGTTGCGCGCTCCTCAGCCGGCGAGCTTTATAAGCGCGGTATCGGCTACGGCATTCCGGGTGAGCAGGTGGATGGCATGGATGTTTTCGCCGTGCAAGCCGCTGCGCGTCAGGCTTTGGATTACGTGCGCTCCGGCAACGGACCATATATTCTCGAGGTCATGACCTACCGTTATCGAGGCCACTCCATGTCCGATCCTGCTAAATACCGGACCAAGGAAGAGGTTGAAGGCATGAAATCTGACCGCGATCCGATCACTATGATCAAAGATATGCTACAGGCCGAAGGGGTTGCTGAGGAGGACATCAAAAAGATCGATAAAGAGATTAAAGAAATCGTAAACGAAGCCGCCCAATTCGCACAAGATTCCCCGGAGCCAGGCGCGCATGAGCTCTGGACTGATGTATTGGTAGACGTGGAGGCCGCTGAATAATGCCAACAAATATTCTTATGCCTGCATTATCGCCGACCATGACCGAGGGGAATTTGGCCAAATGGTTGAAATCCGAGGGCGATGCCGTCAGCGCTGGCGACGTGATTGCCGAGATCGAAACCGACAAAGCCACGATGGAGGTCGAAGCGGTTGATGAAGGTATTCTCGGCAAAATTCTCATCTCTGAAGGCACGCAAGGCGTGGCGGTGAATACGCCGATTGCCGTGCTGCTGGAGGAGGGCGAAAGCGCGAATGATATTGGCGAAGCACCGGCTGCGCCTGCCGCCGTACAAGAACAGCCAACTGAAAGTGTTGCGCCAGCCGTGCAAAGCTCGGCAACCCAACAAGAGGGTAAGCATATTGCCAACCGCGATATTCTCTACGCCCAGGGCGAGGTCATCGAACCACCTGCGTTTGACGAATCTGCCTTTACCGACACCTACACCGTCACCATACGCGAGGCACTCCGCGATGCGATGGCAGAGGAAATGCGCCGGGATAAGGATGTGTACTTGATGGGTGAGGAAGTCGCCGAATATCAGGGCGCCTATAAAGTCTCGCAAGGCCTTCTCGATGAATTTGGCGCAGGGCGCATTATTGACACCCCGATCACCGAACACGGTTTTGCAGGTCTTGCCGTGGGTTCCGCCATGAACGGCCTGAAGCCCATCGTCGAATTCATGACCTTCAACTTCGCGATGCAGGCGATTGATCACATCATCAACTCAGCGGCCAAAACGCTCTATATGGCTGGCGGCCAGCTCGGTTGTCCTATCGTTTTTCGCGGGCCAAACGGTGCGGCGGCGCGCGTGGCGGCCCAGCATTCACAATGTTTTGCGAGTTGGTATGCTCATATTCCTGGTCTTCAGGTTCTTTCACCTTGGTCTGCGGCGGACGCTAAGGGGCTTATGAAAGCGGCGATCCGCGATCCAAACCCTGTGGTCTTTCTCGAGCATGAATTGATGTATGGCGAGAGCTTTGAATGCCCCAGTGATGAAGATTTCGTTATCCCAATTGGGCGCGCGAAAATCGAACGTGAGGGCAGTGATGTCACCATCGTTGCGTACTCAATCATGGTCGGCAAAGCGCTTAAGGCGGCGGAGGTTCTGGCGGAGCAGGGCATCGAGGCGGAGGTCATCAATCTGCGCACTATTCGCCCACTTGATCGCTACACCATTTTAGAAAGCGTCAAAAAAACCAACCGCATCGTCTGCGCCGAAGAAAGCTGGCCCTATGCCGGCATCGGCTCCGAAATCGCCGCGCTGATTGGGGAGCATGCGTTTGATTATCTCGACGCCCCGCTGGCCCGCGTCTGCGCCGCCGATGTGCCATTGCCGTATGCAGCGAACTTGGAGGCTCTAGCCTTACCCCAAGCCGAACACATCGTCGCCGCGGCAAGAAAGGTTTGTTATGCCGATTAAAGTAACAATGCCCGCTCTATCCCCCACTATGACCGATGGCACGTTGGCCAAATGGCTCAAGGCCGAGGGCGATACGGTTGAGGCCGGCGATGTGATCGCCGAGATTGAAACCGATAAAGCGACCATGGAAGTTGAAGCTGTCGATGAGGGTATCCTCGGCAAAATCATTGTTGCCGCCGGAACGCAAAACGTGCCGGTCAATGACGTGATTGCCGTGTTGCTGGAAGAAGGCGAAAGCGCGAAAGATATAGACATGGGTGTCATCCTGAGCGGAGGGCGCAAGCCCGCAGTCGAAGGATCTGATACAAAGCCAAAATCAGATCCCTCAGCACAAGCGCTTCAGTATGACAAAAAAGAAAAAACCAGCCAGTTATCTGGCGATCGCATCGCAGCGTCCCCGCTGGCCAAACGCATCGCCGCCGATAAGGGCATAGACCTCTCCACCATACAAGGCTCCGGCCCGCGCGGTCGTATTGTTAAGGCGGATGTCGAGGCCGCTAAATCTGGCGCGGCCGCTGCACCTAAAGCACTCGCTACTGCCGTTCCTGCCAACGCCAAAACCAATGAATTCGGCATGGCCTATACTGAAATCCCGAATAACAATATCAAGAAAATTACTGCCAAACGTCTACTGGAATCAAAAACCACAGTGCCGCATTTCTATCTCACTATTGAATGCGATCTGGAGAACCTTCTTGCGGCACGCAAACACATTAACGATCAGGCCGGGGATGCCTTCAAACTCTCAGTGAATGATTTTATCATCAAGGCTGCGGCCATGGCTCTGCAGGCTTATCCGGCGGCTAATGTCTCCTGGACGGAAGATGCTGTGCGGCAATATATCAATGCGGATATTTCCGTTGCCGTCGCCACGCCGAACGGCCTGATTACACCGATTGTTAAAGCGGCGCAGGGCAAGGGCTTGCAGGAAATTTCGGAAGAGGTCAAAGCACTGGCCGCCAAGGCGCGCGCGGGCAAGTTACAGCCGCACGAGTTTCAGGGCGGCACATTCACCATCTCCAATCTCGGTATGTTCGGGATCAAGGAATTCGCCGCAATTATCAATCCGCCGCAAAGCTGCATTCTTGCGGTCGGGGCGGGAGAGCAGCGCCCGGTCGTGGTCAATGGCGAGGTTGAAATCCGCACAATGATGAATTGTACGTTATCGACGGATCATCGTACAGTTGACGGGGCGGTCGGCGCGGAGTGGTTGCAGATTTTTAAACGTTATATCGAAAACCCTGTGAGTATGCTGGTTTAGGAGGTTAAAATTACAAAGAAAATCTCAGGTGAATTTAACAAATATGAGCTTGTTGGTTTTAACCATACAAGCCATGACATTTTTGTTTTCAGGCATCGCGGAGAGCATTTTTTGTTTAATGCTGAGTCAAATGAAGTCCAAGGTCCTTTATCAGTCAATCAATTAGAGAGATTAGGAACGGATGGAAGTATAGACAGCGCGCCCAAAGATATGCAATCTGTGTTTGATACGCAACAAGAAGCTGTAGATTTCTTTCTTAAATATTATCAGGAAAACTTGAATAAAATGTTTGAGGACTTGGGTATAGAGATTCCAAATCCGACGGTAGGTGAAATGTGTGACTTCGTACAGGAGCTTCGCGGTTCAAGTAGGAAACCCCGTTAGCATACTGGTTTAACATAAGGAGAGCTATATATGCGTGTATTTATGATTTTATCCCTGTTGGTTGTTGCTGTGGGTTTTAGTGCCTGCCGCACGGCGGTGAAGACCGATGAGTATCATGTCGAGGTTGAAGACGGCCACAGACATGGAGACGGGGATTTTTGCCCGCCCGGACAAGCTAAAAAAGGGAATTGCTAAATTATGAACGTAAACAGACGGCCGATTGTCGGGGTGATGGGCTCCCACGAAGAAGAGTGGGAGGAATACGCCGATCCGATCGGCGATTTGCTGGCGCGGCGCGGGTTTAACCTGCTCACCGGCGCGGGGGCGGGGGTCATGACCGCCGTGGCGCGCTCCTTTACGATGGTTAAAGACCGCGAAGGCGTCGCCATCGGCATTCTTCCTGCCGTCGATTACAAGGGCCAGAAGCTTGATACGGAGGAATACCCCAATCCCTTTATCGAGATTCCGATGATTACGCCGCTGTCGATGAAGGCGCAGAGCGATGTCATGCCGTTTTCGCGCAACCTGACGAATGTTATGACCGCACAGGCCCTGATTATCCTGCCCGGTTCACATGGCACGAAAAACGAGGTGTCTCTGGGCCTGCATTACGATAAGCCGATGATCCTGTTCGGTCCGGATCATGCGTTCGATACCTTCCCGGAGGAGCCGCTGCGTGGCGATGATATCTCCCATGTGTCGCAATTCCTCGATGATGTGTTCGGGCCGGAGGAAGAATGAGCAATAATTTTGACCTGATTGTGATCGGCGGCGGGCCGGGCGGGTATGTTGCGGCGATTCGCGCTGCGCAGCTTAAAATGAATGTCGCGCTGATAGAGGCAAATCATCTCGGCGGCATATGCCTGAACTGGGGTTGCATCCCCACAAAGGCGCTTTTAAGGTCAGCGGAGGTTCATCACCTTATTCAGCATGCCGATCAATTTGGCTTAAAAGTCAGTGGCTTAGAGTTTGATCTTAAGAAAGTGGTTGAGCGCTCGCGTGGTGTCGCAAAACAGCTCTCCGGCGGCATCGGTCATTTGCTGAAGAAAAACAAAGTCACGGTCATTGACGGTTTTGCGAAATTAAAGGGTAAGGGGCAGGTCGCGGTCGGCAAGGACACCTATTCCGCCAAGCATATCATCATCGCCACCGGCGCACGGGCGCGCAGCCTGCCGGGCCTTGAAGCCGATGGTAAACAGGTTTGGACGTATAAAGAAGCGATGGTGCCGGAAAAGATGCCGAAATCGCTCCTTGTCGTTGGCTCCGGCGCAATCGGCATAGAATTCGCCAGTTTCTACCGCACGATGGGCGCAGACGTCACTGTCGTTGAAATCATGGACCGCGTGCTTCCGGTGGAGGATGAGGAAATCTCAAAACTGGCGCAGAAGCAGTTCGAGAAGCAGGGCATGAAGATCCTGACCGGCTCAAAGGTCACCAAGCTCGATAAAGCCAAGGACAGTGTCACGGCCACGATCGAAGATGCCAAGGGTAAAACCCAGCAGCTCAAAGTCGATAACGTCATCATGGCGGTCGGCATTGTCGGCAACACCGAAAATATTGGCCTTGAAAACACCAAAGTCAAAACCGATCGCGGGCATATCGTGACCAATGAATGGCTGCAGACCGATGAGCCGGGTGTCTATGCCATCGGCGATGTTACCGGCTCGCCCTGGCTGGCGCATAAGGCATCACACGAGGGGATCATCTGCGTCGAGAAAATCGCAGGCGTACAACACGTACACCCGATGAAAAAATCAAACATTCCCGGCTGCACCTATTGCATGCCGCAGGTCGCCTCAGTCGGGCTCACGGAAAAGGCCGCGCTAGAAGCGGGTTACAAAATCAAGGTTGGCCGCTTCCCCTTCATGGGCAACGGCAAGGCCATCGCGCTTGGCGAACCCGAAGGGCTGGTTAAAACCATCTTCGATGAAAAAACCGGGGAGCTCTTGGGCGCGCATATGATTGGCGCAGAAGTCACCGAGCTGATCCAGGGCTATGTGATCGGTAAAACCGCCGAGCTGACCGAAGCGGAATTCATGCACACCATCTTCCCGCATCCGACGCTCTCAGAAATGATGCATGAAAGCGTTTTGGATGCGTATGGTAAGGTTGTTCATTTTTAGATGGCTTGGGTCGTCTATATCCTGAAATGTGCTGACGACACACTTTATACAGGTATTACGAACGATCTTGATAAACGTCTTGAGCAGCATTTGGACGGTACGGGCGCAAAATATATGCGTGGTAGAGCTCCATTTGAATTGGTGTATAAAGAAGAATGCGGTGATCGTAGCGCAGCTACAAAAAGAGAGTTAGAGATTAAATCTCTCAGTGCCATCCAGAAGCGGTCTTTATTCTGATATAGAACGCGCTATTTGTCATAATATATATTATCACTTCAATATATCGCAAAGACAGCAATAATTGCTGAAAATTTTGTAGTAACGAATTACTCTGTTAAAGCTTTTAAAAGCTCTTTCTCACGCTCTTCGTAATAGAATGCTGCATCATCGAATTGTTCGCTGACATTACGGGCATAAGCGAAGTTTAAATTTTGTATACCCTGTATTGTTGCCTCTTTACCATCAATACCATTCGTCTTTTCAAACATGGCGGCAAAGAGTTCTGATTCACGCATATAAACCATGTCAGCCGGAATATCCGCTTCTGAGCGTTGCAAGCCTTCATTCTCTGTAATATCGCCTGAGGAGCCAATAGAAGCATTATTGCCTGAAATGCCTCTAATTTCAGTATCATTCAACCGTTCTGCGTCCATGTTCTGGATTTCAAGAGTGACGTTATCGTGAACAATACGGCCCAGACCGCTTTTACCATAGAAAATATTGAAATCTGTTGCTGCAAATCTGAGTAGTTCTGCGCCGTAGAGCCCTCTGTAATCCTGTCCATATTTGCGTTGATTAAAATCATCTTCGATATAAGTGGTATCAGAGAAGCGTTTTGTGCCGATATTGTCTGCTTCGATATAGTTATCATCGCTATCGGTATTTTCATTAAAATCGGTCAAAAGAATGTTCACGAGTTGATCGAATGAAAACTCACCGTCATTAACACGAATGGTCAGGTTGAAGCTTGTTTTGCCGGATTCATAGTCGGTGGCTTTCAGAACAACCAGTTTGTCACCGATCACGTTAAAATAGTCGCTGTCCAGCCCAGCTAGAACCGTGTAGGTATGTGCCGGACCGTCAACGTCCACGGCAGAGAGGCTGGCAATTTCTGCTCCAATTGCAGTATTCTCGATAAAATTATTTTTGCTGAGAACAACGTTTGTCGGCGCTTCGTTGACGTTGGATAGGTTGACGGTCATTTCTGCTGTGGTGGCTCCGCCCAGTGTGTCCTCGACCCGAACTGTGAAGACATGTGTAGCAAGGCTCTCTCTATCCAGCTTTGTGCCGTCTGCGACAATAATCTGTCCCGTGCTGGAGATTGCGAATGCGCCGTCATCATTGCCGTCTGTGATGAAGAACTTTAGGTTAGCCGGCGCATCTTCAAGGTCGGTGGCAACAACATTACCGACGACAGTGCCATTTGCTGAGTTCTCTGCCACGCCAAAGGTTTGGCTGTTCACAGTCGGGTCGGTGTTCGCGAAATTAACATTAATTGTAAACGTATCCGCAGCGGTGGTGATGGCTCCGTCGCTCACTGTGTAATCAAAGCTGTCTGTTGCGTTAAAGCTGCCGTCATGGACGTAGACCACATCCCCGTTTGCGATATCTTCGTATGTGAAGCTGTTGATCGCAACGCCGGGATTAGTTTTGAGCTCAAACTGCCCATCGGATGGCGCGCCTGTGATTGTAATCGTGATTTCATCGTCGCTATTGTCCGGATCGGCGATTGTGAATTCGCTGGTCAGGATGGTTTTCGTAACGCCGGGCGCTACGGTCAAAGCCTTGTTGGTCACCTGAGGGCCATCATTTACAGGGGTAATCGTAAGGTTGAACGTATCGGCCACCAATGTCGTGCTGCCGTCGGTTAAGGTAAAGTCGAAGCTGTCTGTGGTTGTTTCGCCGCCGTCATGAACATACACCACACGGCTGTTCTGGATATCCGCCAGGGTGAAGCTATTGATCGCAATGCCGGGATTTGTGGTGAGTTCCAACTGTCCGGTATCTGGCGCATTTGTCACCGTGTAGGTCAAGATTGCCGCATCGGTATCAGCGTCTGTGGCGTTCAACATCGCCGTGGTCAGTGTGTGCGTTGCGCCTTCATTTAAGGTGGTACCTGCGTTTACGGTTTGTACGGGGGCGTCATCACCGGGCACAACGTTGATATAGAAGGTTCCGGTGTCGGTCCCTGCCCCGTCAGCACCGCTATCGGCTAGCTCGATATCAAATCCGGCCTTAAGGGTTTCTGATCCGTCATGAACAAATTTCACAACTCCGTTATCAATATCATCTTGCGTGAAGGTATTTTGTGTTGCCCCATTTACCTCAATATGGCCGTTTTGCAGGTTGGTTGCGGTATAGGTCAGCCCTGCTCCGGAATCATCCGGATCGGATTCGTTCAGCATGGCTGAGGTGATCACCAGATCCGAGCCTTCATTCATGTTGGGTGTATCTGTTGTACTGATGACGACATTGCGGAAGAAAGAGTTGGAATTGCCGGCGGCATCGTCATCAGACAGGAAGAACATGTGATTAAACGCGCCTGTACCAATGGCGCCGACATTGATAGAGTAATGGGTCCAGCCGTCTGCTGTTTGATAACTGTTAAATGCTTGGTTAAATCCGGCATTGGGATCTGTCCCGAAAAGTTCAATATTCAAGTCAGCAGCCTGATAACTTGTATCAGCGCTAAATGTCAGGCCGTGAATTTCGCCTTCATTGGTGCTGCGGAAGTCAAATTCAATGGTGGTCCCGGCGGTGATATTGACCGGCAGGTTGATGCGTTTCCAGGCATTGCCTTCAACAAGCAAGGTGTTTCCGCCGTCCAGGATCTGATAAGAAGACGGCTGACCGCCCTGGGCATCCTGTCCTCCTACGCCGCTGACCGTATAATCATTGAAATTAATGACGGTTGTATCGGTGGTGTTGTTTACAATAACAGGCGCATCATTAACGGGGGTGACGGTAATCGCAAAGCTGCCCGTTGCCGCGATGGCCGTATCTTCCCCGCCATCGGCAAGAGAGATATCAAACCCGGCGGTAATGGTTTCTGATCCGTCATGTATAAACTCAACCATTCCGTTGTTAATATCGGCCTGAGTAAATGTGTTCTGCGCCACACCATTGACCTCAATCACCCCATTAGAAAGGTTTGATGCCGTGTAAGTGATGTTGGCTGCATCATCACCGGCATCCTGATCCGACCCCGCCAGCATGGCGTTTGTAACGGTAATGGTTGCGCCCTCGTCCATTGTCACGCCTGTATTGGTGTCGATGGTTGGGGCTTCGTTGATATCGGTCAGGTTGATATGAATGGTTTGTTCTGTAAATTCTGCGCCCGGCGTGCCGTCATCTGTGGCGCGGATCACCAGGTCATAGGATGTGTTGCCGGTGTCGAAGTCCAGATTGGTGGAATCGATAATGGTGATTTCCCCGGTCGTGACATCAATGGCAAAGATTCCATCCAGATTGCCGCTTTCAATAGACCATGTAACGGTGTCATTTTCGGAATCTGTTGCATCGGCATCAATAACCAGAGTTCCGTTGCCCAGATTCTCTGCAATATCAATTTCCAGCGTGGCGTCGGGGTTGTCCCTGCCCCATTTGGCCATCAGGTAATCCTGGACTGTTGTAACCTCGTTGGCGTCCAGAGCCGTGTTCCATGTACGGATTTCACCAACAAGACCGGTGAAGGGCGCATTCGTTAGAGATGCTGTCGGGTTTGTCGGATCGCGCGTGCCGTTCACATCATTTCCGATCCCGCCTTCATCGCCATGGACAACTTCTGCGATATTCGCACCGGCAACCGCTGTACCACCATTCAGCGTGGCTTCAAATGTATTGGGACCAACATCATGGATTGCTGTTAGCGTATAAATCGAATTGGCCTCTACGGCGCCTAAATCAATAACCGAAGCATCTACGCCTGCATTCATATAGGCATAAGCGTAGAGATTTCCGTCCACAATCGTAAAGTTATATCCGTTCGTACCCCCGCCCTGTTCGAAGATAATCTGGTCGCCCGCAACGCTTGTCCCCGTTCTGAAGGTGACTGCAAAAGAGCGGTCGCCGGAGGTGCTGTCATTATAATCCGTGGATTGTGCAATACTCAGCCCCTGTGTTGTACCGCTGAAATCAACACCGCCAAGGTCGGTTCCAAAGCCGTCAACGTTATAGGTAACCCCTGCTCCGGTTGCATTGTTAATTTCTAATCCTCCGCCTGCGCCGTCGATCCAGACATCACCGGGCAAGGTTGGATTTCCACCCGCACCGACAGGGGAAAGCTCATTGGTGTAAAAGCGGAAGCCAGTGATGGTTTCATTATAATTTGTGTTATTTTCACCGCCGACCCCGGAATTAGTGCCGCCTAACCCGCCGGATCCACCGCCATGAATTCTGTTGCTCTCAAATGCGCCGGAGGGGGCTGCCGCAGTGCCTAATAACTCGGGCGTACCGCCACCGCCAACGCCGCCTTCAAGGAACCAGGCGGTAACCGTACCATTGTCAACATTCAGTTCACAAAAAATTGTCCCTGTTTTACCCACCAGCGGGGCTTCGGAGGTGCGCAGAATCGCTGCTGTTGTTAACCCGGCATCGTTGCCGCCCGGAGGGGCCGCACCATCACCTGCACGCAAAACAAAATTATCATTGTTGTCAAATCCTACATAAATTCCAGTTCCACCACCCCCGGCTTCAAATAATGAACCGCTGGGATTGGCAGGAATTGTCAGATCAATCGCAAAAAAGCTGTTTGCGCTTTGCGGGAATTGCGTGGGGGTAGAATTGAACGGCTGTGTACCTGATCCTGTGGTAAGCGGCGTGCCAAGTATGGATTCAGGATTATCTGGGGTCAGCGCCTCTGGCTGGTCGCCCGTATCACCATCGGCATCAATATCCAGCGCATCAAAATGCAATACACCGCCACCAATAGCATCAATTCCGCTGGGGTCCGCGTCATTCCCGATGCCGGTATAGCCGCCGAGCGTCGTAATGATTGGGGCATCATTGACTGGCGTTACCGTAATATCAAACGTATCCGCCGGCAGCGTTGTATCCCCGTCTGTAACCGTGAATGTAAAGCTGTCACTCAGCGTGTCAGAGCCATTGTGGTCATAGATGACAAGGCCGTTTTGCAGGTCCGCCAGTGTGAAGGAGGTAATCGGTGTGCCGGGAGCGCTTGAAAGCTCTAATGTTCCATTCGTAACGCCGGATGTTATTGCAAATATAACATTCGTCGCGGCATCATCACTGTCGTTAATGTTTAGCTCAGCCGTGGTGAGGGTCACACTGTTACCCTCGGTGATTGTAACACCTGTATTTGTAACAGACCCGGGGGTATCGTTGAACCGCACTGTGACATCAATTTCATCAATCTGGTTGCTGCCGTTATCCTCTGTCACCCGGATGGTCAGGGTGTAGGTGTCCTTAACGGTGGCATCCAGCGCCGCATCATTGGCGATTGTAATTTCTCCTGTGACAGGATCAATGGCGAACACTCCGCCGGTGTTTCCGCCCTGAATGCTGTAGGTCAGGGTATCTCCTTCCGGGTCGCTGCCCATCACGAAGCCCACGGATGTGCCGTTGGTGATATCGGATGCATCCGGATTGTCATGAGAAACAATATACTCACTGTTGTTAATGACATCAGCGGCCTCCCATTCAATCACATAGGATTGTCCGGATGTCAGCGCTGCATCATACCAACGCGTGTTCGTGGACATGATAATTCCGTCTTCAACGCCGGGCTCGCTAGTGTTCCAGTTGGTGTATGCGCCATTGACCGCCGAACCGTTCGCATCGCCGAGCCAGAACTGCTCTCCGGCCTCCGGCCCTTCAACCCAGATCCATTCGCCTTCGACGGCGGAATCACTCGCACCCATCCAGACATTGTCACTGATAATACTGTCTACGAAGGTGTTCTCAGCGGCAGAGCTGATTGTGACCAGGTGGCCGCCCACGCCGTTTAATGTGGTTGCTGCCGCATTGGCCTGCGCCGTTGCAAAATCAACATTCGCATTCACAAATTTATAGAAGTTGCCTGTGGATGCATCATAACGCAAAGACGGATCCAGGTTTAAAACCGCCTGAACCGGGTCCAGAGACGGCAATTCATCAAAATTGGTGATATCTATTGTTATGGTTGTATTGGAAAACAGTGTCCCCATGCCGTCATCTGTGGCGCGCACTGTAAGCGTATAGCTGCTCAGCTCTTCAAAGTTAATAACGCTGCTATCATTGATTGTGATTTCACCGGTATTGGCATCGATTGCGAACGCGCTTTGAACGTTACCACCTACAATCGAATAGGTCAGTGTGTTGCTCTCTGCATCCGTTGCGGTGACCATGGCGATAGAGGTGCCGTCACCGGCTGTTTCAACTGTTGAATACGGGCCGTTTACCCCCCATGATGGGGCCGTGTTCTCTTCGGCATCCAGCAGGTTGATTGTCACAGTCTGTTCTACAAAATCCGGCGTTCCGGCGTTATCTGTCGCGCGGATCGTCAGGGTGTATGAGGTTGTTCCGGATTCATAATCGATCGCGCTATCATCCAGAACGCTGATTTTACCTGTTGTGGCATCAATGCCAAAAATGCCGTCACCTGTGCCGCCGGCGGTGATTGTATAAGTCAGGCTTTGGCCGATATCCGCGTCAATCGCATGAACCGTTCCAACAACATCGCCATTGGTGACCAGTTCGGAGACATCAAACACAGGCGCTCCTGCTCCTTTGACTTCACGAATTTCAAGATTGTCTATCCCGTAGGCTTCAGAGTTTGCGTTACCGGTATTGTTCAGGTCCGAACCGAAGCCCAGCTTGATATCTGCGCCTTGTGTATCGATGCTCAGGTTGATACGGAACATCTGATCCTGGTTTCCGGCAAAGCCGATATTGGTGTTGGGATCACTGATTTTATCGACGGTCCATGATATGTTTCCGTTCGACCCGCTTGGGATAACATCGTCTGCTGTGCTGAATGGCCCGATGGTCGCAGCCATCGCATCATCAATAAAGATCAGGAAGTTTTCACTTTCCCAGGCATCCAGCTCATAAAAATCAAAGCTGATTTCCACAAAATCCTGTGCGCCTGAGAGAGTAAATGTCTTGGAAATATCTTGGTCCGTGCTGCTTGCGACATCATTGACAAAACGGCCCAGGAACTCGGTGAAATACTGCCCGCCTGCTGTGGTTGTATTATTGCTCCATCCTGTTGCGCCGCCTTCAAAGTTTTCTGACGCCACAATTGTTGTGTTGGCTAGGATAATGGGTGTGTCGTTCACCGCATCCACTGTGATTGTGAAGCTGTTGCCTGCGAGGGGTGTTGTGCCGTCATCAATGCTAAAGCCGAAGCTGTCTCCTATTCCGGAGCCGCTATGTTCATAGGTGACAAGGCCGTTATCAATGTCATCCTGCGTGAATGTATCGTTCAGCCCCAGAGCCACACCGCCGAGCTTTACCGTGCCCTGCACTGCGGCTGTTGTAATGGTATAGGTGATTTCATCGGCTGTATTATCGACATCGGAGGCCGAGAGCATGGAACTGTTCAAAACGGTGCTGAACCCGTCAAAAATGTCTACGCCTGTGTTGGTGTCGAGCGTGGGGGCGTCACTAACGGGGGTGACTGTAATTGCAAATGTATCGGTTGCTGTGATGTCTGTGCCGTCTGTGACCTCAAAATCAAAAGAGTCCACTGTGGTTTCCGACCCGTCATGCACATAAACCACCCGGTTGTTCTGGATATCGTCCAGTGTAAAGCTGTTAATCGCAACGCCTGGATTGGTGGTTAATTCCAGCTGGCCGTTCGTAACCGCGCTTGTTACCGTATAGATAAGATCGGTTGCCGCGTTATCAGGATCTGTCACATTCAGGACCGCCGCCGTGATCGTTGTTGTCGCCCCTTCATTGGCGGTAAGTCCGGTATTGGTGCTCACCACAGGGGCGTCATTCACCGGCGTAACCGTGATGTTAAACGTAGCCGCCGGCAACGTGTTGGTGCCGTCATCCACGGTAAAGTCGAAGCTGTCTGCTGCTCCTTCGGAGCCGTCATGCACAAAAACAACCAAGCCGTTCTGGATATCCTCAAGCGTAAATGAATTCACAGAAACACCAGGGTTTCCGGTCAGCTCAATCTGGCCGTTGGTGGGTGCACTTGTGACGGTGAAGGTTAATTCCGCCGCGATATTATCAACGTCTGTGGCGCTCAGATCTGCAGCAGTCAGGGCTTGTGACCCGCCTTCGGCAACAGTCAGTCCCGTGTTCGTGCTGACAATCGGTGCGTCGCTAACCGGGTCAACGGTGATACTGAATGTGGCGACTCCGGTTGTGTCGGTTCCGTCTGTGATTGTAAAGTTAAAGCTGTCTGAGGCAGTTTCCGATCCATCATGCACATAAACCACACGGTTATTCTGCAGATCGTCCAGTGTGAAGGAATTAATGCCCACGCCTGCCCCGGTCGT
>CAYGSN010000002.1:53088-101527 GCA_964352675.1 uncultured Pseudobdellovibrionaceae bacterium
CACGCCTGCCCCGGTCGTTAGTTCCAGCTGTCCGTTATCAAGCGCGTCCGTGAGGGTGAAAGTGACATTAGCGGCCGTATCATCAACATCCGTTACATTCAGTGCTGCGGTGGTTAGCGTCGTTGTTGCTCCCTCATTTGCGCTAAGGCCGTTATTAGCGGTGACGACCGGCGCGTCGCTCTCCGGAGTGACGTTGATGGTTAGGTCTTCTGAAAAGAATCCGTTCAGATCAATGGTCATTGTGCGAGAGGCTGTCGGTGTATCGGAGGTATTTCCGTAGGTGATATTCTCAATCAGGCGCTCCAGTGCTGCCTGAGACGTGTTGGCTGTGAAATTAATGCTCAGGTCGCTGCCGTTTGTTCCATCGGAGGCGATAGAGCCTATGATGGAGCCGCTATAGAGAATATTGGTGCCGTCAAAGCCGATCTGGCCTGCTCCATTGCCTTCATTCCGAATAGAGATTTGATCTTCCGTTCCACCATCCGTGGAAACGTTGAGTGTCTCTCCGTTAAAATCGAAAGTCGTACCGCCAATAAGAACGTCGCTATCAACAACCTGATCCGCTGCATTCACCGTATCTTCTGCAAAGGTCACATCCGGAAGCAGCGCCCCCAGGGAGGCGTCAAACATTAGTCGCTTTTCAAGCGCGATAGATTTGGAGCTGGAAAGCTTCACCCGTTTCATATATTCACATACCCTCGTATTGTCCCCAGTTTCCATTATAGTAAGAAAACCCTTATAAACCGTTAATTTTCAACGGTTTTATGGCTAATCTAAAGGTTGGTTTCTGCGGTGATGAGGGTGAGTGTTTTTCTTAGAAATGAACCAAAAATGCTTTCGGAACGCCCATGCAAGGCCAAAACTCCCCTGACAGCGAACTCCGTTGAAGTCTCGCTTTGCATCAGTGGGACGGCTTTAACCTGATAGATGGCTTCTCGTGCAATGGCGGTTGCCGTATGATTTTCCTGCGGCGCGGCCGGAATATCGCCCCCCAGATAAGAGGCCAGCTCGAGGCGCGCAAGAGTTTTGCTGCTACTCTTCTCGATGCTCTTAAAGGTCGTTTTTGTTGCAGAAAGTGGTGCAAATTCAGGAATAAACCACCCTTGAAGACCTTTTTCGGTCTTTTCCAGTCTCCGTTGCTGATTTTCGTTGGCGTAGGCTGTGATTTCCTGTTTTTGCATTGAGATTAATACGCCAATTGGTGTTTGTGTATCAATCCAGCGACCTTCATGGATATCGCCGCTGGAGACGTACACTATTCCGCCAAACGGCGCGTACACCTTAAGCCTTTGTTTTTTATCATGAAAACTTTTTAACTCGGTGCGGGAGGCGTTGATTTCCTCATCAATTGTACGTCTTTGACTATACAGTTCGGGCTGTAAAATTTCACGCCGCTTTATTTCAAGTAAATTCTGAAGATTTTGTTCTAGTTGACTGATTTTATTATCTAGTTCATTTGATGAAAAAGAGATCAGAAGGTCTCCTTCCTTCACGGCTTGACCCGTTTCTAGGTTCATGACCTCAATACGGGCCGGAACCTCGGCATATATATTCAGCTGCTTGCCGCTGTGCATAACGGCTGGAAGGCGAACCTCACCCTGCCAGGGAATAAAGAGGCTGAGCAACATAAGGATGAAAATGCCCAGAGATATTTTGGAGCGAAGACCGGCATGGATTATGGCTTCGCGGTGTTCCCACCAATACCGCAGCTCTTTTAAGACTGGCAATCCAATGAAAATAACCAGTTCCAGCGCCATCAGGAAAAACCCCAGTGGCTGGAAGAACATGTGATACACCAAAAATGCGATCCCTATGAATAAGAAGAACCGATAGGTCATGAGCGCAAAGCCAAATCCTTGCAGAAATCGCTGACGTTCCGGCGGCAGGACTTCCGGTTTTTCCTCTTCCCATCCCCAGACACTTTTGCGCAAACGCCATTTTGCCCACGCAGTGGCCTTATCCTGCATGTTATCAATGCCCAGTATATCGCAAAAAATGTAATATCCGTCGAACCGCATGAGCGGATTCAGGTTCACCAGAAAAGATCCGGCTGTGGAAACAAGAGCAACAAAGAACGCCATGCTTTTCAGTGCGCCTGGAGGAAGAAAATGCCAGGCGATCAGCGCGATCGTAGCCAGAATGATCTCACTCATCACGCCAGCCATGGCAATGAAGATACGGTGCTGCCGGTTTTCTAGCCCCCAGGCATTGGTGGTTTCGGTATAAAGTACCGGATACAGGACGATAAAGGCCACACCCATCGTGGGAACCTTCACGCCGTAGCGCGTGGCGGTGAGCGCATGGCCGAATTCGTGCAGGATTTTGACAAAAATGGTGGTCGCGCCGATTAAAATAGCGCCCTGCAGGTTAAAGTAATCCATAAAAGTGGCGCTAAACTCTTCAAAACGCTGAAAGGTTAGAAAAACAGCATAAAGAAATACGCCAAGAACAAAGATCCAAAACGGTCGTGTGAAGGCCCAGGAGAAATAGCCAATTGCTTTATCCAGAAATTTTTGCGGCTGAAATAGTGGCAGGGTAAAAAACAGGTAATTGTGCAGCAGTTTTTTGGCTGCAGAAAGCTGTCCGGCGGCATGTATCTGTTGAATTCTTTGGGTTTGTTCTTGTTTCTCAACAGCCAGAAGCTGGTTGGCCTCAAGAAAGAGCAAAAGCTCCTGCAGAAAGGAGATATCAATCGCTAGGGGCGTTTGCTCTTCAATGGCATCAAGAATGTCTTCTGCGCTGTCATAGCGGCCGAAACGCGCGAGGCACTCAAACTCTGCCCAGCCGATTTTAAAATATTTATGCGCAACTGGATCATAAAGTGTCCAACTGGGGGATCCGTCATGTTCCGGTGGGCCGCGTTTAAGCTGTAAATCCTGGCGCAGTTTTGGGATGCGGAGAGGCTGTGAGTCTTCTCTCTTACCGAACATGGCCCTATAGCCCCGTTAATTTGCGCAATGCCGCCAGCGGTTTGCGGGCAATTGCATAGCCGTATATCGTCCAGTCGCCATAGAGCTTGGCCGTACCGGTCCAGCCGACACGCTGGGTTCCTGTGTTCTGTTTAAAGCGCGCCCGGATCTTGTAGGTCAGCAGACCATCCGGATCCGGGGTGGCCTGATACCCAATAGAGATTATCTCGGCTTTGTGGCTTCTAAAGGGGGAAACACCAAGATAATAAGAGAGTGGGATATCAGTATTGATCTTCAGCATGGAATCGATTGGCACGCGGACAAGGATTTCGGTTTCGAAAGGGTCGCTCAGCAGCATAATACGCTCGCCGGTGCGCACAGGTTTGCCGCGCCAGTCATTGGCATCGGAGAAAATTACCACCCCGTCCTTGGGGGCTATAATCTGGCTTTTTTCCAGCATGTCCTGCGCCTGGCCGCGCGCCATTTCCTTTGTTCTCATTTGTGCCAGTAGCGAATTAAGCTCTGCCTTCTTCTCTGCATTCACAATAGATTCACGCGTGGTTTTATCAAGAGCGGAGCGCACGACATTGAGTTCCTGCCCGGCCATCAGGGCCTGATTCTCTATCGCGGTATTTTCCATGACGGCAACCACCTGCCCGGCTTCAACGCTCTGGTTAGGTTCAACAGTGATATCGCGCATTACACCATCATAGGGCACGCTGATGATGAAGGGCTGGCGGGGCACGATTTCCATGGGGGCCGTGATTTTCAGGCGCACGGGAAACAAAGAGGCAATCACAAGGGCACCCAGAATGTACTTTTTGTATTTATTCTCGCTCTTGTAAATCCGCGTTAGAAATTGCGTGTTCTTTTCTTTCCGCTCTTTCAGAGCTTCATATCCGAAACCGTATGCGACACTTAGATCGCTGAGCAGAACACGCTCCATCTCGCTGAATTCTTTATCGCGGTCAAGCCACAACCCGCATTGGATTTTGAATTGATGATCGAGCATCAACACCAGAAGCGCATGGGCGGAGCTGTATTCCTCCCAGTGTTTTCGATCCTCATCGCTAAGGTCTTCTACGGAAATCAGGAAGGCGGTTTTGGACTGGGGCCCCTCCAGTTTTTTTTCCTTTTGCTTGATCAGGCGGGTCAAAAGAGCTTGAAGCCAGAGAACATAGGCTCCGTTTGAGTCAATCTGCGCCAGACCTGATACGGTCTGAATTTTTACCGCTGTTCCTTGCTTCTTCCAGAAGACAGCCTGGCGATAGGGCAGTAGATGATGTGTTTCATTGACCATCATGAACTGCAATGAACTTATATCGCCCTTAAAACGAACCTCTTTTGACAGGGCCAGAAGGGTCAGAAGCTTCTGTGTGCGCTGATCGAGTTTGATTTTATCTTCTGGCGCACTCATGGCGCATCACCATCAAATCCGTCTTCGGCGCTTTCCGGGCCAGTATTGTCTTGCGGCGGCGTATCGATGAATATCTGAGATAAGGACATACCCAGAAACCCCCGTGGCCGTCTGCGTTGTTCCTTGGCCGCAGATTTAAAAATCGCTCGTCCGCTCATACCGGGAAGAAGTTGTTCATCATAGGATTGGATTTCGGCCGTGATTTTGATCGACTGGCTCACCGGATCAACCCGGCCATCCACGCGGTTTACCTCAGCGAAGTAATTCTTATCGCTCTCCTCAATATAGACAGTCAGGGGCGTACCGACATTCAACCATCGCAACCATAGGGAAGGAACAAGAAACTCTGCCTGCAGATGCTCAGAGGAGGATATTTCCATGATCACCCTGCCCTCCTGTATATACTCATGGGGACTGGCAATCCTGTTTGTAACACGGCCATCAAAAGGGGCAACAATGTCGCAGAGTTTCAGTTTTTCTGAGAATTGCTCGAGCAGTGCTTCGTTTTGCCTGTGTCCTTCAAGGGCGTTCACATACTCAATCGTTGAAAGAGAATCCATATCCATGAGCTGCTGGCTTGCTTCCAATTGTGCTGCGGAGAGCCGGGCTCTGGCGCTGAGTTCCCGCAACTTGGCTTCTTCAAACCCGCAATCGTAGAGTACCAGAACATCGCCTTTGTAGAATATTTCACCGCTTTTGAATGGGATTTCTCTGATTTTTCCATTCAAAGTTGATGCAATAACGGCTGATTTTTGAGAGGTCAGAACAGCCTGAACCTCTAGCTGTTCTTTGTCAAAAAATTCGAACTTATAAACCGAAGGTTCCTGATCTTCTCCTCCTTCCTGCGCCTGTGATGCCGGAGGTGGGGATTGGTTTTCTTGGGTATCGGCGATATGCTGTGGCTCTCCGCTGGCCGGTTCTAATTCTTCAGGCGTCGCCAGGGCAAGGACGATAGGCTCAGATTTAAACCTTGGCTCTTTATGACGTAGATTTGGAGCAAAAGCGTCCGGAGCACCTGAGAGCGCAAAAATAATAGCAGCAAACCCCACACATATTGATGCTGCAATGCCTGCATGGATATTAGGCAGATCGGGTTTGAATTTTTTGTATGCGTCCTTCAGCCGACCGGATATCTTGTCTTTTGTCCCAAGCGCGCGCTTAAAAAGCGGTGATGATACTGTCTGAGCTTTGGAAATGACTAGCGCCCACTGTGATTTAAAGGAGGCTATTGTTTCTTTGTTTTCCGGTAACCTTATTTTCAAGAGGACGCCATAAAAAACCATGGCTTTCAGGCGCGCCTTCGCAACCAGATGTTTTATCTGCGCCCGTGTTCGTGAGTTTATGTGACAGACAATGCGAGCCACATCCTGTTTCAGAACCAGAATAGTATTCGCATATTTTTCCATCCTCTGTTTCATCTAACTTTTTGGCCCCGCCTGCATTTCGTTAGTCTCGGAAGCCTTTACAAGCTCCACAAACTCGCCGGCTTTATGCGTCCAGGAATCCGCTCCGATTGCATTTAAGAGCTGCATATAAGAGGCTTGGGCATCTGCGTAGGCCAACTCGGCCTCTATATTGGAAAACGCTGCGTCCAGTTCCGCTTCTATTTGGGCGCTGCCGTCCAGCAAGCCAACTTTCCTGCGTTTGTTTGTATCGCTCAAAAGGGCTTTGTTGCTGTCATTAATCTCTTTCACGTTTTGACTGAGAGCTTTGTTATATTCATAGCGGTTATAGGCGACCTGCACCTGTGTCAAAACAGCGGCCAAAAGCGCTTGTCTGCGGGCCTGTTCAAGCTCGACCTCATTCTTTGCACGGCGATGGCGTGCGGGAAGCGTTAAAAGTCGCGTGATGTTCTGGGTAAGAGACACGGTGTGGCTGACAAAGTCAGCATCCTGCAAAAATTTGTTTTCATCACGGTTGAAGGCAAACAAGACCTCCAGCCCCGGGAAGCTTTCATAGATGCTAAGGCGAACATTGCGTTCGGCAATGCGTGAGTTCAGGAGGGCCTCTTGCACTTCCGGCCTGTGCTGCAGGGCATAATTCTCCATCTCCTCCAGACTCATTTTGACAGACGGGACATCCATATCCTCTGTTGTAAGATGAATCTCCTGGTCAAGCGGTAATCCGATCAGGGTCTTTAACTCAATCTCTGCCAGGGCCAGCTGCTCGGATAACTCCTTCACATTGTTTCTTTTGTTTAAAAGTGCGCTCCGTTTTTGATGATAGTCCTGTTTGACCATCAGCTTTTTGGCATCGGCTTTTTTCAGGTTTGCAAGCTGTGCATCTACACGTGCTGAGAGTTTTTTTAGATTTTCATCAAGCTCCTGTGCGGATTTGGCGCGCCAATAGGCCGAATAAATATCATGCATCAGGTTCTGCGCCACTTTACGCCTGCGTTCCAGCGCAATAAGCGTGCGGTCTGATGCTGATTTGGATCGTGTAATTGTCAGCCCTAGGTCCAATACGTCAAAACTCTGCTCCAGCTTTACTGTGCTGCGGTATTGTTCAGTGGAAATGGAAGGTTCCAGAGACTGTGTGCCTGTTGTTATAGATCGGCTGGAGGATGCGCCCGGATTGGTGCGTCCGATATTTTGCAAGGTTAGAGTAGAGCTGGGCAAGGCGTTGAGTTTTTCAAGCAGCGCATCGTTTCCCGTTGCGATGGCCTCCAGCGAGGCGACTTTTAGATCCAGATTCTTGCGCAGACCCAGCTGCAGGGCGTTATCGATGCTCATCTCAATGGGTTTGTTTTGATCCGAGGCAGCAGTATCCGGGTAAAGGCTCTGAATGTCTGCTGAAATTGTGGCTTGTTTTTCTTCGTCTGTAAGAGGTGCATGGACAGCGGCACATGCACTTAAAAGGCATGCCGCACCCCACAGCAATACGGTGTTGCGATACATCATCGTAACCACTTAAAATTTGCCACGAAACGGGCAAGAAGAACAAATTTATAACATTTGATTGTTGGGCAGAACGCCCACGAATCAAAACAAACCATTTCAATAATAGCATGTTTTTTAAATTTGCCTGTGGAAAACTTGCTATTTCTCAAGTTTTTTTAGCTTTTTGGACAATTGTCACTTTACTCAAATTCAAGGAAAGCTGTATGTTTTTATATTATTTTGAGGGAAGGCGGGGCGTCACAAGATTATGACGATTGCAAAAAAGGTAACAGGCGAAGTTAAGCAAACGGTTTTTGACCGCCCGTTCGCTTTTGCTATGGGCCCTCAACGTGCCGGTACAAGCTGGCTGGATCGTTATCTCCGGCAGCGTGATGACATCTGTGTGCCGTCTGATGTGAAAGAGGTCTTCTTTTTCGACCGTCATTTTGAGCGCGGTATTGGCTTTTATCAAAAGCATTTCAAGTGCGAAGACACCCATAAAATTGTGATGGAAATTTCCACCACCTCTTTCGACCATGACCAAGCGCCAGAACGCGTTTCCGAATATTTTGGTAAAGATGTGACTTTGCTTTGCCCTCTGCGCCATCCCGTCGTGCGCTCCTATTCTCTTTACCTGCACTACGTGCGCTATGGCATCGTGTACGGTAGCCTTGAGCAGGCCTGCAAACAAAACCCGCAAATTATACAGAGCAGCCGTTATGCCGATCACCTGAATCGCTGGCTTGAGCATTTTGATAAGGATCAAATTCGTATTGTTTTTCAGGAAGATCTAGAGGCCGATCAAGATAAATACGTCCGGCAAGTATGCGAAATCCTTGGCCTTTCCTATATCAAGGCGCCTGATCGGATATCAGATCGGTTTAATACCACCACCTATTCCGGTTCTTCGATGATTGCAGGAATGGCCCAGCGTGGGGCGGATTTCCTGCGTCAGTACAGGCTGTATTTCATTATCAATATGGCCAAGGCTATCGGGCTTAAGACATTGATATTCGGTAAGGAAAACAAGGATGCTCAAAACAAAACCATCCCGGAAAAAGACCGTTTATGGCTTGAGGAGCAGCTTGCAGGCGAAGTTGAAAAGCTAGAAGCGTTGATCGGCCCGATCTCGGCGTGGAATGATGTCTTTACACAGAAAGATTAAAACGTTAGAACCTCACCCCATGCCGATATTTATTTTACTTTTATTGTCCGTCGCTTTTTGGCCATTTACGGCCAAGGCCGATGATTCTTCCCAAGGCGGCTGGCTTGAATGGCAATCCAATAACGTCCAGCTTTTGCATGGCGAAGGGTTTCGGTTTGATGACAATACCCAGACGACTTTTACCTTCGAACATGCCGATGGCTGGAAATACGGCGATAATTTTTTCTATGTCGATTATTCCTTTGATGAACCCGATAGTATCAATGCAGAATTTTCACCGCGCCTGTCTTTGAGTAAAATGAGCGGATATGGTTTTTCCTATGGGATTGTTCAGGATGTTCTGATTTCCGGTACGCTGGAGATGGGGCGAAATTTCAATGCATACCTGATCGGCGGTGCGGTTGATCTGGATGTTCCCGGTTTTAATTTTTTTCAGATCAATCTGTATAACCGCAACAACCCAGATGTGTCCGGCTCTGGTTGGCAGACCACATGGGTCTGGAGCCGTCCGTTCGAAGCGGTGGGGCGCAATTTTACATTTGACGGTTATTTCGATTATGCCGATTATGAGGAAGGCACCCGGAACTTCTTCACCCAGCCCCAGCTCTTGATGGATGTGAGCGATGCGGTTTCGCAGCAGGACGGCCGGGTTTTCATTGGCGCGGAGTGGCGCTACTGGCATAATTTGTATGGAATTGACGGCGTTACGGAATCCGTTCCCCAAGCCATGGTAAAAGTTGTATTCTAGGCTTATGAGCAAGCCAAAACTTAAATCCAAAAACAAAAATGCCCACCCCATTCAGGAATTAATTGATGTTATGGCCGCCCTGCGCGATCCTGATGGGGGGTGTCCGTGGGATTTAGAACAGAATTTTAAATCCATCGCGCCCTATACGATCGAGGAAGCCTACGAAGTCCATGACGCTATTGCCCGCGGCAACATGGATGATTTGCGCGAAGAGCTTGGCGATCTTCTGCTCCAACCCGTCTATCACGCGCAAATGGCCAGTGAAGAAGGGCTTTTTAATATAGAAGATGTTATCCGCGAGGTAACGCAGAAGATGATCTCCCGCCACCCGCATGTGTTTGGCGAGGACCGTGCCGACAATCCCGAAGACGTTAATAATATCTGGGACAAGCAAAAGGCGCAGGAAAATAAGGGGGAGAATGATAGTGCCCTGGATGGTGTTCCTAAATCTTTTCCTGCCCTGCTCCGCGCACAAAAACTGCAGAAAAAAGCGGCGAAGGTTGGATTTGAGTGGCCCGCGTTTGGCGATGTCCTTGACAAGCTGGAAGAGGAAATCAGCGAATTGCGTGAGGCTATCCAAGACGGCTCGCTTGAAAAACAAAGCGAAGAATTTGGGGATATGCTTTTTGTGCTGGTGAACTTCGCCCGGATGTTGGGGGTCAATTCCGAAACAGCCTTGCGTGAGGCTAATGATAAATTTGAAAGACGATTCAGGGGATTAGAAGAGGATTTTAAGAAGGAAGGTAAGGGTTTGACGGATGCATCTTTGGATCAAATGCTGCAAATGTGGGTCAGGCAAAAGAGCAAAGAGCGCTAAAAAAGAGCTAGAGATATTTCGATAGATCCACCCCTTCGAAAAACAGCTCATACGCCTGCTCCCAATTTTCGCGGGAGGTTGTAACGATCAAACCCGCATAGTCATCTTTCGGTGTGTAAGGATTCCTGTCCCATTTGGCGATATAACCCCCCGCCTCCTCGACGATCAGCGCTCCGGGCAAATGGTCCCAGGGCTTCAGGCGGGAATAGACGATCAAATCCGATTGCCCCGTGGCAATGCGGGTATATTCATGGGCGGCACTTCCTATCGAATAAGATTGGGCAAAGTTCTTCATGACGGTTTTGATCTGCGGTCTGATCTCCTCGGGAAAAAACTTGTAATTTACATGCGCAACGAATTTTGAGATATCATTCTGCGGTTCAACCCTAAGCCGTGTGCCGTTCATATAGGCACCCGAGCCGCGCTCCGCGACATGCATTTTCTCGTCGACCACATGGTATACCCACGCATGTTCCGTTTGCCCGTTAATGACACAGGCCAACATCAGGCCGAATTCACTTTTGCCGTGGGCAAAATTAAAGGTGCCGTCAACGGGATCAATGATCCAGACTTTCTCGTCATCGCGCTGGAGAATATCAAGGGTGGTTTCACCGCGCGAAACGCTCTCCTCGCCGATTACGCGGGAGCCGGGCAACAGGTCCGGCAAAATACGCTCCAGATGTGCTTCGGTCTGAATGTCGGCCTCTGTCACCAGGTCGCGCGGACTGGTCTTTGCCGAAATCTCATGATCTTCGAGTTTTTGAAAGCGCGGCATGATATGAAGTGCAGCGGTTTCTTTCAATATCTCCGCGATTTTCTCCGGGTCTATCACACTCATGCTACTTCCTTCACACCGTTTCTTTGTTGTCCGGCCGGTATGGATATTGGCTACAAAATTTTCCCCATTGCCCCGGCTCTATTAAAATTTGTAGAGCAATATTGTCCTCGTGATCTTCACGCTCCAGAATCTCCGCATGACTATACAACCATGCCAGGGCCTTGCCGTCACGCACATCGATTTGCAATGTTATCTCTTGCGCTTTTCGTGAAACGGACCGGGAGAGGTTTTCGACAAGGGATTCCAGCCCCAGACCGGTTACGGCAGAAATTGTGACCGCATTGTCCTGAAACTTTTCCTTACGGGCAAAATCGGCGTAGTCATCCTTGCTTAATAAATCGGCCTTGTTCCAGACTTCGATAATGCGCTCATCCTCTTCCTCAATTCCCAAATCTTTTAGAATATCCAAAACGTCCCGGCGCTGTGCTGCGTAATCCGGGCGGAAAACATCAATGACATGAAGGATGACATCGGCATGTACGGTTTGTTCCAGCGTTGCCCGGAAGGCCTCGATCAGGTGTGTGGGCAGGTCTGAAATAAAGCCCACCGTATCGGATAAGATCACCTTTTGGCCGGAGGGCAGCGCCAGTCGGCGCAGGGTCGGATCAAGCGTGGCGAAGAGCAGGTCCTTTGCAAAGACCTTTGCATTGGTCAGCGTGTTAAAGAGCGTCGATTTCCCCGCATTGGTATATCCGACAAGGGCGATAACGGGGAACGGCACACGTTCGCGGGCTTTGCGGCCGAGCTCGCGTGTGCGGCGCACGTTTTCCAACTCTTTTTTGAGATTTATAATTCTTTCACTGATGAGGCGGCGGTCAATCTCGATCTGGGTTTCGCCGGGACCACCCATAAAGCCGGCGCCGCCGCGTTGCCGCTCCAGGTGGGTCCATGATCTCACAAGGCGGGAGCGCTGATATTCCAGGGCCGCTAATTCAACCTGCAGCCGTCCTTCCTTGGTTTGGGCGCGCGCGCCAAAAATTTCGAGGATCAGGCCCGTGCGGTCGATAACCTTAACGTCCCATTCACGCTCCAGGTTACGTTGTTGTACAGGAGACAGGCTGTGGTTCACGATCACCACATCCGGGTCATGATCCGCTATTGCGTCTTTGATACTCTGCCGCTGTCCTTTTCCCAGAAAGGCCCCGGCTTGGATACGGCTGATTTTAAAAGTAAGGGTGTCTATAATATCGAGATTAATGGCCCTGGCCAGGCCCTCGGCTTCCTGCAGGGTTTCATCGAGATTGCGTAGGGTCTGATCGCTCTTTGTATTGTAAACTTCGGGATGTACGATCAAACAACTGTCCCGATGCGCAGGGTCAGGGGTTTCCAGTAATGTTTTTGTCATGAATTCGATATAATGCTTTAAGCGTTATTCGCCAGCATCCGGCTTCTCGCTTTCCGCACCGGCCTCTTCCGCATCGTAAAGATTGAGCGGGCCGCCGGGCATGATTGTTGATATAGCGTGCTTATAGACTAACTGTACGTGTGATTCACGGCGCAACAACAGGCAAAAATTATCAAACCAGGTCACAATCCCCTGAAGTTTCACACCGTTTACAAGAAAGACGGTGACCGTCATTTTCTCTTTACGAATGGTGTTCAGGAAGACGTCCTGCACGTTTTGAAATTTCTCCGCCATTTTCAAATACCTTTTTTAAATATTCTAGTCTTAAACGCTATGCGCTGACATCTGTAAAACCTGATGCTATACAAAAGTTTTATTATTCTTTTACCTGTTTTTCGGCGCTTTGCAACAGGAATTCCAGCATTTCTGTTAAATTCTTAAAAACACCGAATGTGTTATTTTCATTGATTCCGGGACATTCCGCAAAGGGCGTTTGCATGAAAATAAATTTTACTCCGGCTGATTGCGCGCAAAGAAGGTCGTTCTGTGTATCTCCAACATACCAGATTTCTGGCAACTTTGCCGTTATGCCGATGCGTTCGGCGGCAAGGCGCAGCGGCGCGGCTGAGGGTTTATCCTCGTCGGCTTCCCCTGCACCGATAATGCATGAGAAGTAAGGGCCCCAGCCAAGGTGAGTGATTTCAGCATTCAGGAAGGCAGGATTTTTGTTGCTGACTACACCAAGGGTTACACCCAGATTTTTTAGCTGACTCAGGAGCGGAGGGGCGCCGTCATATGCGTTAAGGAATTCCGTATGCTTTGCAAAATAGGTTTTCTCAAAACGGCTGCGTCCCTCGCTTTCCTGCTCTGTATAAATACCTTTAAAAATAAAATCCCTGGGCTTGCCGAAATAAGCCTCAAACCAGCGCGGATCGGGGGGTACAGGCAGGTTCATTTCGTGCATTATCGTTTCATGCACCCCCTGTAATAGAGCATAAGTATCGACCAGAGTGCCGTCCCAATCAAAGAAAACAGCAGGAGGAAGGGCGCTTGCGGTCATTGCCCCCCCGTTTCAACTTTCCTGACCTCTATATCTGACCCGTAGATGATACGCGCTGCATCGATATAGTTGGGTGTGAGGTCGCTTACAATAAAATCAGAGTTTGAATTTTTATCAATTAAATCAAAATATTCTGGATGATTCTTCAGATATAAATTTAATTTAGCGGGGATGACTTCGTCTTGCGACAGAATGCGGATATCGGGACCGATAATCTTCTGTATCCTCTCTTTCAGGAAGGGGTAATGCGTACACCCCAGAATAAGGCATTCAATACCCTGCTCCACAATATATCCCAGATAATACGCGAGTATGCTGTCGGCCCATTGCATACCATTGTGTTCAATTAAAGGAACCAAGAGCGGCGTGGCCTTTTGAAACAGCCGGATATCAGGGTTTATTTTTTGTAGTTCCTCCTCGAAAATGCGTGACCGCACGAGATAGGAGGTTCCGATCAACCCCAGCCGGGTATAGCCCATGTCGATTGCGGCTTCTAATGTGGGCACGACAACACCGATGACGTTGCGTCCCGGATAGCGGCCGGGCAGATATTCCTGCTGGATCTTGCGCAGGGCGGCGGCACTGGCGGTATTGCAGGCCATAACAATCAGGTTGCAGTTCTGGCTGAAGAGATATTCGATGGCCCGCCAAGTATACATCGTTATGGCTTCATCAGAACGGCTGCCATACGGAACATGAAGCGTATCGCCGAAATAGAAGATATCAATATCCGGCAGCTCCCGGCGGATGGCCTTTGCAATCACCAACCCCCCCAGTCCGGAATCAAATATGCCGAGCTTCATGGCTAAAACAAATCCACCTGGATAGAGAACATTTTTTCAACGTTCTGGGTCTGGCGCTGCGGCGCCATAACAATGATGTGGTCCTCGCTGCGGATTGCTTCGTCAGGCGTGGGCAGGATAACCTGCTCCTCCCGCACGATGGCGGCGATGATGACGCCGTCCGGCAGGTCAATCTCGGAAATCGCTGTATTGACAATTTTAGAGGCATCAGAGATTTCCGCCTCTATGACTTCCGCAAATCCGTCGCGTAGATTATGGACCCCTTTGATCCTCCCCCGGCGCACGTGCTGCATGATATGCGCCACAATAATAGAGCGCGGGGACACCATCGCATCGATCCCCAGCGGCCCGACCAGGGGCGAATAGGCGTTGTTGTTCACAAGAGTTACGACACGCTGGCACCCATATTGCTTGGCCAGGAGAGAGCCCAGAATATTACTTTCATCATCATTTGTGACTGCAACAAAGGTCTCAACATTCTCGATACCGGCTTCGTTTAGAATATCTCTGTCTAGCGAACTGCCGTTCAGGACAACGATATTTTCAAGCTGCTCGCTCAAAAACTCTGCACGCTGTTCATTGCGTTCGATGATTTTAAGTTGAACTCCACGCCCACGCTCTTTCAAAAGCTTTGTGAGCCCAAGACCGATATTCCCACCCCCGGCAACCAAGATTTTTCGGGCCTCTTTTTCTTCATGTCCAAAGGCGGCCATGGTGCGTTTTAGATGCTGGGTATCCACAACGAAATAGACCTCATCGCCGATAAAGAGCTGTTCGGATTCTGAAGGCCAGACCGGACGATTTTTTCGTAAGATCGCAACAATCTTAAAGGTTAGGTCAGGAAATAGATTTTCAATATGGCTGAGCGGTGTGTTCACGAGCGGGCAGCTTTCAGTACAGACCACGCCGATCAGATGGACCAGTCCTTCGGCCATGGAGGATACAAATGTTGTACCGGGAACAGATAAGCGCTTGTAAATGTCATTTGCCACAACGATTTCAGGAGAGATGATGACATCGATTGGCATATGGGCGCGGCTGAACAAATTTGCCCAAGCAGGCTGCAAATATGCCTGATTCCGAATGCGAGCTATTTTCTTTGGCACGTTAAACAGGGAATGGGCGATCTGGCAGGCGATCATATTCACCTCATCAGATTGCGTGACGGCCACGATCATTTCTGCATCCCCCGCATTGGCGGCCTTTAAAACATCAGGGTTGGACGCATGGCCGACGATGCCGTTGACGTCCAGATGATCGTTTATATCGGCGATTTTGACATCGTTTTGATCAATAACCGTGACATCATTTTCTTCACCGGAAAGATATTCCGCAATGTTATAGCCGACCTGCCCGGCTCCGCAGATGATTATGCGCATGGTGCTTTAAGCCCTCTTCTTTTGGTTTTGTGACTTGGGCTCATCATTCTTCTCCGAGGTTAAAATATCAAGGGATTTTAATTTGCGATGCAAGGCGGATCTCTCCATGCCTATAAATTGTGCGGTTTTGGAGACATTGCCGCCAAACCTCTTGATCTGGCTTTGCAGGTAATTGCGCTCGAACAACTCTCGGGCTTCCCGTAAAGGCAGCATGGCGAAATCAAGACTGCTCTCCTCATATTGCCCTGCCCCGCCGTAAGATCCTGCTTGTCCTGTGATTTCGGGCGGCAAATCCTCGACGTCAAAGACGTCTCTGCCTGTTACGCCTTTCATGATCAGGACCCATTCAACTGTATTGCGCAGTTGTCGAACATTACCGGGCCAGCCATAGCTTCGCATGAGCTCTATCGCGGCGTTGGAAAATTGCCGCGCTGGCTTGCCGGAGCTCATGGAAAGCTCTCTCATAAAGTGATCCAGAAGCGGCGGGATATCCTCACTATGCTCGCGCAGCGGCGGAATGTGCAGCGGCACGACGTTTAGACGGTAATACAGATCTTCCCGGAAATGGCCGGTCTTTATGGCATCCTGAAGGTCTTTGTTGGTGGAAGCCATGATGCGGACATCAATTTTAATTTCTTTATCGCCGCCAACGCGCTTAAAGCGCTGCTCCTGCAGCACACGTAGAATTTTCCCCTGCGTTTCCAGCGGCATATCCGCGACCTCATCCAGCAGCAACGTGCCCAGATCCGCCTGCTCCAGAATGCCTTCCTTGGCCGCTTCTCCATTTTTGGATTCTGCGGAGCCGAACAGCTCAATCTCAAGGCGTTCGGGACGCAGGGTTGCGCAGTTCACCACAAAGAATGGGTTGTGCGCGCGCTTGGAATGAGTGTGGATAACGCGGGCGGCGACTTCTTTACCGGCGCCGGCCTCACCCGTGAGCAGGACTCTGGAATTTGTAGGGGCGACGCGAGCCAGGACCTGGTTCAGGTTCTGGATGACCGGGGTGTTGCCGATAAGCTGGTAATTTCTCTCGATATTTTGTTTCAGGCTGGCATTTTCGCGTTTCAGCTCTGCCGTTTCCAGCGCGCGTTGGATCATCAGGAGCAGGCGGTCGGATTTAAACGGCTTCTCGATAAAATCATAAGCACCTTTTTTGATCGAGGAAACCGCGGTTTCAATCGTACCGTGACCGCTGATCATGATAACCGGGAGGTGCGGGTATTTGTCTTTCACAACATCAAGGATTTCTAGGCCGTCCTTGTCACTGCCCTGCAGCCAGATATCGAGAATGATCAGATCCGGCGCCTCGACCTCAATCTTCTCAAAAGCTTCGCGCGCGCCGGACGCCAGACGGGTTTTATATTCCTCATCCTCCAGGATACCGCGTATCAGGTTGCGTATATCGGCTTCATCATCGACGATTAAAATATCTGCTGTCATGTTTCTGCTTAAATATTAGCGGCTGCCGCCCTGTGCGGGTCGTTGGAAATCGCCCCGCTTTCCCGGAATCCCGGCAAAACCATGACGACAACAGCCCCTTGAGTATCACTGGAATCCTCATCCAATTTCAACCACTCCGGTGCCCCAAGGTAAATTTGCCCGCCATGGTCTTCCATAATTTTCTTTACAATAGCAAGCCCCAGGCCGGTCCCTTTCTCTTTATGTGTAACATAGGGTTCGGTCAAATTCACAAGGTTTTCGCCTTTAGGGAGCCCCTGCCCGTTATCCTGCACTGCAATGACAATATCGTTCTCTGCGGTTTTATCAACCATGATATTAATGCTTCCCTTTCCAGAGGCGTTCCGCTCGTCGTTTTCCAGGCGCGCTGTTATTGAATCCACAGCGTTCTGGATAAGGTTGTTTAGCGCCTGGCGCATCTGGCGCGGGTCATAGTTGGCATAGAGCGGCGCCTCTATCCGGCTTTGCAGATCAAAGGAGATACTCGCATTTGCTTGCTTGTGCAAAATCAGGGAATCCTCGACATGCTTGATAATATTTCCCTTTTCCATCACGGGTTCGGGCATGCGCGCAAAGGAGGAGAATTCATTGACCATGCGCCCGATATCCTCAACATTTTTTATGATGGTGTCGGTACATTGGGAGAATGTTTCAGGGTCTTTGTCAATTTGCTTGAGATATTTACGGCGTAAGCGCTCCGCCGAAAGCTGGATCGGGGTCAGTGGATTTTTAATCTCATGCGCGATCCGGCGCGCAACATCCGCCCAAGCCGCCTTGCGTTGTGCGGATTGCAGTTCGGTAATATCATCGAAGGTCAGGATCGCCCCTACATCCTTTTCCCCAACCAGCTCAATAACAATCCGGATCAGGAATATGCGCTTGGTCTGGTCGGCTAGAACAAAGGGAATTTCAGCCTGGGTTGTTTTGTTCGGGCGTTCGTGCGCTTGTTCCAGAAGTCCTGTGATATCAGGCAGTATATCACCGATTTTCTGACCTGTAAGTCCAGATTCCTTGAGGCCGAGCAGTTCTTCCGCCGAAGCGTTCGCCAAATTGATAACGCCTTTGACATCTACACCAATGACTCCGGCAGAGACGCCTCGCAGAACCGTTTCAATCAGGCGGCGGCGCTCATCAAGCTGGCGGTTTGCATTCAGCAGCGCGCCCTGCTGCTCTTCAAGTTGGCGCGTCATGCGGTTAAAGGCGCGGGCGAGATAATCGAATTCCTCAAGCTTGTCCAGTTCCGGCACGCGGGCAGATAAATCGCCGGAGCGTACGCGGTCTGTGGCGTTAATCAACGTACTGATCGGCTTGATAAGCTGGCGCGCAAGAATAAGGCCCAGCCATATTGCCGTCATCAGCAGGACCAGACCGACCACTACAAAGATCATGGTAACACTAAGGCGCAAATCAGTGTAACGGTCCTGGAGATTTGCGTAGTCTTCGGCCGCTTCTTTTGTCGCGACAACATGAGAGAGAACTTGTGGATCGACCATGCGCCCCACAAACAAATAGGTATCGTTAAAATTGTTCAGCTTCACAAGCGCGCGCACGCGGTCGTCATTGCCGCCGGTCATGATTGTGACATCGCCGTAATCGGCCTGAGACATTGCAAATTGCGGGATTTCCTCAAACTCCAGAGAGAATGTGAGGCCGGAGCGGGCCAGAATGCGTCCGCTGCCATCAAAAACGATTGCTTCAGAGAGGTTTCGCAACACGGATTGCGTCTGCACGATTTTCTCAAACGCCTCCTCATTGCCGAACAGGAAGCCCGCCTGACGGTCCAGATCGCCTGCCATGGCCAGCGTATCGGCGCGAATGACCTGTTTGTGTTCCTCCAGATATGCCTCGGCCACGGCCTGAGCCTCGTTTACGGCTGTAAGAACGCGGTTGCCGAACCAGGCTTGCACGCCGAAATGGAAGAAATAGGCAGAAAAAACCGTCATGATAATGACCGGCACAGCGGCCAGCAGGCTGAAAATATACACCAGGCGTACGTGCAGATGCGATCCCGCCAGTTTTCTTTTGCGCCCGCTCCAAAGGCTGACGATGCGCCGCGCGATCAGGGCGACGAGCGTCAGCAAAAGCACGAGATCAATGTTTAAAAGCCAGATGACCGTGTCCGGATCATTGCCCAGCGGCGGCGTCTCGGTGAGCGCCATATAGGTTGCTATACCGCTGATGATTGACATGACAATGAGAATGCCAGCCAGAATATTCTTCCAGCGGCGGGACAGAATTCTCTTTGGTTTTTCGCGGCGTTGCATATACTTCTTTGCAATAAGCGGTGCGTAATCTGCGATATAACTCACGATTTTGTCTCTGAAGCGTGGGAGAGAAGGGAAAGACAATTTGATCTGCTTCACTGTATTCAATATTTTTGTTTTCAAAACAAGCTCATTTCATGATTGACGCACGCAAAGATAAGGAATATCCACAGTTTTTACACAGTTTTGACCGGAATTACAACTATGAAAAAGAATAAGGAAAAGAAAGGGTTTCATGTTCTGATCGCGGCGGCGGGATCGGGGCAGCGTTTTGGGGGGGCTGTGCCAAAGCAATATGTGACTTTATGCGGAAAACCATTGATCCGGCATAGTGTGGAGACCTTTTCGGGGCACCCTGACCTGGCGTCATTGCGGGTCATTATCGATCCTGAGCATGCAGATTGGTATCATGAGGCACTCAAGGATATTGGTCTGCCCGATTTTATTCCAGGTAATAAAAATCGTTTTCTGAGTATAAACAATAGCTTAAAGTATTTTTCTAATTTAAAGAATGAAGATATAATTTTGATTCATGATGCAGCCCGCCCCTGTTTAAAGCGGGAAGATCTGGACAGGCTTTTGGCAGAAATGGACTTTGCCAAAGCGGCAAGTCTTGCGGCGCCCGTGAGCGAAACCCTGCGCTATGCCGATGGTGGAAAAGCCGGGAGAGCTGCCGACCGCACCAATCTCTGGGCGCTGCAAACCCCACAGGCTTTTGAATTCGGTGTATTAAAACAGGCGCATAATGCAGCCGATCCAGCCCTTGAACACAGTGATGATACAACCCTCGTGTCAGCGTTGGGAATCGATGTTAAGCTGATTCCCGGATCGAAAACCAACATCAAAATTACCACGCCGGAGGATTTAGAGATCGCACAGGGCTATTTAAACACAGTGCCGGACATTCGCAGTGGTCAGGGGTTTGATGTCCATGCCTTTGAAAAACACGACAAGAAACGTCCTTTAATGTTATGCGGCGTAAAGGTTGAGCATGAATTCGGGCTGGCTGGGCACTCCGACGCCGATGTCGCGATGCACGCCGTGACAGATGCGCTTTTAGGGGCCATTGGCGCCGGCGATATCGGGCGGCATTTCCCGCCTTCAGATAACACGTATAAGGATATGGATAGCGCGGTTTTTCTCAAAGAGGCCGTGAATATGGTGCGAAATCAAGGTGGCAGCGTCCAGAATGTAGATGTTACGATTATTTGCGAAGTCCCAAAAATCGGGCCGCATGCTGTGCGGATGCAGGAAAATCTGGCACAAATCCTGGATGTAGAAAAGAAGAGGATTAATATTAAAGCCACAACCACCGAACAGCTCGGCTTTACCGGTCGCAAAGAGGGCATAGCCGCACAGGCTATCGCCACAGTAAAGTTGAGCTAGGTCCATGATATTTCCTCCCAATCAAGAAGATAGCGAAACCATTTCCCGCCTGAGAATGCGCCACCCGGCGATCATTCTGGCTACATGGTTTGGCCTGGGCTATATCAATCCTGGGCCGGGTACATGGGGCACTATCGGCGCCCTGCCCTTTGGCCTGATCTTTTTGGCTATTTACGGCCAGATCGGGTTGATGATCGCAATTATGGCCGTAACATTGATCGGATATTGGGCGGCACATGAATTTGAAAAACAATCTGGCATTCACGACAGCAAGATGGTGGTGATCGATGAGGTCGCAGGAATGTGGATCGCGCTTCTGCCTGTGGGGTTAAATCCTTTTCTTGCTGTAGTTTCTTTTGTGGCCTTTCGGGTGTTTGATATCGCAAAACCCTGGCCGGCATCATTCTTTGATAAAAAAGTTGGCGGCGCTTGCGGCGTTATGGGCGATGATATTGTCGCAGGTCTCTTGGCCGCCCTCTGTGTGATAGGAGTAAAATATGCAGGATTTGGTTGAGAAGTTGAGCAAGGTTTTGCTAGAGCGTGATATGATGCTGGTTACTGCGGAGTCCTGCAGCGGCGGATTACTTGCTGCAACCATCACACATAAACCCGGCGCATCAAAATTCTTCGAGCGCGGCTTTATCACCTATTCCAATGACGCGAAGGTGGACATGCTGGAAGTTCCCAAAGAATTGCTTGAGGTTGATGGGGCAGTCAGCGGTCCTGTCGCCAAGGCCATGGCTGAGGGGGCTTTGAAGAACAGTAAAGCCGGGCTGGCGGTTTCCATCACAGGTGTTGCCGGTCCGGATGGAGGCAGTGCAAAAAAACCTGTGGGGCTCGTATTTTTTGGTTATGCTCTGAAGGGTGGTTCAGCGGGTAGTCTGGAACATCAATTCTCAGGAAACCGCCAGGAGGTGCAGGTTCAGGCCGTACAAACCGCGCTGAAACATCTCTTGAGTGTCATGGAGAGTTGAGATGAACGATCTTCTGAAGCTGGCCTCAAAAGCGCTTAAACCTTTCGGCTATCACATCCGCAAATTCGGCGCGCCAAATATCCTGCGCCTGCCTGGTCTTGAGGGCGAGGACAGCATAAAAGCATTGCGCAAGGCCGCAGAGAGCGGGTTTTTGCCAGCGGATTCCAGTCTGGACCATTTTGTGGTCTATGTCCGTACATGTGTACGCGGCAACCGCAATGCCGATACTTCGAAGCGCATGGGTAATCAATCCCTGGAGGACAGCACATTGTGCTGCCTGCGCTCGCTGGTGACGGCGGTGAATGCGGCGGCGGACCTTGGAAAAATGGACGTGATCTGCCTTGATGATCGTTCCGATGAAGCGGCGCAGGAGAAGGTCAGGGATGTTTTAAGCGGCCTGATCTGCCCTTGGGAGATGCGCGAAACGAGCAAAACCGGACAAGGCCCATCGCTGCACCAGCAATTCGCCGAAGGCCGAGAGAAAAATGCGATCCTGTATTTTGTTGAGGATGATTATCTGCATGAGCCCGATGCCATTGCCACACTCTGGACGTTCTACCGCGATGTCGCGGAACGGCTTGGCACTCATTCCCTTCTCTATCCGCAGGAGCACGAGGTTTTGTATAAGGATCATTATCCGTCCTATATTCTCGCCGGGCGTGATCGGCATTGGCGCACGATGCGCCACGCGACACATACCTTTGTCACGCACGGGCAGGTGGTTCGGAAATATTGGAATTATTTTGAAAACACCAAATTTGTCGGGGTAAAGAAGAAGCGTAAATTAGGGTCAGAAGCGCGCACGACCAATAAATTGTTCAAGCATATTCCCGGCTTTTCACCGCTTAAACCGGCGGCCGTGCATTTTCAATTTGAACATTTGCTGCCGCCCTTTTATGAATGGGAAGAGCTTTGGAAGAGGAATGCGGCTTAACCGTATAAATCCTTCGCACGGCCTTCGAAGGCCGCCACCATCCGATAAATGACCTCTTGAAAAAACATCTGAACAAAACCCTGTAACAGCTTGTTTTTAAATTCAAACTCTACACTAAAGTCCAGCAGGCATGACCCGTCTGGCTCTTCTGTGAACCGCCAATGGTTCTTCAGATGCTTTAATGGACCTTTCTGGTACTCAATATAGATATGGTTGGGGCGCTCCAGATGGACTTTGGAGGAGAAACGTTCACGAAAAACCTTGTAGCCAATGATAAGGTCAGCATAGAAAATATCGTCAGTTTCACGGCGCGTAATCCGGCTGGCGCTGCACCAAGGCAGGAATTCCTGATATTGGTCAACGCCTGCAACCAGATCAAACATTTGTTCGGGCGTATAGGGCAGTTGCTTTTGCTCGATATGTGATTGAACACCCATGTTGAGCGCCCCTACTCGGCGGCTTGTTTGGTCATTTTAGCCTCGCGCGCAGCCTTCAATTTGGCAAAATCATCCCCCGCATGATGCGAGGAGCGGGTCAAAGGCGAAGCAGAAATCATCAGGAAACCTTTAGATTTAGCCATACGCTCGAGCTGTTTGAACTCATCCGGGGTCCAGAACCGGTCCAGCGGGGCGTGCTTTGGTGTCGGCTGCAAATACTGACCAATCGTAATGAAATCCACACCGGCCGCACGCATATCATCCATGACTTGCCCCACCTCTTCTTTTGTTTCACCCAGGCCAACCATCAGGCCGGATTTTGTGAATTGCTGTGGGTCGCGCTCCTTGACGCGCTCTAGTAATCGGAGCGAGCGGAAATAGCGGGCACCGGGGCGAATGGTCGGGTAGAGGCGCGGCACAGTCTCCAAATTGTGGTTAAACACATCCGGGCGAGCATCAATGACACGGTCAATATCGGGCATATGGCCGCCAAAATCGCCGGGCAATATTTCGATCGTTGTATCCGGGCTTTTCATGCGGATCGCACCAATGGTTTTGACGAAATGCTCCGCCCCGAAATCTTCCAGATCATCGCGATCAACGGAGGTAATCACCACATGTTTCAGGCCCATTTGATGCACGGCCACACCCACACGCAGGGGTTCGTATCTATCCAGAGCCTCAGGTTTTCCTGTGGCCACGTTACAAAAGGAGCAGGCGCGGGTACAAATCTCGCCCATAATCATGAAGGTGGCGTGTTTCTGCTGCCAGCACTCACCAATGTTCGGACACCCCGCCTCCTCGCATACAGTGGTCAACTTGTGTTTGCGGACGATATCGCGGGTTTCCTGATAAAGCTTGCCCTGCGGTGCCTTGACGCGGATCCATTCCGGCTTACGGCCCGCCGGACGATCCGGGTTCTTTTGCTTTTCAGGGTGGCGCTTGGCTTTGTCGAGGAGTTCTGGGTTATAGGTCATACCGATTTATATGATGTTTTGGCCTTTTGAAACAAGGTAAAAAAGTTTTGTGTGGTCTGGCGCGCAAAGTCCTGCACCGGAATTTCCAGCCAATCGGCCAGAAAAGCTCCGGTATGTTGGACATAGCCGGGGATATTCGTTTTCCCGCGATGCGGCAGGGGCGCAAGGAACGGCGCATCAGTTTCCACCAGAATACGGTCATGCGGCACGGTTTTTGCAATGTCGCGCAACTCATCGGCCTGCTTAAAGGTTACAATGCCCGAAAAAGAGATATAAAACCCGATATCGAGCGCAGCCTTGGCCAGAGCGGGGCCGGAAGAAAAACAATGCATGACGCCACTTAGGTTCGTGTCCTTAGCAGCCTGCGTCAATATATCCGCAACATCCTCATCCGCATCGCGGGCATGAATGATAATGGGCAGATCGGTTTCAAGGCAAGCCTCAATATGTTTTTCAAAGCTGACTTTCTGGTCCGGCCGTGGCGAATTATCATAGTAATAATCCAGCCCCGTCTCACCTATTCCAATAATTTTGGGATTGTCATTGGCCAGCCGGGCGATATCGGCGACGCTGATGGTTTTCTCCTCCTCTTTCCCCGCATCATGGGGGTGCGTGCCGATGGAGCACCAAACATTGTCGTGCGCCCCGGCAATAGCCGTGAGCGTTTCCAGTTCCTCAGAGATGCGGCAACAAATTGTAACAAGGCCGTCTACGTTGTGCTTATGGGCGCTTTTGATCAGATCGGCCGGGCTGCCAGCCTCTTCTATTTTCGGATGATTGAGATGACAATGGGAATCAATCCACATCTAGGCCGCCTCGTCTTCAACAATCCTTGGGAAGATACCTTCGGGTTTATCGATGGCAGTGCCGGGTTTGAGGGCGTAATCATCGCGTAAATGAATAAAAAGCCGCTCATCTTGTGGTATTTTGAGTTGGTCCAGCAATTTATCTGCTGAGTTGGGCATTACAGGCTTTATTAAGATAGCAAGACAACGGGTGACCTCAGCCAGAACATAGAGCACGGTGTTCATGCGCTCTGGGTCTGTTTTTTTCAAAGCCCAAGGGGCTTGTTCATCAACATATATATTTGCATCCGTAACCAGCCGCCAAATGTCTTCCAAAGCTCTATTTATTCCAAAATAAGCCATCTTCCCCGAAATAATCGGTTTTAGGGAGGTATCGGCATAGTGCAGGAGCTTTGTATCTTCTGGATTAAACGCTCCCGGCTGCGGGATGCTTTCATCACAATTCTTATAGATCATGGACAATGTACGCTGCGCGAGATTGCCGAGGCCATTGGCCAGATCGGCATTGATGCGCTCGATCGCCGTTTCATGGCTGTAATTCCCGTCCGCACCATGGGTAATTTCGCGCATCAGATAATAGCGCGTGGCATCCACACCATAGCGATCAACCAAATCGGATGGCGCAATCACATTACCCAGAGATTTCGACATTTTCTGCCCCTCTACCGTCCAAAAACCGTGGGCAAAAATATGTTTGGGCAAGGGAATATCCGCCGCTATCAAAAACGCGGGCCAATAAACGGCATGAAAGCGTGTAATATCCTTACCGATCACGTGGTAATCCGCAGGCCAGAATTTTGTATAGAGATCCGCATCCATATCAGGATAGCCAAGCGCGGTGATATAATTCGTCAGCGCATCCAGCCAGACATACATCACGTGGTTATCATCGCCGGGCACAGGCACGCCCCACTCCAGGCGGTGCTTCTGGCGAGAGATGGAGAGGTCTTTGAGCCCGCCTTTGACAAAGCTTGTAATCTCGTTCTGGCGGCTTTCTGGCTGAACAAATCCAACCTTCGCATAAAGCTCTAAAAGCTGATCCTGATATTTTGAAAGCCGGAAGAAATAACTCTCCTCCTCTACCCAGTGCAACTCTGTGCCGTTGGGTGAGAATTTCTGCCCATCGCGCTCTTCAATCTCATCTTCACCGAAATAGGCTTCCTCACGCGTGGAATACCAGCCGGCATACTGATCGAGATAGATATCACCCTTTTCTTGCAATTTGGTCCAGATCGCCTGCGCAGCCTTGTAGTGGCGCTCCTCGGTCGTGCGGATGAAATCATCATGGGAGATGTTGAGGATTTTGGTCATGGCCTCAAATTCCGCGGCATATTTATCGGTCAGCTCTTGCGGGCTCATACCATTATCCGCCGCGGTCTTGGCGATTTTTTCGCCATGCTCATCCGTGCCGGTTAGGAAATGCACATCATACCCGTCCAGCCGTTTGAACCGGGCCATCACGTCGCTCAGCACCGCTTCATAGGCATGGCCCAGATGCGGTGATCCGTTCACATAGGAAATCGCGGTGGTGATATAGAATGGTCCTTTGGACATTATTCTTCCTTTAAGCAGCGATAATCGAAAATGCGCCCAACACGCCCTGACGCTTGTCCAGATTGGCGTAGCGGATTTTGCCGAAATGCGCGCTCAGGTTTTCGCAGGTTTTAAGCAAATGTTCAAGAGAAGACTGGCGCAGCAGGGTTTCAAAGACCGGCTTGTGCAGGATGGGATTGCCGGTCTCTCCACCTCTGGCCTTGGTTCTGCAGAGCTGGGCCATCATCCAGGGCAGCAGGGTTTCAAAGCTCTCATAGGCTTTATCGGCACCGGCCCGCGCCAGATCATCCGCCAGGCGGTGAAGGTGTGGCCAGTTCCAGTTCGGGTGCCCTTCCAGCGCTTCGAGGATTTTGGCGAGTGTCTCCAGCCCTGCGGAATCAATGGTGTCCAAGGCACGGCCAAAGCTTCCTTCACACAATCCAATGAGGATATCCATTTCTTCGGGGGGTGCCCCCACTCCTTTTTTCAGCAGCAAAGTCTGGATATCCTGTGCCTTAAGCGGGTTGAAATGCAACGTCCGCGTCCGTGAGCGGATGGTGGAGATGAGCGCGCCAATGCGGTGGGCGATGAGGATAATGACCGTGTTTTTCGGCGGTTCCTCCAGAATTTTCAGGAGTGCGTTCTGGGCACTGCGTTTCATGGTGTCGGCATCATCGATAATCACAACGCGCCAGCCGCCGCCGGAGGCTGTGCGCCGCAGAAAAGGCTCAACCCGGCGGATTTCAGCTACATCAACAGAGTCTTTGTAACGGTTTTTGGCCTCATCATAGGCGCACTCAATGGTCAGGAAATCCGGATCACCCCCCGAGGCCACACGGCGAAAGGAGGCATCATCCTGCCCCACGTCAAGCGTCTCAGGTGGGGTTTCGGTGGTAAGACCGTGCTTGAGCAAAAACCGGCTCAGGCGATAGGCCAGCGTCGCTTTGCCGATCCCCTTGATCCCCGAAAATACGAGGCCGTGTGGCATGCGTCCGGATTTGTAAAGCTCCAGCAACTGTGTTTCAAGTGCATCATGCCCGATACAAAACGGCATAGTACGCGGGTGTTCGAACATGGGAAGTTCCTGCAGTGGCGGCGGAGTTGCAGTGTCTTCGGTGGTTGCCGGTGGAGCGATATCTCCGAATAAATCCATTTAGCCCTCCAGCCTTTTCATGACTTCATGTTCAAGCTGATCCGTAATAGTGTCCGTGTCCTGCGTGGCATCAATGACAATACAGCGCGCGGGGTTTTGCCTGGAAATTTCCAAAAACCCTTCGCGCAGGCGTTCGTGAAACGCCAGATCTAGATTTTCAAAACGGTCTTCCGTTTGTTCAACGTTCAGTGCTTCGGCCTTTAAGCGGCGGCCGGACCGCTCCAACCCTGTTTTCGGCTCTATATCAAAGATGAAGGTTAGCTCGGGTTCAAATCTGCCGGTGCTAAGTTGATTGATATCTTCAATTTTTTGCAAGTCAAAGCCGTGGCCATAGCCCTGATACGCCCTTGTGGAATCGGTAAAGCGATCGGTAATTACGATTTTTCCTCCGGCTAGCGCGGGCCTTATCTTTTGTTCGATATGCATGACACGCGCGGCAAAGAACAGCAGGATTTCGGCCATGGGATTCCAGTCGCCGCCCTCGCGTTGCACGATTAAATCGCGGATTTTCTCTGCCTCCTCCGTACCTCCGGGCTCGCGCGTGGTGATTATTTTTCGTCCAGATTTTTCAGTGAGGCGTTCGGCCAGACGGTTGAGCTGAGTTGTCTTGCCGCTGCCCTCGCCGCCTTCAAAGCTGATGAATAGCCCGCGTTCTGGCATTTGCGCTTATCCCAATCCCAGAAGGAATTTGATTTTGGAGAGCGCGGCAGCGAAGAAACCCTGACGCTCAACAGCTTGAGATGTTACCAGTGAGCGCGTTGCGATTCCCAGGTCCGGAACCTCGACCTTAACTGTTCCGATTTGCTGCGCGGCCTGAAGCGGAGCAATCAAAGGCGTATTGTATTCCAGTGTGATCTTGACCTTCTCAAGACCGTTGTTTGGCACGGTCACGAGCAGGTCTTCAGGAACCGTTACCCCCAGTGAGGTCTGCGTACCCATGACAACAGGAATCTCTTCAACGCTCTGCCCCTTTGCAAAAAGCACGTGGTTCGAGAAGCGCTGCAATCCCCATTCCAGAAGACGCGCCGATTCATCAGCCCGTTGCTGCATATTCTCTAGCCCGTTAACAACCACAATCACCCGGCGGCCAGTCTGTACGCCAGAGCCGATTAGGCCATAGCCACCGGCCTCGGTATGGCCGGTTTTTATGCCGTCCGCCCCTATATTGCGGTAGAGTAACGGGTTGCGGTTGCCTTGTTTGATATCATTAAATGTGAATTCTTTTTCCGAATAATACGGGTAGTATTCCGGGTATCGCCGAATAATTGCCGCAGCCAGTATGGATAAGTCGCGTGCAGTAGAGTAATGATCTTCATCCGGCCAGCCGCTGGCGTTCATGAAGTGGGAATTGGTCATGCCCAGTTCTTTTGCCCGCGCGTTTAAGTGATCGGCAAAGGCGCCCTCGGATCCAGCCAGTCCTTCGGCCAGAACAACAGTTGCATCATTTCCGGACTGCACAATTACCCCCCGAATTAAGTCTTCAACACGGACCTGTTTGCCTACCTCTACAAACATTTTTGACCCGCCCATTCGCCACGCTTTTTCACTGACGGTAAAGGTTTGGTCCAGATTAATCTGGCCGGTCTTGAGCCCATCAAAAACCTCCAGCATGGTGATGACCTTGCTCATCGATGAGGTTGGCATGCGCTCATCGGCGTTTTTTTCATACAGGACGGTACCGGTATTGTAGTCTACAACAATCGCCTGCTTGGCCGGGCTGTCCATCGAGGTTTCGGTGGCCGCCAACGCTGGAGAGGCGAAACAAAGAATAAGGAAAAATGTAAATAGATGTTTCATACAGATACAATACATCTTAAGAGCAGGAATTCAACGCCCGGATGAATATCAATCAACAATGATGATAGCGTCGTTTTTTCCGCTTTCGGCCAAACTGCTTAGCAATGCATCAGCTTCGTCGACCGTGTCGATCGGCCCCAGGCGCACCCGGTAATATTGTCGGTTATTAACGATAGCAGGATAAACATTCGCCGATCCGTAAGATGATAATTGCTGGGCATAGCGCACCGCATTGGCCTGATCCGAGAAAGAGCCCGCCTGGATGAAGATACTGGTTTTTGTTACCGGCATTTGTGTAACGACCGGATCTGGCAGGAAGTTTCCGTCTTTCATATGGCCAGAGATTTCCGGAGGATCAAGTGCTTCGGCACGAACGAGGTCAGGTTTTGGCGCACTCACCGCCGTCTGATCGACAAGAGGGGATGGTGGCGGTTTTTGCTTGTATGGCGCGGCAGGTGGCGCAGGAGAATATGTTTGTCCACCAGACGTAGTAAATACAGGCTGTGTAGGTTGTCTGAGGCGGTTTTCATTCATAGCGACCTCAAAACCTTTTGTGCTCTGCCCGCTGCGGGCTGCTTCGGCGATTTTACGGCTTTCCTCCGAGAGCACATCAACACGCACCTTCGCGGTGCCCCTGCTGCGAAACCCCAGAAGCTCTGCCGCACGTTTTGAAACATCGATCACGCGACCGCGTTTAAATGGCCCGCGATCATTGATACGCACAATCAGTGAGCGTCCGTTCTCCAGATTAGTCACACGCACAAGCGAGGGCATTTGCAGGGTTCGGTGCGCTGCGGTGAGTTCGTTCATGTCAAAGATTTCACCATTGGCCGTTTGTTTGCCATGAAAATTGGGCCCATACCATGATGCTATTCCGGTTTCGCTGAAACTGTATGCCTCTTTCGGTTTGTACCACTTACCATCAACTTTGTAGGGATTACCGACTTTAAAGGTCCCTTCATTCCGGCTGGATCGCTCACCGGGCAGGGGAATTTGCTTGGCCATATGCGCAGCGAGTTCCCCTTCCGCACAAGCGGCCAGGAGGAACAGAGGAAGGATCAATAATATTTTTCTAAGCATTGCGACCGGGTTTTCACTGGGCTATGGCATCGGCCAGAAGGCCGACGGAAGTGGCAAAGTAGATTGATTTATTCCACTTCATCGTAACCCGAAAATTATCATAAGCCAAGAAGGCAGGACCATTTATCCCGTCCGGCAGGATGATTGAGGCTGAAATACCCTCCGCCACCGGGATCAGCTCTCCATTGGGAAGCATCACCCCCATATTGTGCCAGGCTGAAAGAGGTTTTTTGTTCTCCAGCCCTGTCAGGCTTTCCGGAAAGCTTTGTGGCAGTTTCACCGCCCTGCCCCAGCGCTCATCGCCGCGCCAACCACTGCGGCTGAGGTAATTGGCGGTGGAGGCGAAAACATCCGGCAGGCTGTTCCAGATATCGCGCATTCCATCATGATTGCCGTCAACGGCATAGGCATGAAAACTGGAGGGCATAAACTGGTTTTGTCCCATCGCCCCGGCCCAGGAGCCCTTCATACTGGCGGCGCTGATATGTCCCGCATCGATAATTTTAAGAGCGTTCAGCAATTCAGAGCGGAAAAACTCGCTGCGCCGCCCGTCATGCGCCAGTGTTGCCAGTGCCTGAATGACGCTGAAACCGCCCGTATTGTTGCCATAGCTGGTTTCAATGCCCCATAGAGCGACGATGTATTGCGGCTGTACGCCGTATTGTGCGCTAACTTTATCCAAAAGCGCGGCATGTTCTTTGAGTAAGCGGCGGCCCTGTGCGATACGGTCCTTCGAGATAACCTTGGCTTTATACTCCGCAAAGGTAAGGCGCCCTTCAGGTTGTTTGCGATCCAGCTCAATTACCCTATGGATTGGAGTTACGCCGTTCAGGGCCGTATTAACAGTATTTTGTGAGATACCTTTTTGGAGCGCTTCTTCCCGTACACCAGCAAGCCAGCTTTGAAAGTCCTGCGCAGCATAGGCGGCAAAGGGACAGCAAAGCAGAATCAGGAAAGAAAATTTGAGAAATTGTTTTAACATTATTTTGTCGCCTTTATGAATTCTTGTTTATAGAGTTTAGACATGATTTCAAAAATGAGGGCCGTGCCCCAGCCGAAAAGCAGAAAGCCGTTGGCAGCCTGGAAAGAGCTTATCAGCCACCAGTCTTGACCCAGAACAATATTCACCCCGAAAACGCCAAGTACGGCAAGGATAAGAGTTGGAACCTTCCACAGGCGCTGAAAGTGCTGGAATAGAAGCGGTCCCAATTTTTCAAGGATATGGATAATTCGGTCCAAAACCACGGCATGAATCACGACCGTAAGGATAATCAGCGCGGCACCAATAATAAGTTGCGAGATAAACATTTTAGAAATCTTGCGCAGTTTTGTCTGAACAGACAAGGGTGAATATCACTAAAACGTAAAACGTTTCACAGGCCCGGCCTCAATAGATATTCAGAGTTTACTAAACAATAATATCGCCGTTGCTATACAGCGTATTCAGGTCAAGCCCTGTGACGCCTTGTAGTGAAGTAACAGAAAGGTAGTTTGAGCCGTTAGCCAATCCATCAACGTCGATCTGAACCAATGTATCACCGGCAACCTCACTCAACTGAACATATTCACCAATATTGCCGTTAAAGCCGGAAAGTAGATCGCTAATATCCAGATTATCGCTTTGGCCTGTGTTAAAGTCTGTAATCACATCAATGTTATTAAAGGCATAAGCGGATTCAAACACAAACGTATCTTCGCCGCTTTGACCGGTGAGCGTATCAAGTCCGTTACCGCCATACAGCATATCATTGCCACCGCCGCCTTTCAGAAGATCGGCATTATCACCACCATATAATATATCACTACCGCCGCCACCATTGAGCGTATCTGCGCCGGCATCACCATAAAGCGTGTCATTGCCGCTATGGCCATTGACTGTATCATTGCCATCACCGCCATGAATAATATCATCGCCATTACGACCATGTAACACATCATTACCGCCAAGACCATTCATCGTGTCGTTGCCTTCGCCACCATCCAGAGTGTTCCTGTTATTATCGCCAGTGAGATTATCATCATAATCAGAGCCCAACAGGCGCTCAATATCGATCAAGGTATCCGTGCCCTCGCCGGTTGCTGTGCCGCTGTTTAAATTGGCCGTGATCGCATTGCCTGCCGTTGAATAATCGGCGTAATCATTGCCGCTACCGCCATCCAGCGTGTCATCGCCAAGGCCGCCAAACAGCCTATCATTACCGGAATCGCCATAAATCATATCATCTCCGGCATCACCGTAGAGATTATCATTATTATTATCGCCGTGAATGATGTCGTTATCATCGCCGCCATTGATCGTATCGTTGTTATTACCGCCATTCAGAACGTCAGCACCTGCGCCGCCATCAATAATATCATCGCCAGCATCGCCATTAATAACATCATCGCCATCTAGCCCTGAAAGCGTATCAACGCCATCACCGCCGGTTAAAATATTCGCACTGGCATTTCCTGTCAGGTTATCGTCATAAGCTGATCCTAATACGCCTTCAATGCTGACAAGCGTATCTGTGCCGTTTACATTAATGGTTCCGCCTGTAAGATTGACCGTAACGCCAGAAACCGCAGAGGCAAAACTGATAGAATCTGTACCATCACCGCCATCAATCAAATCATCGCCAGCACCACCATCGAGAAGATCATCGCCCGAACCGCCATATAGAGTGTCATTTCCAGCGTCGCCGTTTAATGTGTCATTACCGCTCGCGCCAAACAAAACATCATTGCCATCGCCGCCATTCAAAATATCCGCACCAACCTCAACGTCACCAGAACCTGAAGGCATGGCATAAAGATGCACATCATCAAAATTAACCTGCGTAACTGTTCCGCCGGCAACGCCTAATAGCTCAATACTTAGGGCCTGCCCAAAACCAGCGAAGCCACCGGGCAAGGATGCCGTATCAATCGTTAGCTCATAACGTGTCCACTCCTCAGTAGAGGTCCCTGTCACATTCGCAACAAGGTTGCCGCCAGCCAATAAACGCGCTTCGAAATTAGCACCGAAATTACCTTGCAAACGGTCAGCCACAAAGAATGTCAGCGTGTAAACCGTATCAGCCTGAAGCGTCTCGGTTAATGTTTGTGTTAACCCGCCGCCATCATTGGCATACGCCACTTGCGCGCCATCTGGCAAATTTGAGAAGTTGCTGCCCGATGGATCCCAAATGCCAGCGCTATTATCGCCATTGATCGAGGTCCAGCCCGGTGCTGTCGGCTCGCCCGCCTGATTATTCCCATAAGCGGAATCTTCAAAGCTGCTATCCAAAACATTCAGCTCCGTAATATCGATTAAAATATCGCCAACAAGGATATCGTCGCCTGCGCCTCCATTGAGCGTGTCACCACCATCGCCGCCAAACAGAATATCATTATCATTTTCACCGTTTAAAATATCAGCGCCGCCATTACCGAACAAAATGTCATCGCCATCACCGCCCAAAAGCGTATCGGCCGCGCCATCATCGTTCATGCGGGGAATTTCCCACTCAATAACATAGCCATTGGTGCTAGCACCGCTCTGATCAACCCAGGTTCCTGTAGAATAATCAAAAACGCCGTAATCATTTGTTCCGGAAGCGCCGCCACCCCAATTGCTGTAAGCGCTGCCAAGGCCACTTCCGCCGGTTGTAGAGCCCTCCCAAAACTGGAAGTTTTGCTCGCCGCCGCCCGTGTAAACCCAATCGCCATCAGAGGCTTGATCCGTCACACCCAGCCAAATATCATCTGTGATGACAGGGTTTTCAGTATCAGCGAAAAAATCATTCTCTTCTTGTGAATTAATTTGCAAAAGATGACCACTAACACCATTCAGCACCGCGCTCTCAGCTGCCGCCTGCGCCGAAGACCAATCAACCGGACCGCTGATATATCTATAAATGGACCCGCTGGCGATTGAGAAGAATAAAGAAGAATCTGCAATAAACAGGGGGTTTAACTCCGCATCATTGTTAATGCCACCGCCGAATAATTTATCATTTCCGGCATCACCCTTAACCACATCAGCGCCCGCGCCGCCAAGAACAACATCATTACCTGTGCCACCATTGACATTATCGACGCCCGCGCCGCCAGTCAGATAATCATTATCCGCACCGCCACTTAGATAATCATCGCCATCTTCACCAATAAGGTTATCAATGCCCGCATTACCGGAAAGCGTATCATTACCGGCATCGCCTTTTAATTTATCATCGCCATTTCCGCCGGTCATGATGTCATCGCCATTTCCGCCGAAAAGTTTATCGTCACCGTCTTTACCGTCTATCGTATCGTTACCGGCATCACCATATAAGCGATCATGGCCTGTACCACCATCAATAATATCATCGCCATTGCCACCATAAAGTTTGTCATTACCATCATCGCCATTCAGCGTATCCACGCCATCATCGCCATAAGCAACGTCATTATCGGCACCACCATTAATCGTGTCGTTTCCAGCGCCGCCATAAAGCACGTCATTGCCGGCATCACCGTTAATTATATCATCGCCGTCTTCACCCCAGGCTTTATCGGTATCAGCGCCACCATTAAATGTATCATTGCCAAGCCCGCCATACATAAAGTCTCGGCCAGCATCCCCGTTCAACGTATCATTACCGGCTTGACCGAAAAGCATATCATTGCCATCGCCGCCACTAATCACATCATTATCATCACCGCCATCAAGATGGTCTTCGCCTGCACCGCCGTTGAGCGTATCAGCACCTGCACCGCCAAACAAAATGTCCGCGCCATCTTCACCATTCATGGTGTCGTCGCCATTTTCGCCATAAGCTTTGTCATTGCCAAAGCCGCCATTGATTGTGTCGTTGTCATCGCCGCCATAAGCAAAATCATTGCCATCACCGCCATTGAGCGTATCAGCACCTGCGCCGCCATATAACTTATCATCACCGGCATCGCCGTTTAGCGTGTCATCACCAAGGCCTCCATCGAGATAATCATCATCCGCACCGCCGTGTAAAACATCATTACCGTCTTCGCCAAACAGCTGGTCATTACCGGCATCGCCATGAACATGATCATCGCCTTCATCACCATGAAGCTTGTCTTTATCATCACCGCCGTAAAGAATATCATTACCAACGCCGCCCGAGACAAAATCCTGCCCGGCACCGCCGTTCAATGTGTCATTGCCATCCTCGCCAAAGATAATATCATCGTTTAGCCCGCCATAAATCAGGTCATCACCTTCACGGCCAAACAGCTTGTCATTACCCGCGCCACCAACAACCAAATCATTGCCATCATGCGCAACCACCAAATCATCGCCGCCACCGGCAAAAATATGATCATCACCTTTTCCGGCATAAATTGACTCATCAGCGTTCGTGGCAATGTGCGTTTCACTTGCCAAGGTTCCGATTAAAGGGTCTGCAGCCAAAGGCGGGGCATCAACAATATCACCGGGCGTAGGCTCGGCCTGACCAAAGAGATAAAACAGCGCGGTCGTATCAACGCCAAGCTGATCACCTTTATTCAAAACAACTTCACCGCTTACCGCGCCATCATTAATGGTGAGCGAAGTGTCCGTAACGCCTTGCCCGTTAATGTAGAAATGATGAATATTCACACTGCGCCCGGCCTCACCAGAAGCATCGTTAAAACGCACATCAAAATCGCTTGGTGCAGCGCCGCTAAATTCAAACATCAAAGTATAGGAAGAGGACGTTCCTGAAGGCCCTAAAAGCAACTGAGAAGAAACCACCTGACCATTAATCAGAAATTCGAGTGTTGGTGCGTCCGTTGTAAAAATTCCGGTTGCGTCAAACGTTAAATTGAAAATTGCCATGCTTCATTTGCCCTTATAATTCAGCTCTTTAGTTTTTTATTGGATTAGTCTAATCTCTTATAGAGACATCCTATAGTATGTGCTTTGTTTAAACATATCCTTAATATTACCCTTAATTTAGGGTAAGTTATTTATACCGGATAAAAATCAAATAAGAACAGTGGCATGGGCGCTGTTTCAATCTATATAAAAAATAATAAAAGTTGTTGATACCCTAACGAAATATCCCCCCAGATTGTGCAGACAATTTTTAGAGGTTGTCGTGTAAAAATGAGGAAGCAGCTTGTAATAAAGAAAAAACTGAATGATTTAAGTATAATGTCTTGAAAGGGTCTCGGTTTCTCATTATAAAATGCCTCAGAATTTTCTTCTACGCTTTCAGGCGTCCAGGAGAAAAGACTTATTAGGAGGGATGGCAGAGTGGTTGAATGCACCGGTCTTGAAAACCGGCATGGGTTTACGCCCATCCAGGGTTCGAATCCCTGTCCCTCCGCCACTTACCTCGCAATTATCACATGAACAAAAAGCTTCTCGCTCTCGAATTTTTTCTGCTTTGTCTTGTCCTGCCCAGTATGATTATAGCGTTCCGTCTGGCGCCCTATATGTTTGCATTTTTGTGGAGCGCGGCGGGGATCTGCTGGCTAATATACCGGCGCTATCACCTTCAGGATCTCAGGCAGCTTTGGCGATGGGACATGGTTACCTGGGAGAATTTGCGTCCGATCCTGATTCGCTGGGTTGTTTGCTGTGTGCTTATGGCCGGGTTTTTGTATTTTTATGACCCTGACCGGATGCTGTACCTAGTCTACAACAAGCCGCAGATCATTCCCTTCCTGCTTGTGCTTTATCCGGTGTTATCGGCTTTGCCGCAGGAATTTATCTTCTGTAGCTTTTTCTTTGATCGCTATGCGCCGTTTTTTAAGACAGAGCGTCGAAAGATCATCGCAAGCGCTATTGTTTTTGCCTATGCGCATGTGTTGTTTATCAATCCGGTCGCCCCGATTTTAAGCTTTATCGGCGGTTATATCTTCGCCAGCACCTTTGCCCAGACGCGATCCCTGGCGCTCGTAACGATAGAGCACGGCCTGTACGGAAATTTTTTATTCGTTATAGGCCTGGGATGGTATTTCTATGGGGGCGCGGTTGCACTCTCACATTAAAGCTTGACTTTTTGATGAGATTTGCATTATGTCATTGGCATTAAAATTATGCGTATAACTTGTGTGGAAGGTGCGCAGCGGTTTGCAGGAGCTACCGTTGCGCGATAGGTATGTTTAAACCAACTACGTGAGTATGCAATGAAAGATCTGAGTAGCTATAACTACAATATCCTCCTCATAGAAGATGACCCAAATGATTTGTTCTTCATTCAAAAAGTGGTCTTGAGAATTTGGCCAGGCTCCACGGTACAAACAGTGAGGTCTATTGCCAAAGGCTTAGAGCTGGCCGTAAAGGAGAAATTTCAACTCATTCTACTGGATTTGAATGTAAAGGACAGTTATGGCCCGGAGACCGTTGAGCTGGTACGTGCGAAGGTAAAAGACGTACCTATTATCGTCACAACCGGACTTGCTCATGATCTCACAGTCAATGATTGTCTGAAAAACGGTGCAAATAACGTGGTTTTGAAGCACCAGATCATGGACAATGATTTTCAAGAAATACTGAAGCAGAACGTCAAAAAATAAAAAACGAAATCTAAGGCTTATTTGTTCCGTTTTCAAATTCCTCTATACGTTCAATCGTATCTTCAAAGCAGCCCAGCACATGGCAAAGGTTTGTAATCGCTTTTCGTGTGGAGTCTCCCTGCCCTGGCGCATCTTCTAATGTCTTAATCGAGCGGCGCATTCCTTCCAGAGGCGGTGTTAACTCCCTGAGCGCCATATTTAGAAGCGCAGAATAAGCATCGCTCTTTTCCTTGAGATCTTGAACTTCTGCATGCAACCTTTGTTTTTCGTCTTCAAGTTGAATCTTTCGGTGTTCATAGTCCGAAATATTCTGTCCCATAACAACTGTGCCCCGACGCTTTGAAAGTTCAACAGCTTTCAGTCGGTAGGTGGTTTTATTATCGATAGAAAACTCAACATTCCCCTGGAGATTATGCCAGAATTTCTGCAAATCCTTAAAGCGCGGATCATCCGGCTCCATTCCCTCCTCCTTCATCATCATATCGAAGGCATCATAAACGCTCAGGCCGCGGATCAGGCGCGGCGCGATTTTCGGGTAGGCGCGGAAATAATGATCGCTGACAAATACGGCGCGCTTATCCGCATCAAACACAATCATAGAGGCCGGGGCATGAGACAAGGCATCGCATATCCTGCGGTATTCCTCCTCCAAAATGAGTGTGGAAAGCCGCTTTCCTCCTCTCATGATCTTACGTTGCAGGAACCTTTTAAACTCCATATCCTCAAAATCCTTGCGGGTAATGACATTATCATAGCCTTTACTCAGGATATGCACGCGGCTTAGCCCGATATCCTCCGGGACAAAAGCAAGGATGCTGCCCACGACCAGCCTGTTGTCATGCAGCCTGGCTGCCAGCCTTAAATTCCTGTCCAAAGGTTCCTTTATCCCGATAATGGTGACAGCGCTGTTCTGGGCGGCCTGTATAAGCGTATCCTCGTCCTGCGGCGCCAGAACACGGGTCTCCCGGTCGGTCAGGCCTCCCTGAAGCGCCTTGCCAATCCCAAGCTCGTCATCATCGCCATAGACAGTAATAAGCGTATGTTCGGTTTTTTCTAAAGAATGCATAGACCAATAGTCACTTTTCAGGGTTATCGGGACGTTGAAAATTCTTGACACCGCCCGGCGCTTACGGTTATAAACCAGCTTCGCAATTTGTATCAGGGTTTCAGAATAGTCAATCTGCGCCCTAAAAAGAAGAAAAAAGAAAGTATTTAGAGATGTTTGCAGTTATTCGCACCGGTGGAAAACAATATAAAGTCCAGAAGGACGACAAGATCAAGGTTGAAAAGCTTGATGCTGAAGAAGGCAAAACCGTTGATTTGTCTGAGGTTTTGTATATTAGCGATGGTAAAAAAGCCACGATGGGTGAGCCTTTGGTAAAGGGTGCAAGCGTTAAGGCAAAAGTACTGCACCAGGCCCGCGCACCGAAAATCACTATTTTCAAGAAGAAGCGCCGCCAGAATTATCGCCGCAAGGCCGGTCACCGCCAACCAATCACTATTCTGCAGATTACTGAAATCAAGGCAGCATAAGACATTTATTCAAGGAGATAGACTATGGCACATAAAAAAGCAGGTGGTAGTTCCAGAAACGGAAGAGATTCAGCAGGGCGCAGGCTTGGCGTCAAGAAATATGGTGGCGAGGCCGTTATGGCCGGCAACATCATTATCCGTCAGCGCGGCACAACCTATAGGCCCGGGAAGAATGTCGGCATGGGTAAGGATCACACCATCTACTCCCTTTTTGATGGCCAGGTTCTGTTCACCAAGACGAGCGGCGGCAAGGCCGTTGTGAACGTTGTTCCTGCGAATGACGGCAATTCGGCGCAGGCTGCGGAATAAGCCTTTATAGATACAAGGATCAAAGGGGGGCGCGTCCTCCCTTTTTTATTGGAAAAAATGAAATTTCTCGATCAAGCAAAGATTTACATCAAAAGCGGTGACGGCGGCCCGGGGGCCGTCTCCTTCCGCCGTGAGAAATATGTGGAGTTTGGCGGGCCGGACGGCGGCAATGGCGGGCGCGGCGGCGATGTTATATTTGAGGTTATGGACACACTCAACACACTGATTGATTTCCGTTACCAACAGCATTTCAAGGCCCAGAACGGCCAGCATGGCATGGGCAAGAACCGCACTGGTGCAGGCGGCAATGACTGCATAATCAAGGTTCCTGTCGGCACGCAGATCCTGGCGGATGACAAGCAAACTGTCCTAGCTGATTTTACGGAGGCCGGAGAGCGTATGGTCTTTCTTACTGGCGGTGATGGTGGCTTTGGCAATACGCACTACAAAAGCGCGACAAATCAGGCGCCACGCAAATCCACCCCCGGTTGGCCGGGACAGGAAATGGATGTCTGGCTGCAATTAAAGCTTATTGCCGATGCAGGTCTGGTTGGGCTTCCGAATGCCGGGAAATCAACATTCCTGGCTGCCTGTTCAAATGCTAAGCCAAAGATTGCGGATTATCCGTTCACCACGCTGCACCCCAATCTGGGGGTTGTGAAGGTGGGAGACAAGGATTTCGTCATTGCCGATATTCCCGGCCTGATTGAAGGGGCACATGAAGGGCAAGGGCTTGGCGACCGTTTTCTGGGGCATGTTGAGCGTACATCGGTCTTGCTGCACCTGATTGACTGCACGCAGGACGATATTGTCGGCGACTATAAAACTATTCGCCATGAGCTTAAAGAATACGGCTTCGGACTGGAGGACAAGCCGGAGATTATAGCGCTGAACAAGGCCGATGCCCTGGGTGAAGATCTAGCCGAAGATCAGCGCCAGACGCTGGAAAACGCTATCGGAAAAACGGTTTACAAAATCTCTGCCGTGTCCGGTGACGGCGTAAAAGATGTCCTGTTTAAGCTTGCAAAGGTTATTTACAACCACAAGACTGAGGGCGATTACTAGCCCTAGTCCTCAGTTATGCTTCTTATTTCCGTCCATTTTTCGCGGATAATTTCCCAGACCTCGTTGGTGATTTCACCTTCCCATCCCTGCTTTTTATAAGTTTTAATCAAAACACCTCCCGATTTTTCTTTCATACGTCTTGATCCTGTATTCTCCCGATCATTTGTAACCTGGAACTTCTCCATGCCCAGTTCAAAGAACACATAGTCCTGCTGCGCCGTCACGGCTTCCCACATAATACCACGCTTTTGAAAGCTCTCTGATAACCAAAAACCGCGATTGCACCCCTCATCACGCCCATAAGGATAAAACCCTAAAACGCCGATAACCTCATCACCGTTTTCCTTTAAGGTGATGCCCCATATGATGGCTCGCCCGGAATCCGTCTCAGGAATAACGTGCTCTTGTAAATGCTGCATAGCCCCGTCTTCGGGATAGGGCCAGGGAACTGAGGTGTTCAAGTACTTTACAATGTTCCAATTGTTAAAATGTTTCTGCAATGCCGGGGCGTCCTCCATCGTAATGGGGCGCAGGATTAAACGCTCTGTTTCCAAAACCGGTATTTTCATGCATTCTATTATTCCTGATATTCCTTTAACCCGACAAGAAAAATAAATGCGCACAGACACCCCCCAGACCATTTACCTCAAGGATTACACCCCCTACCCCTATGCGTTGGAGCATGTTGATCTGAATTTTGACATCCGCGCCGGAGAAACCATTGTAACTGCCAGCATGCAGTTTCGGGCCAAAGACAAAACCGCGAAGGGTGCGCCGCTGTTCCTGAACGGTGAAAACCTGGAGTTGCAGACAGTCAAATATAACGGCAAGCAGATCAATGAATATGAGATCACGGAGAATAGCCTGAGCCTGGAGCCTGCGGATACGGAATTTATGCTGGAACTGCAGACCCGGCTCGTGCCGGAGGAAAACACGTTTCTTGAAGGGCTTTATAAATCCGGGGATTCCTATTGCACGCAATGCGAGGCAGAAGGGTTTCGCCGCATTACCTTCTTCCCCGACCGGCCCGATGTGCTGGCGACCTATACAACCCGGATTGAGGCCTCGACAGATTTCCCCGTTCTGCTCGGCAACGGGAATTTACAGGAGAAAGGCGCGGCGGAGAATGGCCGCCACTTTGCCATCTGGCATGATCCATTCCCCAAGCCATGCTACCTCTTTGCACTAGTCGCCGGCGCTCTGAACCGTGTTCATGACACCTTCACCACCATGTCTGGGCGCAAGGTCGATCTGTATATCTATGTCCGCCCCGGTGATGAGGGGCAATGCGGCCATGCCATGGAAAGCTTGAAGAAATCCATGAAATGGGAGGAAGAGGTTTACGGGCTGGAATACGACCTGGATATCTTCAACATTGTCGCGGTCAGCGATTTTAACATGGGCGCGATGGAGAATAAATCACTGAATATCTTCAACACCGCTCTTGTTTTGGCGCAAAAGGATACGGCGACAGATCATGATTTCATACGCGTAGAAAGTGTGATCGCACATGAATATTTCCACAACTGGAGCGGGAACCGCGTTACCTGCCGTGACTGGTTTCAGTTGTCGCTCAAGGAAGGGCTCACCGTCTTCCGTGATCAGGAATTCTCAAGCGATTTGAATTCCCGCCCTGTGCAACGCATTGATGATGTTCAGGATCTGCGTGCACGGCAATTCCCGGAAGATGGCGGACCGCTGGCCCATCCAATCCGGCCGGATAACTATATCGAGATCAATAATTTCTATACCTCCACCGTATATGAAAAGGGGGCGGAGGTGATCCGTATGTTCCATACCATCCTGGGGCCGGAGAAATACCGTAAGGCAACGGACCTGTACTTTTCCCGCTATGACGGGCAGGCTGCCACTTGCGATGACTGGATTGCCTGTATGGAAGAAGTCTCCGGCGAGGACCTCACACAATTCCGCTTGTGGTATGAACAGGCCGGAACGCCCGAAATAACATTTGAGGGAGTATATAATGAAGCACAAAAAACATACAGCGTATATTTGTCGCAAATCATCCCGGACACGCCGGGACAGAAAAATAAAAAGCCGATGCATATTCCTGTGCGCGTTGGTCTTCTTGATGAAAATGGACATGACATTGCCGAACAGGTTCTTCACCTCAAGGAAACAGAGCAATCCTTCACCTTTGAGAATATCGGCGAAAAACCAATACCGTCGGTCCTGCGCGGCTTTTCGGCCCCTGTAAAGCTCAAAACCAACCAGAGCGATGAGGATCTGGCCTTCCTGATGGTGCATGACAGCGATGGATTTAACCGCTGGGAAGCCGGGCAGACCCTTGCTCTGCGCGCGCTGGAGAGTGGCAATCACGATCTGTACGTGCAAAGTTACGGCCGGCTGCTGGAGGATCCATCCGATCCCGCTCTGCTCGCCCGCGCCATGACCCTGCCCAGCGTCAGCGCCATCGGCCAGCATCGTAAGGAAATTGATCCTCCGGCCATTTACGAAGAGCGCAAGGCTCTACTTGCAACATTAAAGCGCGAGCATCACAGCGTTCTGGATAGAATCTATGCCGAATATAGTGCGGATGATGAGTTCAGTGTGAGCGCCGGGGCCATGGGCCGCCGCGCGCTGAAAAACGCCGCTTTGAGCGTTCTGACCTCGACTCAGGGCACAGGCTGTCGCAAACGCGCGAAAGACCAATATGACATCGCGGATAATATGACCGATCGCATGGCGGCCTTAAGCGTCCTGGCCTCTATTGATTGCGGGGAAACGACTGAGGCACTGGAGGATTTTTATACCCGCTTCAAAAACTATCCACTGGTGCTGGATAAGTGGTTTGCGCTGCAGGCGTCTGCGATACGTACAGACATCATTCAAATTCTTAACAACCTAAAACAACACACTGATTTCAATATTAAAAATCCTAACCGCGTACGGTCTCTTTACGCCGCCTTTGCCATCAACAACCCCGTATGCTTCCATGCTGTGGATGGATCGGGGTATAACTTTCTTTGCGATGCGATTATCGAGCTTAATACGATTAACCCGCAAATTGCCGCGCGGCTGCTTGGGCCTCTGCGGGAATGGCGGCGCTATACCCCGGACAGGCAGGAGAAAATGAAGGCCGGGCTGGAGCGGATCCTGGCCACGCCGAGCCTGTCGCCTAATGTTTTCGAGATTGCCAGCAAGAGCCTGAAGTAAAGAGGTTGACATACATATGTAATTACCTTATTTAAGCCCTGAAAAGGGAGAAGTTTTATGGCATCCATGAATGAGGCAGCAGCGGAATCCTGCAAGTGGATTATTCACTTGGGATCTATTCTTGAGCCTGGAGTATTGAGCTCCTTATTCGATACAAGCGTATCTGAAAAACCTAATCTAAAAGTGTCCGAAGCAAAAAACGGCATGAACCTCGCTGTTGAAGCACATTTACAGCTTGGCGGGGAAGTTGTCTTTGCATCAACAGCAGCCCCCCAGGAACTTACAGCCCCCAACAAAGCCTTACTGGCGAGCATATTTGAAAGCCTTCAGGTTCTCCCGCGTTTAGAAAACAAAGGTGACAAGGTTTCTCCAGCCCAGATGGTTGAACGCTACACACAGGCATTTGGAAGTGATGAGGCATTCATAGAGTATTTGAAAGCTGAAGCTTCTCCAAATTCTATGCTTGTCTCCGCTAATCCTGCGCATATTGCCGCAGCTCAGAAAACCGGTGCCACATGCACTTTCTTAATTCCATGCAGTGATAGGGATGAAAGAGAAAAAATTCTTGAAAAACATGCCTATTTAGTAGAAAGACCAAATGTACAAGTCATTACAGCACTCAGCAATTTTTGGATGTTTGTATCTCACGCTCATAGTTTCGGCAAAAAGCCCGTTGAACGTGCGCCACAAACAACAGTAGCTGAGCAAGCTCCGAAACTTGCCAAAGCTTAAAACATGCCTGATCTTTCCCTTGAGCGCTCAATATCCGGTCCGGTCTGCGGGCTGGATGAGGTCGGGCGTGGGCCGTTGGCCGGGCCGGTGGTTGCGGCTTGTGTGGTTATCCCGGAAGAATGTTATGCCCTGCCCTTCATCGCCGGTATCAAAGACAGCAAGAAGCTGAGTGCGGCGAAGCTCGAAAACTTGTTTACCCTGATCACCGATCACTTTCCGCATGCTGTTGCTGAAATTTCGGTCACCGAGATTGATAAGATCAATATCCTGCAGGCATCCATGAAGGCGATGAGCAAGGCCTGCCGCGCGCTACCTGCTGCTCCTGTTCATGCGCTGGTGGATGGAAACAGATGCCCGGATCTGCCCTGCCCGGCTCAAGCGGTGATTAAGGGCGATAATATCTCAACCTCCATCGCCGCCGCCTCCATCCTCGCCAAGGTCACGCGCGACCGCTTGATGGCTGAGCTGGCGCGCGAGCATCCGTATTATGGGTGGGAGCGCAATGTTGGCTATCCATCCAAAGAGCATTTGGAGGCAATCAACCGCCACGGCATCACGCCGCATCACCGCAAATCTTTTGCACCGATACGAAACTTTATTGAGTTCGGCCAAACCCGGACTCAGACTAGGTTAGCGGTTTAAATTATACATCTAATCCCTTGGATTCACTTATGGAATCGATAAAAAGCGCTTGACGGCGAATCACTTTTGACTCATGATTCGATCTTCAAATTTTAAAGGAGATTGTAAATGTCGAGTCAAAAAACCGGCTTATCCACGGATTCTATCATCATTGGTGATTGCGTTAAAAACATGCGCAAACTGCCGAAGGAAAGCGTGGACTGCATTTTTGCCGACCCGCCTTACAACCTCCAGCTTGGCGGTGATCTGCACCGCCCGAATAACTCCAAAGTCGATGCGGTCGATAATGACTGGGACCAGTTCGACAGCCTGAAAGCCTACGATAAATTCACGCGTGACTGGTTGGGCGCGGCGCATGATTTGCTCAAGCCTGACGGCACAATCTGGGTGATCGGCAGCTATCACAATATCTTCCGTCTCGGCACAATCCTGCAGGACCTGGGGTACTGGATTTTGAACGATATTATCTGGCGCAAATCCAACCCGATGCCGAATTTCCGTGGCCGGCGCTTTACCAACGCGCATGAGACGCTGATCTGGGCAGCAAAGTCGGAGAAGTCCAAATATTATTTTAACTATGATGCAATGAAATCTCTGAATGAAGATCTACAGATGCGCTCGGACTGGTATTTGCCGCTCTGCACCGGCGGGGAACGCCTGAAGGACAAAGACGGCAAAAAAGCGCACCCGACGCAAAAACCGGAAAGCCTTTTGGGCCGCGTGCTGCAATCATCCACCCGTCCGAGCGAAATCATTCTCGATCCCTTCTTCGGCACGGGCACCACCGGAGCCGTAGCCAAAAAGCTTGGCCGTCATTATATCGGGCTGGAGCAGGATAAAACCTATGCCGCCCATGCACAAGCGCGCATTGATGCGATTGATCCGCTGGTGAATAATCTCATTGAGACCAATGCAAAGCGTGAAAAGCCACGCGTGCCTTTTGGTTCATTGGTCGAACAGGGTCTGCTGAAGCCCGGCGCCATCCTGAGCGATGCCAAAAATCGCCATCAGGCCAAAGTCCATACGGACGGGAGCGTTATCGCTATGAATCGTTTAGAGCCATTGCGCGGTTCCATACATAAAGTTGGCGCGGCGCTTCAAAATGCCCCTTCCTGTAATGGCTGGACATTCTGGCATTATAATGTTGATGGAAAAAATATTCCGATTGATGCCCTGCGCGAGAAAATCCGCGCTTCTGCATAAAACTATTGCTGAGCAGGTATTTCTGAAGAGGTTTCTACACCCTGCTCTTCAGCGGTCACATCGACGGTTTTAGGTTTGCGCGTGCGCACACGATTCTTTTTCTTGGTGAGCAGGTTTTCTGAATAAAGCAACTCCTTGCGGTCATAGCTGGAATATAGCTCCACTCCTTCCAGCGCCGCAATCATAGTGGCATATTCCCGTCCATCTTCTTTTACATCCTCCTTATAAGTAAAGAATTTTACCTTCATGATAAGGTAGGTGTCGCGCAGTGAGTAATAGTCCTCTTTTTTCTTAAAATTCTTGGCGATATTTGGGTCTTTTAAAATTTCTGCTTTTTTGGCAATAAAACGCTCTGCCTGCTCCGGCTCCATGGCTACGAAATCAAGCGTCAGGCTGCGGCTGAACTCCAGGATAATGGCACTCGGGTACCCCTCCAGCTTATCTGATAATCCGCAGATCGTGTCCCCTGCATCCTCTGCACGAACCTCAAAACGCCGCATATCCTGCACTTTATATTCGCGCAACACATGAAACCCGCGCCGCTCAAAATCATATTCACCCAACAATATAGGCTGTACAAACTCATAACGCAGCGGAAAACTTTCCTTTGAATTGTTCAGAAAAGTGCGTGTGGCTTCCCGGATTTTTCTCCACTCAAAGTCATTGTGGTAATAGTCCCGAAACAAATCACATTGTGTGATAGCCAGATAGTTATCGATGTGAACATCATTGGTTACATCCATTTTACCCATAGCCCAGTAAAGCTGAGCAAAGCCGGCCATATTAGGAGCTTCGTAGATTTCTTGCACCGTGCCCTCGCCGAAATCCTGCGCAGCAAGCGGGTATGCCGCCGATAAAGAGCCAGCAAACCAAAGGGCAAGCGCCAGATATTTAAGCATGGAAACTCTACAACTTTGAAATGAAAAATCCACCATCCCTTATAGTATATCCGTTTCCAGAGATGGCTTCAAACTTTCAGAGGGTTGCAGACCATAAAACTTAAGCGCTTTTTTAAACAGGGTCGGGAAACCATAACCTCCTATATCATTCTGATTTATAAGGAAAAATCCATCCTGTAGTGGGAGGCTCGAAACTCGAACATGCTTTAAATCCAAGCGCAGATCAAAATGCGTGAAGCTATGGGTGATATGAAGCCCTCCCTCCCCGAAATCTTTTACGGCCATGTTGTTCAAAAATTCTGGATTTTGAATAGATTGGAAGCCTTTCTTTTCCACCCAGTCGCTTGTCGGAAGCCCGATCATACCGCCCAGTATACCGCGCTCCGGCCTCTTATGGAGCAATATGCGGCCCTGCCCGTCCTCAATCCAGTAGACATGACCGTATTTCTGGGGCTTTGGCTTTTGTTTATCCTTGCGCGGCAGAAGCTCAGGCTTGCCGGCTTTATAGCCTGCGCAGTATGTGCTTACCGGACAGAGCATACATTTGGGCGATTTCGGCATACAGATCGTAGCCCCCAGATCCATAAAAGCCTGCGCCAGATCGCCAGGTCGATCTTCACACTTCTCAAAAAACAAATGCGCGAGAGCTTTCAGTTTCGGCTTTGACTTGGGCACCGACTCCTCAATTTTGAAGAGCCGAGCCATAACGCGCTCGACATTCCCGTCTACGACCGTTGCCGGCAGGTTAAAGGCGATACTGCGGATTGCCGCGCTGGTGTAATCCCCTATTCCCGGTAACGCCTGAAGCAATTTTTGCTCGGCGGGAAACACCCCTTCCAGATCATCTGCAACCACCCTGGCGCATTTGTGCAGGTTTCGCGCACGCGCATAATAACCAAGCCCGGCCCAGGCGCTCATAACCTCTTCCTCTGGCGCATCGGCCAGGTCTTTCACTGTTGGCCATTTCTCCAGAAATTTTGTATAGTAAGGCATGACCGCCGTGACCGTGGTTTGCTGGAGCATAATCTCGGACAGCCATGTGTGATACGCATTGGATTGTTCGTCCTTACGCTTTCTCCATGGCAAGGCACGGGCATGCCGATCGTACCAGTCCAGCAATTGTCCACGGAATTTTCGGACATCTTTTTGGGAAATCTTGTTACTCGCGTTCAAACTTGTCATTCTTCATGGCATTTAAAAATTGAAAATAAGTTAGTAAGTTAGAAAGCACCATG
>CAYGSN010000002.1:101537-120190 GCA_964352675.1 uncultured Pseudobdellovibrionaceae bacterium
CATGCGCCCTCTGTCCCATGCCGTGATGAAAGTCACATCACAGAACTTCAGCCGCAAATATATCGCAATCGGGCGGATTGTCGATTCCTGGAGCGATATTGTCGGAAAAGACTTCGCATTAAAGGCTCAACCCGCACGCATCCAATATAGAAACAGGGCAAAAGGAAGCGGCGAAAAACCGGACGCCATACTGGAGATAGGATGTTCCAGCGCCGATGCCACGATGCTGCATTATCAGAAAGACCTTATCCTGGAACGGATCAACCGCATTTTCGGCGATCAATGGATTACCGGCATTAAATTCGTTCCGGTTGCGGTGAATACGGATAGCGGTTTTCGCAAATCGAAAATAAAAAAGCGCCCCCTTACGGGAAAAGATACGGATTACCTCAACGAAACACTTGCCAGCATAGGGGATGAGGCGATAAAACAACGCCTTGAGAGTCTCGGCAAAGAAATATTGATGGAAGATTAGGGCCACAAAAACATGAAAGTAAATGCCAATACACTGCGATCCGGCAACGTCATTGAATATAACGGCAAGCTCTGCGTGGTGGTTAAAAATGACCTGATCACGCCTGGCAAGGGCGCGGCCGTCGCTCAGGTTGAGATGCGTGATATCCGTACCGGCGCAAAAGACAATGTGCGCTTTCGCACCCAGGAAACCGTTGAGCGTGTGAGGTTAGAGCAGGACGAGTACCAGTTTCTCTACACTGAGGGCGAAGAGCTGCATCTGATGCATCAAGGCACCTATGAGCAGATTACGATTACAAAAGATGTTGTTGGCTATCCGGCTGCCTTCCTGCAGGAAGGCATGATTGTGGAGGTGGAAAGTTTTGAAGGTGAGGCACTGTCCGTAAGACTTCCTGACACTGTTACTGTGGAAATAGTTGAAGCCGAACCCGTCGTAAAGGGGCAAACCGCAACCACGTCTTATAAACCGGCCATTCTGGCCAATGGCGAAAAGGTCATGGTCCCCCCCTTTATTGAGGCAGGTACCCGCATCGTCGTCAAAACCGAAGATGGTGTCTACGTTGAACGGGCAAAGGATTAATTATGGCTGCAAACCCCCACCTCACCCTTATGCTCCGCGCAGCAGAAAAAGCCGGACGCAGTCTGGCCCGCGATTTCGGAGAAATTGAACATCTTCAGGTATCGGAAAAAGCCCCCGGCGATTTCGTTAGTGCCGCCGACAGGCGTGCGGAGAAAATCATCTTTGAAGAGCTGCAGGGTTCTTATCCCGATTATTGCTTCCTGATGGAAGAAAGCGGAAAGATAGACGGCAAAAACACTGATTACCGCTGGATTATTGATCCGCTCGACGGTACCGCCAATTTCCTGCACGGTATTCCGCAATGGGCAATCTCAATTGCCCTGGAGCATAAGAACGAAATCATTTTGGGTTTGGTCTATGATCCTGTCAAAAACGAAACCTTTACGGCGGAAAAAGGACAAGGCGCCTTTACCGGACGTCACAGACTGCGTGTCTCGGGACGCCGCGATGCTTTGCGGGCTTGCATTACCACCGGCGCCCCACGCCGTGCAAAGGAAACTCACGAGCAGTTTTTTAAGGAACAACGTGCGATTTGGAACATGGGCGCTTCGTTGCGGCGTTTTGGTTCCGCCTCCTTGGATTTGGCCTATGTTGCAGCCGGACGTTTCGAAGGTTTTTGGGAACGCGATCTGGCGCCGTGGGATATTGCTGCAGGAATATTGCTCGTGCGTGAAGCCGGCGGCTTTGTCTGTGACATTGACGATGACCGAAAAAACCCCATGCAGACAGGCGCTATTCTTGCAGCGAATGAAGCGATTTACGGTGAAATGAAAAAAACGCTGCGCAGCGTCTGAATTCCTTGTTATAAGAAGAGCATGCGATTTTCACTTGTTCTTATTGCGGTGTTCCTAACGGCTTTCCCTGCTCTGGCTCAGGAAAGCGTGGAGATATACCTGGAAAACCTGGACGGGTATAAGCCTCCGCCCATGTTTACAGGAGAAAAGCCCGGAACCAAAGAAACAGAGAAAGAGGCAGGGACAGCGGTTGAATACGCTCCGCTGACTGCCCCTCTTCCGCTTGATACGATCTATGCGCAGGAAATTGATCCTCCCTCTGCCACCCCGGCGAAAGACAGCGAATCTCCACCTCTGCCAGAGTCAAAGCCTGCAAAAACAGCCAAAAGCAATACAGCTGTGGCTGCTGTGAAACCACCGCCCTTGCCGCCAAAACGGCCCGGAAAGCTCTCCGCCTCCGCCGGCTTTGCCAGAGAAACACTGGAACATCCGAAGCCGCCAAACCCAAACATTGAATCGGCAGATCCGCTGCAGCGTGAGCTTAAAGAGCCGACAGCAAAAGAGGTGCGCGACCAGATTGCCGGGATTATAAAAGAACCACTTCCACCTGAAACGCCTCGACCAGAGCCACAGGAAAAATCGCAAGCTCAAGAGCAATCCGCCTTTATCAGCCTCGGTTATGACCCCGAATTTACCGGCCTGACCAATCAGGTAAAACAGGCACTGGAGAACCAGTTTCTGCGCATTGCCCGTGAACATCCCGATCAACGCATAGAGATTCATGCCTATGCTTCTTCCAAAGAGGGCAATGACAGCACGGCACGACGCACATCCCTATCCCGCGCCCTAGATATACGAGAATTTATGATCGAGCAGAAAATTGATCCCAAACGTATTGATTTGCGCGCTCTGGGCGACAAAACCGATAAAGAGCCTGTCGACCGCGTCGAAATATACTTACGTTAATTGACTTCCGGTGTGGATAGAATAGCCAAACATGGCTTGAACCCTTGACATTCAGCCATCGCAAGCGCGAAATTATGCTTGTAATTTCCCCATAGCTTCTGCTAAAAAAACGCATAACCAAGGATAAATGTTATGGCTGATCAAAAATCCGGTTCCTCCCGTTTCCTGATATATGCCCTTTTGGGCCTGATTGTGCTGGGCGGATTATATTATTTCGCGCTCGGGCAACAGAAACAAAGCCTGCCCCAGCCTGAGCCTGTTGCGCAAGAGCAAGCTGAATCTGTGACTAAAGGCACGTCAGAAGAGATTGTCGCCGAAGATGAGATTGAAACTCCCGGAGAAACCACAAATGTCGATGTTGCCTTTGCTCTAAAAGAACGCATTATGGGCGATCCGTCCGCACCGTTGAAGATCAGCGAGCACAGCTCCTTTACCTGCGGCCATTGCGGGGTATTTCACAAAAGCACGTTTAAGCAGGTGAAGGAAAACTATATCGATACGGGCAAAGCCTATTTGGTTTTTTCAGATTTTCCATTGAATGCTCCGGCTCTGCATGCCTCAATTACTGCACGCTGCATTCCTGATGAAGGAAAGTATTTTCAGTTTGCCCAAACCATATTTGAAGAGCAGGAAAAATGGGCGTATGACGTGGGCTACCTGACTTTTCTTCGCAATAAGGCTGCGGAATACGGGTTGGACAATAAAACTTTTGAGGCCTGCCTGGCAGAACCGGAAATCCAAAAAGGCATTATCGAGCGTATGAAAGCCTCGCAGGAGCAGTGGCAAATCGCCGCAACCCCGAGCTTTGTTCTAAACAATCAGCGTACAATTTCGGGCGCTTATTCTTATGAGGATTTCAAAAAGATCCTGGATGAAGAACTTGCAAAAATTGAGGAGAGCCAGGGCGAATAAGACCTCATGATCCAATTCCAAAAACTGCGTATCAACGGCTTTAAATCCTTTGTCGATAGAACAGAGCTTGAAATCACGCCCGGTCTGAACGGGATTGTGGGGCCTAACGGCTGTGGAAAATCCAATCTGGTGGAGGCTCTGCGCTGGGTTATGGGTGAAAGCTCCGCCAAGCGTATGCGTGGTGGCGGTATGGAAGATGTGATCTTCAACGGCACCGATAAACGCTCTGCCCGGAATATAGCCGAGGTAGCCCTGCTGCTGAACAATTCCTCACGCAGCGCTCCGGCCGCCTATAACGCGACTGAAGAAATCGAAATTATCCGGCGGATTGAGCGCGATCACGGCTCCAACTATAAAATCAACGGCAAGAACGTCCGGGCCCGCGATGTGCAGATGCTGTTTGCCGATACGGTCACGGGAGCAAACTCCCCTGCCCTGGTTTCTCAGGGTCAAGTTGCCAAGATCATCAATTCCAAGCCGCTGGAACGCCGCCTGATCCTTGAAGAATCTGCCGGAATTTCAGGGCTGTATGCCCGCCGCCACGAGGCGGAGTTACGCCTGAAAGGCGCCGACACCAATCTCAAGCGTGTGGAGGACGTGCTGCTGGGCATGGAAACCCGCCTGAACGCACTGAAGCGCCAGGCGCGTCAGGCCGGGCGCTACCGCAATATCAGCACACAAATCCGCCAGCTTGAAGTGCTGATCGCCTGGCTGGAATGGAACAGCCTCGACGAAAAGCGTGCCGCGACAATGGAGAAATTCAAAACAGCGGAAAGCCTTGTGACGGAAAAGCTCACAGCCGTAACGCAACTGACAAAAACCCAGAACACTCAAGCCGAAGATTTACCGGCGTTGCGCAAGGCTGAAGCTGAAATCGCAGCCGAAATGCAGAGCAAGAAAATTACCCTGCAACGCCTGGAAGACCAGGCCCAACGGCAAAAAGACATGCTGCATGAGGCGGAAAGCCAGCTTGTGCAGGCCCGCACCGACCAGGCGCATGAAACACAAATGGCCGAAGAAGGCGCTGCGACCATGGCAAAACTGGAAACCGAACAAAGTGAGCTCCTCAGCCAGCAAAACGACGATGAGAATAAAATCAAAGCCAAGCAATCCGCTAAAGACGCCCTGGAAAAGAAAGTCGTTCAGTTGGAGGAGGAATACACCGCGCTGATGCAGAGCACGGCCGAAGCCAAAGCCCGCCAGCAATCGCTGGAACAGCAATTGCGACAGAACAAAGAGCGGATCAACACGGTGAATGAACGCAAGACCAAGGCGAAGACTGAGCTTGAAACGCTGAAAAACAAGGAAAATTTTACCAAAGATATTGAGAATATATACAGCAATATCAATAAAAAGGAAAAAGAACTTCAGAAACTGGATAAAGAAATAGAGGCCGCCCACGCAGGAATGCGCAAAGCCAAAGAGACGACCGAGGCGGCCCGCTCCGCACTTCGCAGCGCCGAAACGCAGAACTCGGAATTCAGTGCCGAAATTACAATGCTACAGCGCTTCTTTGAAGGACGCGATGAAAACAGCTTCAGCCCCGTTCTGGACGATGTCGCGGCGGAAAGCGGTTTTGAAAAGGCCCTATCCCGCGCCCTGGGAGATGCTCTTCTGGCCTCGGTGGACGAAAAAGCGCCGATGCGCTGGATCAGCCGCAAAACACCCGCCTCCATGCCTGCGCTGCCTGAAGGGATAGGAGCGCTCCTGCCCCGCGTCAAAGCTCCGAAGGAGCTGCATTTGGCGCTCAGCCAAATCGGCTACGTCGATGCTGATCATGTCGCACAGAGTTTTATTGATGCCCTGAAACCAGGTCAATCAATTGTTTCACGCAGTGGGAGCTATTGGCGCTGGGACGGCTATCATGTCGAGGCTGAAGCCACAGACCGCAATGCCGTCCATCTGGAGCAGAAGAACAAGCTTAAAGAGCTGCAGAAAAAACAACCCTCCATTCAAAAGGCGCTTGAAAAAGCTGAGCAGGCCCTGAAAGCGGCGCAGAACAACGAAGCGGCACAGGAAAAATCTTATGAAGAGCTTCAGGCCACACAAAAAACCACGAGCGAAACCTTAAATAAAGCCCGCCTTGAGCATAGCGAATTGCGGGAAAGACAGGCGCGTCTTGACAGTGAGAAGGCCCGCCTCGGCGAAACCGTCCGCATGGCCGATGAGGACATTAAGACCCTCCAGGAAGTGATAAAGTGGGATGAAGACCGCCTGAAAACTTACACGAGCAGCTCGAATGAGAAAAAGGAAGCTGATACGGCAAAGCTCCGCGAATCCCTGCTGGCCGCGCGCGAGGCTTATCAGGATGCCCTGCGCAGCTTCGATCGTTATATCCAGCAGCAAAACAGCCGCAAGGCCCGTCTGCACGCCATCGCCGATGAGCGCGTAAACCTGCAAAACCGGGTTATCCGCTCTAAAGAACGTCTCAAAGAACTGGATGACCGGAAAAAAGCGCTCGCCGAGAAACTTGAGGAACTGCGCAACCGGCCGGGGAGCTTTAAGGATGAGAGTGAAAAACTACTCTCGGAAGTCTCTGTGCTTGAAGAACGTCGCTCTGGCGCTGCTGAAAAACTTGCCGCGCAGGAATCTGAGCTGGCGGAAACCAACCGTGCCCTGAAAGAGGCGGAGCGTATTTTAGGCGAATCCCGTGAATCGCGTGCACATGCCGAAGCAACACTCAGCGCCATTCAGGAACAGAGCGATACGATGGTCCGGGCCATACGGGAAAAATTTGATATGGCCCCCGACTCCCTGAAAGAACACGCTGCAATTGATATTGAGCAAAGCGATGAGAATTTGGAAAGCTTCCGCTCCAAAAAAGAAAAACTGATGCGGGAGCGCGACAATATTGGTCCTGTGAACCTGCGCGCCGATGATGAGGCGCAGGAGCTGGAGAAGGACGTCACGACCCTCCTGCATGAACGCAATGACCTGATGCAGGCGATTGATGAACTGCGCAGCGGTATCAACAAAATCAACAAAGAAGCGCGTGAGCGGCTTTTGGGCGCTTTCGACCATGTGAACGCCCATTTCCAGCACCTCTTTACGCGGCTGTTTGGCGGCGGTAAAGCTCATCTGGCGCTGATTGATTCGGAAGAGACAAACAACAATTCCGATCCGCTGGTCTCCGGCCTCGAAATCTATGCGCAACCGCCCGGAAAGACACTGCAATCCCTCTCCCTTCTCTCCGGGGGCGAGCAGACTCTGGCCTCGATTGCCCTCATATTTGCGATGTTCCTGACCAACCCTTCTCCAATCTGCGTATTGGACGAGATTGACGCGCCGCTGGATGATGCCAACGTGGACCGCGTCTGTGATCTGCTGGAAGAGATTGCTGAGCGCGGGGAAACTCGTTTTCTCATTATCACACACCACCGCCTGACCATGGCGCGTATGGACAGGCTTTACGGCGTGACCATGAGTGAACAAGGCGTCTCACAGCTTGTGTCCGTAGACCTGCAGCAAAGCTTCGATTTCCTAGAAGAAGCGGCCTAACACATGATGGATGATGATAACCTCAGAGCCTTAGAAGATAAAATTAATAAAGCCCGCGGCCTAAAGGAGCCTACTGAGCAGGAAAAAAAGAAGATTGCCGAGGACGAAAACGCTAAAGCGGGTATTCATGCAGGCATTGAATTCGTTGGAGCAATCCTGCTCTCCTCTCTAATCGGCTATGGACTGGACAATTGGCTGGGAACTTCTCCGGCCTTCTTTCTGAGCCTGTTTTTTCTGGGAATTATGACGGCCTTTTACGGCGTTTATAAAATTACCGTTACCTCATCACCCAAACCGAATGGGTCTGTTGGATTTTCACAGTTGCCAAGCGAAGAAAAAAACGCTAAAAAAACGCCTGATTTATATGAATCGAACGAAAAACAAGATTAAAAGAGAAAACGGCAGAGCAAGAACGTGGCAGACCCTATTCATCAGTTTGTAATTACGCCCATTATTCCCTTGGAAATTGCGGGTATGAATCTGGCCTTCACCAACTCATCTCTATGGATGGCAATTGGTGCAGCTCTGTCTGTGGGATTCTTGTCGCTTTCTATCCGCAACAAAGCTCTTGTTCCCGGCCGTGCGCAAGCACTCTCTGAAATGTGCTATGAATTTGTAGCAAGCATGATCCGTGAAAATACGGGCTCCAAAGGGCGGATATACTTTCCCTTTATCTTTACGCTTTTTGTTGTAGTTCTAATGGGGAATGTTTTGGGACTTCTGCCATACTCGTTTACCTATACCAGCCACATTATAGTCACCGGGATACTTGCCGCTTTGGTTTTTGTTGCGGTTACAATTTTCGGGTTTGTTCACCACGGCCTGCACTTCCTGAGCCTTTTTTCACCGCCGGGCATCCCCATGGCACTAAAGTTTTTAATTGTGCCTATTGAATTGCTGTCCTTTATGATCCGCCCGGTGACGCTCTCCGTACGTTTATTTGCAAACATGATGGCAGGACACTTGATGCTCAAGGTATTTGCGGGCTTTAGCACGATGCTTATTGCTGCCGGTGTTGGTGGGGCGCTGATGAGCTTGTTGCCGATGGTCTTTAATGTCGGCCTATTGGCACTGGAATTGCTGGTGGCATTGCTGCAGGCTTATATTTTTGCAATATTAAGTGCGATTTATTTGAAGGATACCGTTGATCTTCATCACTAAATGTGTAGGATTGCGGGGAATTTAAAACGAAACGGTTGAACTAAAACATTAAGGAAGGAAAACCATGGAACTTGAATCTGCAAAACTGATTGCTGCTGCTATTGCACTGCTGCCGATGTTCGGCGTGGCCTTGGCTCTGGGCAATATCTTCTCTGCTTATAATGAGGCAGCAGGACGCAACCCAACATCTACAGAAGTGCTGGATAAGAAATTCTTTATCTCATTCGCTTTGACAGAAGCTCTTGCGATTTTCGCATTGGGTGTATCCCTGATTATCCTGTTCTTGTTCTAGGATTGAAAGAACAGAACACGGGATATTTTATATGAGAGCTATGCTTCAAAATTTATCGGTGCAAGCGTCGCTGGTGGCTTTTCCGGTCATCGGCGAAGCTTCTGCTGCTGAGAATTTGTTGGGAGACCACGAGAGTATCCCACCTGAAACAGCACATGAAGCTTCCGTAACAGCAGTAGAGCTTGATAAAATACCTGACGATCTTGCCCATGATGTCGCCGGGCATGTTGATACGGCTTCCCACGGGGCTGCAGAAGCCGGGCTTCCACAGTTGGACCCTGAATGGTTTGCCAGCCAGATATTCTGGTTGCTGGCTACATTCGCGTTTTTATATACGGTTTTTGCGCGCAATATCCTGCCCAGCCTATCTAAGATTATTGAGAAACGGCACGAACATATCCAGAGCGATCTCGACAAAGCTCATGAGCTGAAAGAGGAAGCGGAGAAAGTTCAGGCAGCTTATGAAGAGGCTGTGGCCGAAGCTCACGAGAAAGCATCCGGACTATTCGCCAAAGCCGAAGAAAATATTAAGAAAAAATCTGCCAAGAAACAGGAAGAATTCCGTGATAAATCAATAAAGGATCTTCAGGCTGCGGAGAAAAAGATCCAAAAGGCGAAAGACAAGGCCATGGAAGAGATGCACACTATAGCTGCCGAAATCGCCTCCCAGGCCGCGGAAAAAATTGTTGGCATTAGCACCGATGTAAAGGCCGCTAAAACTGTAATTGACAATATCAGCTCAAAAAAAGCAGCGTAATAGGATACACGGAGAATGGCCACACCCCACACAACAGGTATAGAAGATGCGGGACTTCACGATCCCGGTTTATTGGGCGATACCGGCTTTTGGCTGTTAATTTCCTTTGTTATTTTCGCCTTCATTCTCTGGCGCAAAGGTAAGACGAGCTTCACCTCCATGCTGGACAAGCGCATTGAGGCAATCAAAAACGATATCCAGACTGCCGAAAACCTGCATGTCGAGGCGCAGCAACTGCTGGCTCAGTACCAGCGCAAGCACCGTGACGCGGTGAAGGAAGCCGAAACCATCATCGCCAATGCAGAAAAGCACGCCCATCAAATTCAGGTTACGGCAGAAAAAGAACTGTCCGAGACCATGGCCCGCCGTGAAAAACAATTGAGCGAGCGTCTTGAGCGTATGAAGCAAAGCGCCATAGAGGATATCCAGAGCTATGCCGCGAATCTGGCCATTGATGCAACCCGCGCGATCATTCTTGAAAAGCTCGACCAAAAATCAAGCGACAAGCTGGTCAATGAATCCATCAAGGATTTAGGCTCTAACTTCCACTAATTATTGATTCTGTTAAATTCTTGACAGTTTATGGGAATATGGGGCATCAAACCCCATGCTTCAACATGAGCAACAGCTTGCCCGGCAAATCCCGGATGATATCGCCGCAGAAGCCCGCGATCTGGCGGAGCGCGTGCGCGACCTTGCCCGGCGCTGCGAAGAGGTAAGCGCCTCATCGGCCTCCCTTGGCGCTCTGAGAGAATTTTTCCGAGGCGCCCATGGCGTCCTTGAGATAGAAAACGAGCACGTTCCTACAATTGATGAATTCCTTGCAGCAGACGATGAAGAAGTCCTTGAGCGTTGGGAGCCGTTTCACCTCTCGGCGATTTTCGCGGCGAATGGCGGGTATAAATTCCCCGATGGTGAGTCGATGAAGAAATTCGCGAAGCGGGCTTCGGATATTATGCGCCACTGGGGACTCAGCGTCACATCGCCGTCTATTAACTACAAAGGGAAGTTGGTGGCCTCAATGGCCAACGAAGGCCGCTACTGCTACTTCCGCATCCAAGACAAGAAAGGCTCAGGTCGCGGCACCAGAGACACAGCCTTCTGCCTGCCATCGGGAATGTATCTCGTCCGATAAAAACAATAGACAAAGCGCCGCCTATCCGTAATGCTGTAGGGGTTCGGACCCACAAGATTTAAAGCCCTTCCCGTGCCTTCAGTTTTTACAAAGCCGCATATCCTCAACTCCCCGCGCTGGAACGGCTTGCGGATCGGTCTGCTGGGCGGATCGTTCAATCCTCCGCATGAAGGGCATGTACATATCTCACTGGCGGCGCTCAAGGGATTGCAACTGGATTTTGTCTGGTGGCTGGTGACGCCGCAAAATCCGATCAAGGAAGAAACGCCGCTAAGCCTCGATGAGCGCACGCACCTTTGCGAAAGACTGACCGCCTCTCATCCCAAAATTATCGTGAGCGATATCGAAGCGGAGCTAAACACTGCCATCACCTATTTCACCATTCAAAAGCTCAAGCGGCGCTATCCTAAAACCAACTTCGTCTGGATCAGCGGCATGGATAACGCGCTCGGCCTGCATAAATGGAATCACTGGCGCGACCTTCTTTCCGAAATCTGCATGGTTCATCTGACACGCAACCCTGCGCGCAGCCTGGTAAAGTCCTGCCCGCTGCGTATGTATGAACCGCAAAAACATGTGGTTATCGATCACGGCGGCAGGCTGCCGCTCGATTCGGGTACCACATACTGGATGATGCAGAAGAAAATGGTCAATATTTCCTCTACGGCCATCCGCAACGGAACCCATAAAAATCAATAACTTAACCTCTAAAACGCCCTCTTCGCAGGCGCACAAACGGACTCTTTTCTTTGGTGAATCTACAAAAATAGCTTATAATGGAAGTATGAGTTGTAGCAGTCAGTATGTCAGAATGACGGAAAGAAGGGCTGGATGAGAGCAAAAGCTTTCAAGTCTCCCGTTTATGAACGTGACATTCCGATATCGTCTCTACCCCACGCTGAGCCTTGTTGCTCGGCTTTTTTTATGCTACATCGCATCTATCCATCTTTTGAAAGGAGGCACACGCCATTTTAACCTATGAACCCTATGGGGCCATTGCCCCGAACGAGCTGAAAACTCTTGTCGAGAAGTCGTTAGACGCAGACAAGGCTACTGATATCGTAACGATCGCCCTGGATGATCAAAGCGGCCTCGCCGACTACATGGTTATCGCTTCGGGCACCTCCTCCCGACATGTAAATGCGCTGGCGAAAAAGCTGAAAGATAAGCTGAGCATACGCGGCGTAAAGAATTTGCGTGTGGACGGGCTGGCCCAGTCGGACTGGGTTGTGATTGATGCAGGAGATGTGATTATTCACCTGTTCCGCCCGGAGGTCCGCAGTTTCTACAATATGGAGAAAATGTGGGGCGCGGCGTTTCATCCCCTCGAAGTTGTGGAGCACCAAGTTAGCGCCTGATAACTTCTGAGGAAGACCTTACCTTTTCCTTTCCCCCCTCTTGCAAACCGCTTGAGGCATGCGCATCATAGGGCATGCTTAGAATTGATCTCATTGTTGTTGGCCGCCTCAGAAAGGGGCCCTATTTTGAATTGTGCCAGGAATACTCAAAGCGCCTTCAATGGCCAATGACAATTCATGAACTTGAAAGCAAATACACCGATTCCAGAGCCGCTACTGATGAAGAACACCGTAAGATCAAAGCCCTGATAAAAGAGCATGCTTTTGTAATTGTGATGGATGAGCGCGGCAACGGGCTGCGTTCCCTCGATTTTGCCAAGACGCTGGAAAGTTTTCAAAACTCCGGAGAAACATATATTCAGTTTATTATTGGTGGCGCAGAGGGACTCAGTGATGAAATTCGTGGCCGGGCAAATCTGCTGCTCAGCTTTGGTCAGCAAACTTGGCCACATATGTTGGCGCGCGTTATGTTGATGGAGCAAATTTACAGGGCGCAGCAAATTCTAGCCGGACACCCCTATCACAGAGAATAATGTCAGATATACAATGAGACTGTTTTTAATCTTTTGCTTTATCGTGCTTCTGCACCCGCATAGATCCGCTGCCCAAAGCGTTCCTGTTCCACCCAGCAAGACCGAACGTGTTGGAAAGCTGGGGGAGCGGCTGGAGGCGGAGAAAGCAGAAAAAGAAAAACTGGAAGCCAAAGCAAAAGATATAGAGGTTGATCTGGGCAGCACGCGGGAAAAACTGATTGATATTGGCCGCTCCGTCCAGATCAATGAAAAAGAGCTACAGGAACTTGAAATTCGTATTCAAGAGCTTGCGGACAACAAAGTGAAAATCACTCAGGATCTTCAGGACGATCAGAAATCAATCAGCCGCCTTCTACTCGCTTTGCAGCGCATACGCCGCGTCCCGCCCCAGGCTCTTTTGGCGCGTCCCGGCGCTCCGCTTGCAACCGCACAAAGCGCCATGGTGATGAAAGATATTATTCCGGCGTTAAACAATCAGGCCGCCGCGCTGAAGTTTAAAATTCAGGAATTGAATACCGTTACAGCGGATTTAAAAGCCAAACAACAAACCGCGAGGGATAAATCCGAGGATCTTAAACAGGAGCAAACCAAACTGGCTTCGCTGCTCAAGAAGCGGGAGGAACTGTATTCCAGCACACAAAGTGATCTTAAAGAGCGGCAACAGGAAGTGCAGCGCATCTCCGCCCAGGCCGACAACCTGAAAGATCTGGTGGATAAGCTGGAAGATAACAAAAAGCGCGCCGAAACCCGTAAAGCAGTACGCCAGGCCGTTCTGACCGTACCGGAAATCGTGATGCCAAATAGCGGCCAGGCCCGCCTGCCGATATCCGGTATCATACGCACGCGTTATAACCAGCCTGATAATTTCGGTGCCCCCAGCCAGGGCATTGAAATCGAAGGCCGTGGCGGCGCTTTGGTGGTTGCACCAATGGGAGGTATCGTACGTTTCGCCGGTTTCTTCAAGAATTACGGCCAGATTGTTATACTGGAACACAAAAAAGGCTACCACAGCCTTGTTGCAGGATTGGAAAAAATTGATACAGTGGTGGGACAAAATATTTCGGCCGGGGAACCTTTGGGAACTCTCCACCAGGCAGGATCGGATAAAAAGCCGCTTCTATACTATGAACTGCGGAAAGGCGGGCGGCCCATAAACCCGTCCGAAAAATTTGCCGATTTGGGCTGATGAATATGCTGGCACTTGGATACTAACACTTACAAAAGAAAAAGGAATTTTGGTTATGCGTATATATGCATTAAGAGTTTTAAGTAGTTTTCTGATGATGGCGGCGTTGGGATTTGTTCCCACTGCTACACATGCTCAGGACCAGCGCACAGCCGGAACCCAGCCGCAGGTGGAGCTTGATTATAACGACACCTACCGCCAACTGAACCTTTTCGGTGATGTCTTCGAACGTGTCCGCGGCCAGTATGTTGATGAAATCGGCGATCAGGAGTTGATCGAACATGCGCTCAACGGCATGCTCTCTAGTCTTGACCCTCACTCGGCCTACCTTAACGAAAAAAGTTTTGATGAAATGCGCGTCAATACGCGCGGCGAATTCGGCGGATTGGGTATTGAAGTCACCATGGAAAACGGCTTTGTGAAAGTCGTCTCTCCTATTGACGACACCCCCGCTTTTCGCGCCGGTGTACAGTCAGGAGACTATATCACCCATATCGACGGGGAGCAGGTTCTAGGCCTCACCCTGAATGAGGCCGTCGATAAAATGCGCGGAAAAGTCGGCAGCACCATCGACCTCACTCTGCGCCGTGAAAACGTGGCCGAAGCCATTGAGCTGAAAATCACACGCGATATCATTAAAATTGAATCGGTACGCCACCGCGTTGAGGGGAATGCCGGATATATCCGCATCACCACCTTCAACCAGAATACAGAAATCGGCCTGAAGAATGCGATTAAAGAAATCAAGAAGGAGTTGGGCAACAACCTGATCGGCTATGTCCTTGATCTGCGCAATAATCCTGGCGGCCTTCTGGATCAGGCCATCGCCGTGTCCGATGTATTCATGGACAAGGGCGAAATCGTTTCCACCCGTGGCCGGTATGAAGATGATACCAAGCGTGATAATGCCACCCCCGGCGATATGGCCGATGGAAAACCCATTGTCGTTTTGATCAATGGCGGCTCCGCCTCCGGCTCCGAAATTGTTGCCGGTGCGCTGCAGGACCATAAGCGTGCAATCCTGCTCGGTACAAAATCATTCGGAAAAGGCTCTGTGCAGACTGTCATCCCCCTGCCCGGCCATGGGGCCATGCGCCTGACAACGGCGCGGTACTATACGCCCTCAGGCCGTTCGATCCAGGCCACAGGCATTGAACCGGACATCACGGTTGAGCCTGCAAAAATTGAGGCGTTAACCGATCATCGGGTTTACGAATCCGATCTGCGCGGTGCATTGGACAACAACAATGTTAAAAAGCCGGCCAATGATAATCAATCTGAGAAAAAACCTGAGTCCCCTGATGAGCATAAGAAAGATCAGGTTAACCCTGAAGAGGTGCAGGATTACCAGCTGCTGCGCGCTCTGGACCTTCTCAACGGGCTGTCTTTGTATGGTCATGCTGCAGCACCCGGGCAGCCGGGCCAGTAAAAAAGGAAGAGAAACGTGGCAACCGGGATAAAGCAACATCTGGATCTCCGCGCCCTGCTCATTGGGCTTGGCGCTGTTGTTGTACTTTATGCCGGGCTATTTTCTTATGTGCTCCTGAGTTCCAACTCAACATTGAAAACTTTGGAAGCGCGGCTGGCGGGTAAGACCACCATGGTCAGCAGAGATGACGTTACCACTGCTCCAAGCCCTGCGCTTAAGGCCGGCGACATGGTAGATATTGATGAAGCGCACAGTGCGGCAGATGCGCCGTCTTCCCACGATGCCCGCGATCTTGAAAAGCATGAAGCCACCACGCACGAGGAACCCGCGCACCATGAGCAGGCCGATGAACAACAGGCGGAGCGTTCCGTAACGGAACCTGCAGAGGTTAAGACTGATAAAGCACCACTTGCGCCTGCTCCGCTGCCTGGTTTGTTTGAACCGGCAAAAGGAGGCTTTCTTCCCAAAGTCTCGCCGCAGGGCCTAACCCCTTTCAAGGCGTACAAAAAACCTGCGCCGGGACTATCAAAACCCTTTATCGCTCTGGCCGTACGTGATTATGGGCTTTCAGGACAGGATGCGACTCTGGCTCTAAAAACACTACCTGCAGAGGTCAGCCTTATCCTTTCACCCTACAGCTCCGAGGCAGAGAAATGGAAAAAACAGGCGCGGCAGAACGGCCATGAACTCTGGATAGAAGTTCCGTTTGAAAATAGCGGCTTTCCGGGAAGCGATTACGGTCCGCAAACATTGCTGAGCCGTCAAAGCCTGCAATATAACCAGAAGCGGCTGGAATGGGCGCTCACCCGCACCACTGGCTATGCGGGAGTTGCTGGTTATATGGACGATATTTTCACAGGCGCCCGCCCCCTGCTGCAATCGCTTTTGCAGCTAAACTTCGGAAAGGGTCTGGGCTATCTTGAGCTCAATCCCAAGGGTCCGGATTTCATTGAAACGTTCGCAGCAACGAACTCTTCACCCTATATAAGAACCTCACATATTTTTGCCGATACCAATGCGGAAAAGCTTCAGGCTTATTTTTCATCGCTGGAGCAACGAGCAAAATCAGGCGGAGGAATTGCAGTTGGAGTTCTTCCGGCTTATCCACGTGCTGTTGAAGATGCCGCAACATGGTTAAATACTCTGAAGGCCAAAGGCATTTCCATTGCGCCCGTCTCCGCCGTTATGGCTGGATTTTAAAAATATGAATGACGTCTCAAGCCTTCCCTACCGTCCGTGTGTAGGCATTGCGCTCTTTAACCACAAGAACAAGGTTTTTGTCGGGGAGAGGCTTGATAATCCCGGTGCGTGGCAAATGCCACAGGGCGGGATTGACCCGGGAGAAGAGATTGAGGCTGCAGCCTTTCGTGAGATGAAAGAGGAAATTGGCACCGATAAAGCAGATATCCTGAAAGTGGCGCAGCAAAAGCTGCGCTATGATCTCCCGCCGCATCTACTTGGTCGGCTTTGGGGCGGGCAATACAGGGGACAGGAACAGAGCTGGATTGCAATGCGCTTTACCGGTTTGGACAGTGATATAAACCTCAACAGCCACCATCCTCCTGAATTCAGAGCCTGGCAATGGGTTGCCCTACAAGATACGCCAGATCTTATTGTTCCGTTCAAACGGGAAACATATTCCCGCGTGATCGAAATGTTTCGGGATATGCTTTAGTTCACTAACTCTAGTTTAAAGGGCCCCAAGCCGGGTCTGAGCCATCCTGGGGCGTTTGTAGCCATCGCTCGTTAAAGCCGGTTATATCGACTGTATACACCTTTGCCTCGCGCTGTTCGCCGCGCGGGCCAACCGGACGTTCCTTGAAGTAAGTCAGCACGCGGCCATTGGGTGACCAGCTTGGCCCCTCTACGTGATAGGCATTCGTGATCAGGCGCTCCCCGGACCCGTCCGGGCGGATCACGCCGATATAAAACTGCCCTTTGTAAAGGCGGGTAAAGGCAATCAAATCTCCACGCGGCGACCAGACAGGGTTCGCATAACGGCCTTTTTCAAACGTAATACGTTTTGTCTCGCCGCTGCCCAAGTTCATCACGTAAAGCTGCTGCGAGCCGCCACGATCAGATTCAAACACGATGCTATTGCCATCCGGTGAATAAGAAGGCGCGGTGTCGATCGCCGGATTGCTGGTCACACGGCGCTTCTTGCGGCTGCGCAGATCCATCTCGTAAATATCGCTGTTGCCATTGCTGGCCAAACTCATCACGACCTTATTGCCGTCAGGTGAAAAGCGCGGCGAGAACGTCATGCCGGGGAAGTCGCCCAGAACCTGGCGCCGCCCGCTGGCCAGATCGTATAGATAGACACGCGGCCCCTTACCCTCGAAAGACATATAGGCGATGGTTTGCTCGGTCGGTGAAAAACGCGGGGTCAGAACGAGGCTGCGACCATCGGTTAAGTATTTATGGTTGGCGCCGTCCTGGTCCATGATCGCCAGACGCTTGATGCGTTTTTGCGGCGGGCCGTTTTCTGCAACATAGACGATACGGGTGTCAAAATACCCGTCTTCGCCGGTCAGGCGTTTGTAAATTTCATCGGAGATAATATGCGCAATACGCCGCCAGTTGTTTTCATTCGTGGTATAGGCCATGCCGATGAGTTGCTTTTGCGCAAACACGTCCCAGAGACGAAATTCAATGCGCGTACGGCCATCTGCCGTCTGTGTCGCTTTTCCAGTCACCAGTCCTTGCGTGTTTACCGCACGCCATTCATCAAAGCGCACACCGTCGGCTTCGATCGAATCAGTGCTCTGAACAAAAGCACGCGGGTTCACAGGCTTGAACAAGCCCGAGCGCTCCAGATTGGCGTTGATAATACCGGGTATTTCATTGGCGTATTTTGTGCTTTGCGGCCCATCTGCATAAAAATTGGGAATAGCGATCGGCAGTGGCTGGACCGTACCACGAGTCAAATCTACCTGTAATTCGGCATGGGCAAGGCCCGGCGATAACAACAAAATAAAAAGAAGCAGGAATTTTTTCATGGCCGTCTCTTTCTTAAAATATCTGTTTTATAACATCTCTCTGGGGTCAAAACGAATAAGCGTGGTCTTCCATTGGTCGTATTTGTCGGGCGGCAAGGCCAGGGGGCTGCAGCGCGGATTGCGAAGCGCCCTTAATGCCGCATCGGCTGCCGCACGAAAATGCGTATCCCGATTATACCGTCCCTGATCCAGAATGGTAGCGCTTTGTACGCTTCGGTCCGAATTAACGACAACACGCACTTCAACCACCAGATCTTCGGCATATTTCGCCCCGGCCAGGACGTTCCAGCACTGGCTGAGCTGGCGGCGCAGCGCATCGACCTCGCTCACCGTCAGCCGATCAGACAAACGCGCAATCTGCGAAGAAGTTTCTCCCTCTTCCGCCTTACCCTCCTCTTTTCTTTCGGTATCCAAATCAGGGGTCAGGTTTTTCAACAGGCTCTGAAAATCATCCTTCGGCTTCGGTTTAGCTGTTTTTGTAGCTTCAGGCTTTGGTTTCGGAGGCTCAGGTTTTTTCTTGGGAACCTCTTCCTTTTTTGTTTCAGCGGGCGGCGGAGGCTCAGGCTCGGGCAGGTCCTCCTCAGCTTTTTCCTCAACTTCCTCAGGTTTTGGAATCGTCAAATCCGGCGGTGCCTCTTC
>CAYGSN010000003.1:0-28796 GCA_964352675.1 uncultured Pseudobdellovibrionaceae bacterium
TTCATCAATCACCCCCATGACCTTTTCGCTTTTTTTATCAACCACAAAAAGCGGCGCACCCCTTTCCACCAGAGCGCTTACACCTTCCCAGATCGCACTTTCCGGGCGCACAACATTCATCTTGCGCTCCATGATCTCAGAAATTTTTACAGGCTCGATTTTTTTAAGGCGCTTCGCCAGGCCCGGCGCAGCGGTCATATTCATGCTCATTTGCAGACCATCTGTCATTGTGACAGAAACCGGAAGGATATTTTTCAAGAGAACCCGCAGGGAAAAGTAACCCAACGTCTTTTCGTTTTCATCAAGGACCACGGCCACCGGCACTTTTTTCTTTTTCATCGCCTTCAACACATCCTCAACCGAATCTTCGGCCGAGACGGTTATAAATTTATCGCAGATCACCGCATGACAGGGCATAGAAACATCCTTTTGGTCTGTGGTTCAATGACAATATACTGCGCAATAAATGCAAAATTTGCAATCGCGAAGCAAGAGCCGGTCTTATTCTTTGAGGCCAGTTTTATACATATGGGCATACAAGCCGCCTTTTTCCAGCAAGGTATCATGCGTTCCTTGCTCCACAATCCGGCCATGATCCAGCATAATAATCTGATCTGCGCCACGCACGGTGGACAGGCGGTGAGCAATAACGATGGTTGTACGCCCCTTTTCCAGCTCCTCCAAAGCCTGCTGAATCAAGCGTTCAGATTCATTATCCAGAGCGGATGTTGCCTCATCCAGCAGCAAAATAGGCGCATCGCGCAAAATGGCCCGTGCAATGGCAATGCGCTGTCGCTGACCTCCCGACAATTTCACACCGTCCTCGCCGACCTGAGTATTGTAGCCCTCCGGGAATCCGGTGATAAATTCATGCGCAGCAGCCGCCTGCGCTGCTGCCTCAATTTCCTGTTGGGTGGCGCCAAAGCGGCCATAAGCAATGTTGGCGGCAATCGTATCATCGAAGATTGTGATATCCTGTGAGACCAGCGCGATGTGACCGCGCAAACTTTCGATAGTCAGTTCGCGGTTGGATTGTCCGTCAATGAGAACCTGACCTTCCTGAACGTCATAGAATCGTGGAATCAGATTCATGATGGTGCTCTTCCCCCCGCCGGACGGTCCCACCAGAGCCGTCACCTTCCCTGGCTTGGCAACAAAGGAAACCGTATCGAGAGCTTTGTCTTCAGCTCCGTCATAACGGAAAGACACATCTTTGAACGCAATTTCAGGCTTCACCACCTGAAGCGCGTGTGCGCCGGACAAATCATCAATTTGCGGGGTGATATCCAGCATATCCAAAATACGCTCCCCGGCTCCCAAGCCGATTTGCAGCGCGTTATTCAACTTTGCCAGCTTCTTCATCGGCTCATAAGCCATGATGAAAGCCGCCAGAAATGCGCCCAGCTCCCCGGCAGTCATTGCGCCTTCACTGGTCTGATATCCGCCATAAATAATGATTCCGAACATCACCAGGCCGACCAGAACTTCATTCACAGGAGTGGACAGCGCCCCGGTACGGACCGCTTTCATATTCAGCTTTTTCACATTTTCAATAGCCCTGGCCGCGCGCTCATTCTCAAAATCCTGCATGCCATAGGCTTTGACCTGTCGGATTCCCTGAAAAATCTGGGACAGCCGGTCGGACAGCCCGGCCAAAGCGCCCTGCGTGTTGCCGGAAATGGTGCGCAGTTTTTTCCCCAGATAGGCGACAAACCATGCGGCAAACGGGAAAATTAGAAACGCGGAAAGCGCCAGCACCCAATCTTTTGAAAACATCACACCGACAAGGAAGATCAGGGTAATCAGGTTTTTGCCGATCCCGGTCATGCTGTCGGAGATGGCGACGCGCACAACCTGCACATCATTTATAACCCGTGAAATCAGCTGCCCTGATGGATTGGCATGAAAAAATGCCAGATCCAGCCGCATGAAGTGCGCAAATAAATCCTTCTGGATATCAGCAACTATAGATTGGCTAACCTTTGTCATTAACACGGTATGAAGGTACGTTGATACGCCGCGGATAAGAAAGGTCATAAAAGCCAGGACCCCGACCGGAATTACTTTTGAGGAATTCTGGGCATTCAGAACATCATCAAGCACAGGTTCCATCAATAGCGCCACAGCCGCCGTCATGGCCGAAGCCACGATCATAAAGCCCAGCGCTGCAAGCAGTGTTTTTATGTAGGGATTCAAGTACATCCGCACCAATCTGCGCACCATGGTGGCAGTGGTTTTGTTCGGCAGTGCAGCAGGTAATATCATATCTCTAGGCATGTTAGACGTGTTATAATGAATATAAGGGAAAGCGCAAGAAAAGGCTTTCAAAAAGTGACGGAAGAGAGCGTACTGTGGACGATAAATACAAAGACGAACTTAGTTTGGATGTTGATCTGAATGGGGAAAAATCAATCCCAGAAGAGCCCAAACACCCCCCCGGGATCGGCATAGCGCTCGGTGGCGGTATGGCGCGCGGCTTCTTCCATATCGGTGTTTTGAAGACGCTGGACAGACACGGCATCAAGCCCAGCATCGTTTCCGGCACATCGATCGGAGCCGTCGTCGGCGGGTGCTACCTGGCCGGAGCACTGGACCAGCTGGAGGAATGGGCGCTCTCGCTTAATCGACTGACGATTCTGTCTTATCTGGATTTCCGTGTACGCAGCGCAGGCCTGATCGGCGGGAACAAGCTGTCTTATATTCTGGAAGATAATTTCGGAGATATGAAGATCGAGGATTTGCCGCACCCTCTCATTACCATCGCCGCTGATTTGCGCACAGGCCACGAGGTCTGGATTCGTAAAGGATCACTCGTGGAGGCTATGAAAGCCTCTTTCGCTCTGCCTGGTGTTTTTCCACCGGTGAAACGCAAGGACAGATTTTTGGTTGATGGCGCCCTGGTTAATCCGCTGCCCATTTCCGCCTGTCAGGCGATGGGGGCACGGATGACGATTGGTTCGGACCTTCATGCCGATATCATAGGTAAAGCGGCAAAGCCGGGCGAGCATTACCAAACCGTTTCCGGGTTTGATCCCTTTGATGAGAAAGATGTTTCCAAAGAAGACCAGGGCATATTCAGCTCCACCCTCACCAAACGCCTGTTCCGGCGGGAGGAGCATAACCCCAGCCTGTTTGGTGTAATGGTATCCTCTCTGGGCATTATGCAGGACCGTATGACACGTTCGCGTCTGGCGGGCGATCCGCCGGATATTCACCTGAAAGCGCCTGTCGGCCATATTGGCCTGCTGGAATTTGAGAAAGCGAGCGAGCTGATTCAAATCGGGGAAGTCACGACAGAAAAAGCCCTCCCCGAAATTATGGACGCCATGAAGGTCTTCCTGCCGCCGCATACTAACGCTTAAGAATTAAAGAAGAATACCTAAATACGCGCAGCGCGTTTCTTGTGCTTGCGATCAGGCAAAGCCTTGCCCCAATGCAAGCTGTCCACCAAGTATTTAGGCCGAACGTTGTTGTATTGCGTGGAGAGCATATTCAGAACCTTGTTGGTTTCCAAGGGTGTTGTGGCCGTGCGGAAAACCGCATTATGAAGACCGCTCTTTACCAGGCAGGTATCAATATCCACCAACTGGCCTCCCAGGATGTCGTGCGCCATCGTATCGCCGATCATAATGGTCTGGCCGGGGTATATCTCTTTCTCCTGAAACATCCGGATACATTTTTGGAAGATTGGTTGGTGTGGCTTTCCGATGTAATGGATCACACCGCCGAAATCCTGATAACGGCGGGCGAGCGTTCCCGGCCCCATAATATTCAGTTTGCCCATCACACCCAGACTGTCAGGGTTGGCGCATAGCGCCTTGATCTGTCTGCGTACGGCTTCACGCAGAATCGGCTCGTAATCCTCCAGTGTTTTTTCTGGAGAATCCGCACCGCTGATAACAAGAAAATCGGCCTTTTTAACATCATCAACAATTTCAACATCCAAACCATCGACAATCGTTGTATCGCCGCCACGGCTGATAATATAGACCTTCTTGCCCAGGTTTTGGAAAAACCCTTCATCCTGGTCGTGCATACCCTGCCAGGCCATTTCGCCGGAGGTCAGCAATACGTCATAGAGGCTGGGCCCTATTCCGATTTTCTTCAGCCGCTCTTTATTCGCCTCTGCACGCTTTCCGGAATTGGAGAGGATAATGATAAACTTTCCACGGCTTTTCAGCTCTTTCAGGCACTCAATAACGCCTTCATAGGGCTTCTCGCCGTTATGAAGCACGCCCCATTGATCAATAATGAAGCCCATATAGCTGTCGGAAATATCCGATATGCCCTGGCAAAATTTGGTCTTGGTTAGAACATTGGTCATGGTGATAAAAGCCAATTCGAAAAGTAAAGGTTTTAAACGCTCTCCATTATTAAGCTTTTGAGAGCGTTAATCAATTCCCTTTTTTACCACGAAGAGTCTTAAGCAGCCTTTAACGCACCATCAGAGAGTTTTGAGTCTCGCCCGGCCACGCCACACAAGAACTCGTAAAGCTTGGCTACTTCGCTGGTTCCGATTGTGGAGCTGAGCAATGCGCCGTGATCGTTGCTCACGGCTTGCTCGTACATTTCCTCAAACTGGCGGATATAGCGCTGCACGTAACTGCGGAATTCCGTGTCCTTGGCAAACTTTGCTCGCGCCTTTTCCAAAGGCCAGTCTTTGGAGAGTTCCACCAGCTTGCGTGTAAAGGCGGAGATATCGCCCCTCTGGAAAGCTTTCCAGGTTTTTTCCGAGACGTCCCCTTCCATGAGGCGGGAGACGTCCACAGACAGGTTGTGCAGGCTTTCTACCACAAATTTGGCAGAAGACATGAAGGCCTCGCGCTGAGTGCGGATTTCAGAATCCTGAATTTTCTTCGCAAAATGCGTTGCGTCCTGTGATGCCTTGAACAATGACTCCGATTGCTTGGAGAAACTCACCGCCGCATCTTTGGCCGACTCTAGAGCCGCACCGGAGACATGGAGCAAACGATCGGTTTCAGAAGATAACTTCTCTCTCGCGCTTGCGACCTTGATTGTCACGTCATTCGCTGCATCGCCGACCTGGTCCATTTTTGTGGTCAGGATAGAAACGGCCTTGCCAAGCTGCTCTGCGGACAAGACAGACGCATCGGCAATCGCAGAGGCTTGCGTTTTTAGCTCACGGCCATACGATTCAGATGTGCTGAGCGAGGCTTTCATCTGTTCGGCAACTTCCTTGGCACGGATTGCAAAGGTATCACCGGCTTTCTTAAGCTCAAACAAACTCTCCCCTGCGCGCTCCAGAAGCTCTTCGGCTTCTTTCTGAACGCGGGAGACGAGATCCTCGGTCTGCAGGACCGTATCGCTGGCGGCGCTATTAAGCAGGTTGGTTTCATAGCGCGCCTTTGTTCCCGCCTTGTCAAAGCTTTCCGTGGTTTTCTCGGCCTCAATCTGGACGCTTTCGGCCTGGCTGACGAACTCTTCCCCTGCGGTCTGAAGCTGCGTTACCGCCTGACCAACAGACGCTGTGAATTCATGGAATTGTTCATTGATAATTTTCTGAACAGACTCAACCTTCAGAATTGCCTGATCTGTCAGAAGGTGGATATCTGAAGACTGGTCCTCAAGCGTTGCGGAAATTTCGCGCAACTTCTCGCTGGCCGATTGTGAGGCGCTTTCGATATCGTTCACGCGCTCACGCAGATAATCACTGGAGGAACGCAAAATCCCCGCCGCCTCATCCGATCCCGATTTAAGATTGTTCAGGCGTTCGTCAAATACAATACCGATCTGGCGTAACCTCTCAAGATTACTGGTTGTCGAGGTTTCATAGTTTTGGCGCAACTCTTCGTAGCGTTCCTGCACCTCCACCGCCTGCTCAATCGCAGTGCCACAGATATTGGTTATACCGCTTGAGGTGGAATCCAAAGCTTCTTTAACGCTGGAAACCGAAGAGGTTGCTTCTTCCGCGCGCTCACGGATCAGAGTAATTTTATCGCTGAGTGATCCGTCGAGATCCTTAAGCGTTGCGAAAGCGCCGGTCGTAAATTCATTGATTTCCTGACAACGCCCGGAAATTTCATCGCGCAGCGCAGACACATCGCTAACCGCCTCTTCAGAAATTTTATGCAGGCGGCCGGCCTGTTCATCCAGAAGCTCGCGCACCGATTCCAGTTGTTCCAGGGAATCTTTCACCTGACCGGACAGATTGTTTTTCTGGTGAGCCATTTGTTCATTGATGGTACGGGCGTGCCCGGCAATTTGTCCGGACAAGGTTGAAATTTCCTGGGCCTGGCCACGCAGGATACTGCGGATATTTTCTGCGCTGGCGGTAGCTTTTTCACTGGCCTCGTTCAGATCTGTCACGCGGCGGCGCAGAACGCTCTCAATTTGCTCATGACGGCCATCGGCATCGGCCACCGCGGACTGGATGTCTTTCAACGGATTGGACAGGGCCTCACGCACGTCTTCCATACGTTCGCTCAAACTCGCAACGCTCAGATTGATCTTGGTGCCCTGCTCGTCCACAGCCTCGGAAAGCTCTTCAACATGCAGGCGGGCAGCGTCGGAGACACCCTCGATCTGCTCACGGCTTTTCTCCAGCAATGCGACAATGTCGCGGATATGTTCGATATTGCCTTCACCAGCGGCATTCAGCTCCTCAATATTCTCTTTGGTGGACTTGATCAACGCATCGGCCTGCTCACGGGCATTGGTGGTAGAGGTTTCCAAAGATTCTACAGCACGGCGCACGGCTGAGCTGATAGATTCAGCGCCACTCACAGCGACAGACAGCGCCTCGCTCAACTTGTTGGCGGCATGAAGACCGACTTCTTCGATGATATCGGCTTCCTTGGAAATACCCTTCACCACATCGTGCAGGGATTTGGTTTTATCATCGATACGGTCTTCCAGATCTTCGGTTTTGAGGATTACATCATCAACAGTTTCGTGTAATTTTTCTACGCTGGAGGCAATCGCCCCGGCAATACGCTCGGACTGCTCGGCAACAGATTCTGCGCCACGATCCAAGGCCTCTTTGTGCGTCTTAATTGTATCAGCGGCATGGGTCATGGCCTCCACCGTACGATCTGTGACGCTCTCAAGGTTTTCAACCTGACTGCCAATCATCTCCGCCAGACGCTCACTCTCGCTAAACACGCTTTCAGACATTTCGGACAGCGCCTCGGTATGGCCTTCGAACTTGCTGCTTAAACCCTCAAGCCTGCCTGCAACCTCTTCAACCTTGGAGTTCAGGCTGTCATAGCTGCCCTCCAGATTACCCTGGATGCTCTTCGTACGTTCGTCCGCCTCATCGGCCGCAGAGAGAATCTTCTCCGCGCCCTTCTTCAGAGAAGATTCCATTTCACCGGCACGCTCCAGAATGGTCAACGTTGCCTGATCCCAAGCCTCTGCACCGGCTTGAGCCTTTTCATCGATTTTGGAGGTTCTGTGTTCGATCTCCTCTGTGATATCAATAAGCTTGCCCGCTTTTTCATTCAAAGACTCTGCAAGGCGATCGATATGAAACTCGGCTTTTTTCGAAACCCCGGAGAAATCACGAACCTCAACACGCAGGCCCTGCCGCGCCCGTTGCAGGGACTTCAGGACCGCACGAGTTGCAGCAGAAACTTCGGCAGCCTGACGAACCAGATTTTCAACATCCTTGTTTATCTGTATGCCAGTTTCTTCAGACGGAAATAATAAGGATTGCAGCTCTTCCTTCAGAGCCGCGGCGTAGACATTCACATCGCTACGGCGGTTTAGAGAGGAAAAGAAAACCCAGAACAAGGCAGGTGGGGCCAACATCGCGGTAATGAACATTCCCAGATCCTGGGGCGTTGCTGAAACGCCACCGGATTTAAAAGCATAGGAAACACAGAAGGTCATCCAGGCCGCGGTGAAGATTGACCCGAAGACCTGAAGCGCCTGGACATAGGCCGGTGTTTTTGCCAATGGCACGCGCGGCGGCGCAAAAGAAAGCTTGAGTGTGGAGGATTCTTCGTGATCGTCCTCCATTATATCCGCAGCAGGAGGAGTGTCCTCATCCACCACCGCCTCATCAGGGAAAGAAGGCTGGATTTGTGACTGCGCCCGGAAAGCACGAATTTTAACATTTCCACCCAGGCCAGAAACCTTGTCACGAAGACCGGCTGTTTTTTCCGCGCGCAGGTTTTTGTCCAGCGTTGCCTCCGGCTCTTCTTTTTGTGATTTTGTTTGTTGTGGGGCTGCCAATTTGTCCGCCATTGCAAAAGGACTCCTTCTTCCATGCTGCGTTTGAACAGGAATTACGTGCTGGTTTTGAACATGAGTAAGGATAGATAAAGCCATGCCAGCCCTTATACTTCAAGGGCTGGAACAACGTATCTAAAAGTTATTCACAGGTGGTTTTTGTTTTTCTTCTCAGCTTTTGGATTCGGCTTTCAGACGTGCGATATACGCCTTTAGATCTGCCTTAATATCCGGCGCCACAAGATACAGGCCCAGAATATTCGGAATCCCCATCGACAAAATCATCGCGTCGGTAAAGGCGATCAGATTGTCCAGCTGTACCGAGCTTCCAACCACGACACAAAGGCAGAAGAAAATCTTATACCCGTTCTCAACGGAGTCTTTTTGCCCGATCAGGAAGGTCAGAGCCTTCTGCCCCAGATAATACCAGGTAATCAGGGTCGAATAGGCAAACAGGAATACCGTAAGCGACAACACATACGGGAACCAGGAAATAGACTCGCCCATCGCGCGCGAGGTCAACTCAACACCTTCCATGCTGTTATTGTCCAGATACGCCCCCGAAATGACAATCACCAATGCGGTGATATTACAGATGACGACCGTGTCGATAAAAGGACCTAGCAGACTGGCCATCCCTTGGGTTACCGGATCTTTTGCCCGCGCCGCCGCGTATACAATCGGCGCGGAGCCAAGGCCGGACTCATTGGAGAATGCCGCGCGCTGGACGCCCACAAGCAACCCGCCGAGAAGACCGCCTATTCCGGCCTCCATGGAAAAGGCCGAGCTAAAAATCACACCAAAGGCGTGGCCTACCTGATCAAAATTCATACCAATCACAACCAAACCGGCCAGAAGATACGTAACCCCCATAATGGGAACAAGTCGCGCCGAGACAGATGCAATTGATTTAATACCGCCAATAATGACTACACCGGTTATGACCGCGAGGAACAGACCGAACATCCAACCTTTATCGGCTAGAAACCCTTCTGCCCCACCGGTTACACTATAAGCCTGCTGGAACGCCTGGTTGGCCTGAAACATGTTACCGCCGCCGATAGAGCCGCAGATACAGCAAACTGCAAACACGATCGCCAGGACTTTTCCCAACCCGCCCAGACCTTTTTTCTTTAGGCCGTCGCGCAGGTAATACATCGGCCCGCCGGAAATTTTCTCCGGATGTTCGGCCGTGGGATGCAGGCGGTATTTGACGCCCAGGGTCACTTCAGCAAATTTGGTAGACATGCTGAGGAAGCCCATCACGGTCATCCAAAAGACCGCCCCCGGCCCGCCGACAGACACCGCCACGGCAACCCCGGCGATATTGCCCAGCCCGACCGTTCCGGACATGGAGGCCATCAGGGCCTGGAAACTGTTGATATTGCCGTCATCGTTTTTGTCGTCATATTTACCGCGCACCACATTAATCGCGTGGCAGAAATACCGCACATTCACAAATCCAAGATATAGCGTGAAGAACACCGCCGCAGAGGCTAGCCAGACAAGCAGCAGCGTAATATCTTGCCCCGCAAACGGAACACTGTAAAAAATCACCGAAAAGATGGCATCGGAAACCGGCTGAAAAAACTGATCGATTTGCGTATCAAGGCTCATTTTGAATTCCCCCATATTGAATATTTAAAATAATCACGCTGGTTAAGCATAAGCATAACCAAAGAGATTAAAAGGAAAAATTTAGATTTGCTTTTTACTGCTCGCACAGAGGCTGTGACACAGGGTGATTTTGATAAGGCGTCGAGGCCCATTTACGCACGGCGTTATTGTCAAGATCGGCGGTCTTTAAAATACGCTCTGCATAGTTAGAACAAAAAACATCCGGACGCATATTTGCGGCCTCGTTGGAGATTTTATTCGCATAGGTCGTGCGCAGGGTATTCAGAGACGCTTCCGGTTTTTGCTCTCCGGATTTGCTGAAATAATCCAAAAGGATGCTTTCGTATTGAGCAAACAAATCCCCATGTTTTGCCGTAAATTCACGGTACTGGCCATAAAGGTTTATCCCATGGCGCATACCGATTTGCTGGCAATTCAGGCCAATCACCATCAGTTCACTATGGATACGAATGCCCTGCTCCGCCTCTGCCTGCGCGGGAGAATAGCACGCTGCACGTACGGGAGAGGTGAAGAAAAATACGGAAACGATCAAGAATGTCAGAAATCTCATAGCCACAGCTTTTAACGGGTTTAATCTTATAAGTGCAAGAAAAATGCGCATGATTAAGCTTGATTTCTGGGCATATTATATGGTTTATGTCAGACAACAAAACCTCGGAGACGTAAATACGGAGACACAGAGATGGCAAGATCAAGTAAACTTTCAGAATTACAAGAAGCTTACCTCAAATGCGTTCTTGAAGACGCTCAGAAACATGATCCAGATTATTTAGACGCTCTTATTAGCGGCGGGCCCGGTGAAGAAAAGCTGAATGCTTATAACCAAAAACACGGCACCCGTTTTATTTCTGCCCACAATGGTGGAGCAGATCTGGCACTGCATAGCGATGAAGGTGCACAGTTAATTATTGATGACTTACAAGAACATATGGCCTATCTAGAGCTGTCCCTAACCAGAGCAGCATAAAAATGTCTCAAACAGCCAGTAAGAAGCTCTATATAAAGACCTGGGGTTGCCAGATGAATGTCTATGACAGCAACCGCATGGCCGATATCCTGCGGCCGCTGGGCTATAAGACCGTCGATACGGCTGAGGATGCCGATATGGTGATCCTGAACACCTGCCACATTCGTGAGAAAGCCACGGACAAGGTGTTTTCCGATTTGGGCCGCTTGAAGCCGCTGAAAGAGAAGAAAGAAGCCAAGGGCGAGAAAATGCTGATGGCTGTGGCCGGTTGCGTGGCGCAGGCCGAGGGGGACTTTATTCTGGAGCGCGCGCCCTACGTGGATATGGTGTTTGGCCCGCAAACCTATCAGACTCTGCCCGAGATGATTATTCAGGCCACCGGTGAGCGCGTTGTGAACACCGACTTCCCGGTGGAATCAAAATTCGACCAGCTTCCAGAAGAACAAGAGGTTCGCGGCGGCAGTGCTTTTTTGTCTATCCAGGAAGGATGTGACAAATTCTGCACCTTTTGCGTGGTCCCCTATACACGCGGGGCAGAATATTCCAGAACCGCCATGGAAGTTGTTGACGAAGCCAAGCGCCTGGTTGATGCGGGTGCGCTTGAAATCACGGTGCTGGGCCAGAATGTAAATGCGTTTCACGGCGAAGGACCGGATGGCAGCACATGGGGGTTAGGCCGCCTCATTCAGGAACTAGATAAAATTGAGGGGCTGGAGCGTATTCGCTACACTACATCTCACCCGCGCGATATGGATGAGGAGTTGATCGAGACGCATGCCCTGCCTAAGCTGATGCCATTCCTGCATCTGCCCGTCCAAAGTGGCTCAGACAGAATTCTCGATGCGATGAACCGCAAACATACAGCCGATCTGTACCGCGATGTTATTGCAAAGCTCCGCGCCGTGCGCCCGGATCTGGCTTTTTCCTCGGATTTCATTGTCGGTTTCCCCGGTGAAACCGACCAGGATTTTGAGGATACAATGCAATTGGTCCGCGATGTTGGGTTTGCCTCATGCTACTCTTTCAAGTTCTCGGCCCGTCCCGGAACACCAGCGGCCAACATGCAAAACTTGGTGCGCCCGGATGTGGCAAGCGAGCGCCTGAGCCGTCTGCAAGCGTTATTGAACGAGCAACAGGCGACGTTTAACAAGGCCTCCGTAGGACTGACCATGGGTGTTCTGCTGGATCGCAAGGGCAAGCTCGAGGGGCAGCTGGTTGGCCGCTCGCCCTATAACCAGTCGGTTTACATCAAGGCCAATGAACGCCTGATGAACACAATTGCGGAGATCAAAATTCTTGAGGGTTTTGACAACTCCCTGACCGGTGAAATTGTTACTGGCGAAGAAGTTCTGCGCGCCTAACCCGACCCTTAAAAAAATAGCTTGCATGCCATAAAAAAACACATTAATGTGCCGTTATGAAAACAGCATACAGAGACTTATTACATTACTCAATTACCGCAGGGATGTTCGACAGAGTCATCATCATGTTGCGCGAAGTTTGCGGCCTAAAGGTCCCACCTGAAGAGTCCAACTTTGTTGGTAATCCGCCTCCAAAACATGCCTTCCTGTGTGAACTTTCCGATATACTATGTGACTTCGGCAAAGGTAAAAAAGCCCCCATTGTAGCCCTAAAAGTGCTTCAAAAAAAATGCGGCGCTTATGCCGATATTGCCAACCTGCCCACCCATGATGGAGACAGGATCATAGACAAAGCCCGCGCCAAAAATCTGAGCGCGCTGACAAAGATCATCGAACAACTGGGCGGCGTAAGCTTTCCAACACCCCTGCTTACGCAGGAGGCTCAAAGTATATTCTTTGACCTGAAATGCGCCGCAGATATCGCCGATGTGGAAAGCCAGATAAAAAACCTGAAACACATGGTTTACAATGACAAAATTGAACTTGAACACATGGAAGATGCCATTGCCGCGCTGATGCTGGATTGTGCTTTACGCGAGGATCTCCACCTGCTCGACAGGGTATGGGAAACAATTGACTGGATCAGCGAGCGCCGTGAAAAAGACCCCTTCATGCTCAGGCTGAATAATGTTTATGTTACGCTAAAAGACAGGCAAGTAGGATATGCCGAACAAAAAGATCACTGGAATGCACGCAATTTCCGTGACGTGGCAGAGAAAGTCAGGGTGTTATATCTTGCCATCCTGACGGCAGATCATCGTAATCTTGAACGTGCAACCAAATCATCAAGTTTTGATGATTATCCTTACGGTGTAACACCTTCCCCTTAAACACCGATAATTTTATCGTTTTCCCAAGTAAATTCCGGTATAATAGAAAATATCAGGCTATTACAAAGGATTTGGATAAAACTTGGGCGAGAACCACATTTTAGAATTTAAAAACAAGGACTTGGTTCCTTTTCTGTTTGGCGAGCACAACGCCAATATCAATTATCTTGAAAAAAAGCTGAATATCACGATTAATGACCGGGGGAACCGTCTCACCCTCTCGGGACCCGCACATAACGTGGCGCAGGCCGAACAAGTCTTGCAGGATTTGTGGGAAAAGCTGGAAAGCCCTAAAAACAAAGATAAAGACGTGGGACGGGCCGATATCGACGCCGCCCTGCGCTTTATGAACGCCCCCAAGAATGGACAGAGCATGAGTGACAGCGGCATAGAGATTAAAACCAAAAAGAAGACGATCCTCCCCCGGTCGCCCAATCAGGCAAAATATATCAGAACAATCTTGAACAACCCCATGGTCTTTGGCCTTGGCCCCGCAGGAACAGGCAAGACGTATCTGGCTGTTTCCGTCGGAGTTTCGATGTATCTGGAGGGCAAGGTAGAGCGCCTGATTTTCTGCCGTCCTGCGGTGGAGGCCGGCGAGCGGCTGGGCTTTTTACCCGGTGATATGAAAGACAAGGTCGATCCATATCTGCGGCCCATCTATGACGCACTGCATGACATGATGCCGTGGGATGTAATGGCCAAGAAGATCGAGCTGGGCGAAATTGAAATCGCGCCCCTGGCCTTTATGCGCGGCCGGACGCTGAGCAATGCCTTTGTCATTCTCGATGAGGCGCAGAACACCACCGCTACGCAAATGAAAATGTTCCTGACCCGGATGGGCGAATCCTCACGGATGGTCATTACCGGCGACCTGACACAAACCGATTTGCCCCGCCACGAAAAATCAGGTCTGCGCGATGCGCATGAGACACTTCAGGACGTTGATGAAATTAAATTTATTCATTTCGCCAAGGAAGACGTTATCCGTCATCCGCTGGTGAGCAAGATCGTACACGCCTACGACCAAAACTCATGATTACGCTTGATATCCTGAAACCCCATGACGCATGGCCCGAATGCGGCGAACTTATTGATAGAGCGATTGAAGCAGCCCTGCCGCATGTGCGCGATGAGATCCCGCAAGAGATTGAAATCAGCGTTGTGCTGATGTCCGACGCGCAAATCCGCGAACTCAACCGCGATCACAGGGGTATGGACAAACCGACCAATGTGCTGTCTTTCCCGTTAAACGAGCCGCATGCGATCTTAGAGAACACCCTTGGGGATATCATCCTGGCGCTCGAGATCATTCAGAGAGAAGCGAAGGCACAGGAGAAGAGCTTTGAAACCCACCTTACCCATCTGGTTTTGCACGGCTTTTTACACCTCATCGGCTATGATCACGAAAATGACGATGACGCCGAAGAGATGGAAGCTTTGGAAATCCTCATTTTATCGGAGCTGGGAATAAAAAACCCCTATGAAAACCGCGAAAATGTGGCATAATCGAGCTTGATTTAAGATATTTTTTAAAAATGCCACCTGAACCTGACGAGCCCTCGAGTATGACCGCCCTGTCTTCCCGTAATGGAAACGGGGCGCATAACGGCAGCAAAACCACACAAAATTCCGCCAACGGGCGCGATGACCACTCTTTGGTGGGCTGGGTTAAGAACCTCATCAGCCCAAAACAAGATACGAGCCTTCGAGAAACCATCGAGGAATATATCGAGGTTTCCGAAGAAAAATCCAGCAATGACATTACCAATCATGAGCGCGTCCTGCTCTCCAATATTCTGGAGCTTAGAGATATCCCTGTCTCTGATGTTATGGTTCCGCGTGCAGACATTGTAGCGCTGGAGATTGAAACCTCGCATGAAGAAATTTTAAATCTTTTGGCTGAAAAACAGTACAACCGCTTCCCTGTATATAGAAAGACTTTGGATAATGTTGTTGGCACGGTAAGTATCAAATCCATTCTCGCTTGTCTGGCGCAAGGCAAAGATATTCATATTAAAGACATGCTAGCCGACATTCCAATTGTTGCACCATCCCTGCCCGTTCTGGATCTGCTCCTGCGCATGCGGGAGAACAAGCGCCACATGGTGCTGGTGGTCGATGAATTTGGCGGGATAGACGGGCTGGTGAATATCGGAGACATTGTTGAAACGATTGTCGGCGAAATCGATGACGAACATGACGGCGAAGATAGACAGCCTCAAATTACCGAAGGCAGCGACGGAAGCATTATTGCCGATGCGCGCTATGACCTCGAGGATTTTGAAGACCGCTTCGGCCATGTCTTTTTAGAAGATGAGCTGGAAGAAAGCGATACGCTAGGTGGCCTGGTGTCCTATCTTGCCGGACGTGTTCCTGCGCGCGGGGAAATCTTGACACACGATACAGGCATGGTATTTGAAATTCTTGATGCCGATCCACGGCGGGTGAACCGTCTTCGGATCAGGAACATTCCAACAGCCCAGGGATAATGTTTTATCACAACCGGGCGCAGGTATAAGGCCATATCATGCCCAGCTCCCCGCCCCTGTCGCGTTTTTTTCTTCATTCCTGTTCGTTATATCTGGCATGTTTTGTTTCAGGCGGACTGGCTTCCCTAGCGATGGCCCCCCTTTATATCTGGCCCATGCTGTGCTTAAGCTTTTCAGTCCTTTTTCTGGTTCTTCAAAGATTTGAAAAAAAACATGCTGTATTCCTGGCCGGATATTTGTTCGGCTTCGGCTATTTCCTCTTTGGTTTATACTGGATCGGCAACGCACTGCTGGTCGAGGGCAACCCTTATAAGTGGGCCTGGCCTCTGGCCGTGGCGGGCCTGCCAATTATGCTTTCTTCCTTCTACGGCCTTGCCTGCTTATGCGCACATCGACTCTCCAACCTGAAAAGCGCATGGGGGATTTTATATCTCGCCGCATGGCTGAGCGCATTCGAATGGTTGCGCGGGCATATCTTTACCGGATTTCCGTGGAACCTGGGCGGGTATAGCTGGGCACAGACCCTTGAAATTGCACAAATCGCAAGTCTGGGTGGGATATACCTGCTCACGGCCCTGACACTCTTCTGGGCGATGCTGCCTGCCGCCGTGCTTTACAGGCAGGGGCGCCTGCCGGTTTTGGCGATTGGAATTCTAACCATAGCAGCCAGTTACGGCTTTGGCGCATGGAGATTGGACGCCTTCCCGCCAACCAGCCGGGATGATGTGCGAGTTGTTCTGGTGCAGGCCAACATCAATCAGGCGGATAAATGGGATAGAGAGAAGCTATACGATCATTTTTTAAAACATCTTGAACTTTCCACTGCCCGCACTACCTTAACTAAAGACAGCAAAACCGTGATTGTATGGCCGGAAACTGCAATCGGCCAATGGTTTCTGGAGGATTCGCGCATGCGTGAAGAAATTGCGCAGGTGCTGAGAACTTACGCCGATGAAGCTGTTCTTGTGACGGGAGCGCTCCGCCATGACCGAACAACCGGGAATTATTACAACTCTGTTGTCGATATTGGAAAGAATGGAGACATAGGGAACATCTACGATAAGAATCACCTGGTCCCTTTTGGGGAGTATATTCCCTTCCAAAAATGGATCCCTCTTACCCCTGTTGTACAATTTACAGGTTTTGTTCCCGGAAAAGGTCCCGAAAACAAAAAATTATTTTCTAAACTAAAGTATAGCCCGGTTGTTTGTTACGAAGTTATTTTTCCAGGTAAGGTTCTGGCTGCGGAGACATCTGCTCCGGACTTAATTATCAATGTCACAAATGATGCGTGGTATGGCAAAAGCGCAGGACCATATCAACATTTTGACATTGCCTTATTTCGAGCAATCGAGGAAGGCATTCCACTGGTACGGGCTGCAAACACTGGCGTTTCAGGGGTGATTGACCCCATGGGAAGAGTGATCGCACACTCAAATTTATTTACAGAGGACGTATTGGTTGCCGACTTGCCAAAACCGCAAAAAATGCCTTTAAAGAATCATCAATATAACTTTATTATTTTGATTACATTTCTTCTAATTACTGCTTTAGGTTATACACTCAAACGTAAAATATGAAATTTAAAATTGTAAAAGACAAAAAAATAATACGTAAGATTAGTTGCATACATTGGCAATCATGAAGTAGATATTGGGTGTTTTGCGATAAGCATAGAGTTTTTAAAAATATCAACTACGATTTAAAAAAATTGCACTTGATGCATAGGATAGAAATTTTTAAAGAGAAAATTATGAGTAACGAAAAAAGAAAAACAAAAGGCACTCCCGACCATGTCGATATACATGTCGGGCAAAGACTGCGTGTGAGGCGCTCTTTGTTAGGCTTAAGCCAAGAAAAACTTGCAGAAGCCATTGGTTTAACATTTCAGCAAATTCAGAAATATGAACGCGGCATGAACCGCATTAGCGCGGGGCGACTTTTCCAATTTAGCAAAATCCTTGATGTTCCGATCACCTATTTCTTTGAGCAGCTCAACGGAAAGCCAGGTGAGGAACTGATTTCTTATGGATTCTCTGATAATGCACAGGAAGACTTCCAATCAGAAGACCTGATGCAAAACAAAGAAACCTTAAACCTGATCCGGACATACTACTCCATTCAGGACCCGGAATTGCGCAAAGAAGCCTACCGCTTCTTGAAGTCCATTGCAGAAAGAACCGGAAAAGGCGATTAAAGCCTTGATTGCGGGGATTTTTCGCACTAATCTTGCCAATTGGTCAGCGGGCACTTTCCGCCTGTTTTATTTTTACAACTGAATACTAAAGAGAGAATTCAATGACTTTAACTGCAGGACAAGCAATGCAACATACAGCCCCTGAGCCAAAGACAGGCCTTAAAGATTACATCTTCACAAGCGAATCCGTCTCCGAAGGTCACCCGGACAAAATCTGTGACCGTGTGTCGGATACCGTTCTTGATTTATTTTTGACACATGATCCGCTTTCTCGCGTTGCCTGCGAAACATTTGTAACAACCGATAAGGTCATCATCGGTGGCGAAGCGCGCGGTCCGGAAGCCATCACAAAGGACAAGATCGAAGAGGTTGCACGCCAGGCAATCAAATCCATCGGCTATGCGCAGGAAGGGTTTCATTGGGAAACAGCCGATGTTGAGGTTCTCCTGCACAAACAATCCGCCGATATCGCCCAAGGCGTGGATTCCGGCGATAACAAAGATGAAGGCGCGGGCGACCAGGGTATTATGTTTGGCTATGCCTGCCGCGAGACCGAGGCGCTCATGCCCGCCCCGATTTATTACTCTCACGCGATTTTGCGCTCGCTGGCTGAAGCGCGCCATTCCGGCGCCCTGCCGGAGCTAGAGCCGGACTCAAAATCACAGGTCACGCTGGAATACCGCGATGACAAGCCAGTGCGTGCGACATCCGTGGTTGTATCCACCCAGCACAAAGACGGCCTTTCGCAAAAGCAAATCCGCGATGTGGTTATTCCGCACATTCAGGAATGCCTACCCGAAGGCTGGATGCCGCCGGAAGAGGAAATCTATATCAACCCAACAGGGCGCTTTGTTATCGGCGGCCCGGTTGGAGATGCCGGTCTGACAGGGCGCAAGATCATTGTGGACACCTATGGCGGCGCAGCCCCGCATGGTGGCGGCGCGTTTTCCGGTAAAGACCCAACGAAGGTTGACCGTTCGGCCGCCTATGCCGCGCGCTATCTGGCAAAAAACATTGTCGGTGCCGGATATGCCGAAGCCTGTACGATGCAGCTTTCTTATGCAATTGGCGTCTCGAAGCCTCTCTCGGTCTATTTAAACACCCACGGCACGGGCAGCGTCCCTGAGAACGTCCTGGTTGATGCCCTGCTCAAGCTTGTAGATCTTAGCCCGCGCGGCATTCGCGAGCATCTGAAGCTCAGCCGGCCCATTTACGCCAGAACAGCTGCTTACGGCCACTTCGGCCGCGAGCCGGAGCCGGATGGCGGCTTTTCATGGGAAAAACTTGACCTGGTCAATGAGCTCCAAAAAATCATCGGCTAATCCCCACACTCAAGAATTATCACGTTTTTACGGGCGGCGCATCGGTCGCCCGTTAAGCACGTCCCGGAAAAAGATGCTGGACAATGTCCTGCCTGAGCTGGCGATTGCACAGAACCATCTCACTGAAAACGGCGCCCTGCCGCCGCAAATCCTGTTTGATAAGAACTATAAACGCTTCACACTCGAAATAGGCTTTGGTGATGGCGGCCATTTGCATGCGCTGATGCAGCGTGAGCCTGAGACAGGATTTCTAGGCGTTGAGCCGTTCACCAATGGCATGGCGGCCTTTCTGAAATCCATTGAAAGCATGGCGCAGCACAATGTGCGTCTCCTCATGGAAGACGCGATGATTCTTGTGCGCTCCCTCGCACCGGAATGCCTGAATGAAATTTATATCCTCAACCCCGATCCCTGGCACAAAAAACGCCACCACAAGCGGCGTATCGTAAACCCGGACAATCTGGAGCATTTTGCGCGTATATTAAAGCCCGGCGGCGCATTAACCATGAGTACGGATGTGCCGGACCTGGGCGAATGGATGGTGACGCACAGCATGAATCATCCAGAATTTGAGTGGACGGCGGAATGCGCGCAAGACTGGCAAAACCCGCCTGCGGGATGGATCACCACAACCTATGAAACCAAACAGGCCAAGGGCGCGGATAAAATGGTTTATTTGCTCTTCAGAAAAAAAGCCAAATAAAGCTTGAAGTTTTTTGGTACACCCCCTATATTCCGTTCTGTTCCATTAAATCGTGAATGATTTTTTGGTGGGCTCCAAAAGCGGAACCCGCCCATTTGGGCTTAAGAATTTGGTTAAGGGTTATGAAGAAAACACCTCTGGAAAAAAAGATTTTTGATTTGGCCACTCCTCTGGCAGATGATATGGGGCTTGCTATCGTGCAAGTGAAAGCCAGCGGGGCCGATGGCGGCCAGACCGTGCAAATTATGGCGGAAAATCCGCAGACACGCCGCCTTGGCATTGATGATTGTGCTGCACTAAGCCGCGCGATTTCCGCAGCTATGGATGTGGAAGACCTGATCAGCGGCGCTTACAAGCTGGAAGTCAGTTCGCCAGGCATTGACCGCCCTCTCACCCGGCTGCAGGATTTTGTGGATTACGAAGGATTTGAAGCCAAGCTGGAAACCTCCATCCCCAATGAGGCGGGGCAAAAGCGATTTCGTGGGTTCCTTAAAGGCTTGAAGGATGAAAACATCCTGATTAATACCGATCAGGGCGAGGCGGAGGTGCCTTTTCATGGGCTCAGCAAAGCCAAACTGGTTTTAACAGATGATTTAATTAAACGAACAGCAAATATTTAAAACGTAGGAGAAAAGAAAAATGGAAATTTTACAAGTTGCTGACAATGTAGCGCGTGAGAAAAATATCGACCGCAGTATCGTCATCGAGGCCATGGAGGAAGCTATTCAGAAAGCCGGACGCTCCAAATACGGGCATGACCAGGATATCCGCGCGAATATCGACCGCAAGACAGGAGAAATTACTCTGAAACGTTTTCGCGAAGTTCTGGAAGACGGCGCAGAAATTGAAAATGAAGTCGCGCAGATGACATTGACAGACGCCAAGAAAATCAAAGCGGACGCCGAAATCGGAGAGTTCCTGATCGACGATCTGCCGCCGCTGGACTTCGGCCGGATTGCCGCGATGACCGCCAAGCAGGTTATCATGCAAAAAGTTCGTGAAGCCGAGCGCGCCCGTCAATACGAGGAATTCAAAGACCGCGTGGGCGAGATCATCAACGGTGTGGTCAAGCGTGTTGAATACGGCAACGCCACCGTGGATATCCAGGGACGTGCCGAAGCCCTGCTGCGCCGGGATGAAAGTATTCCGCGCGAGCACCTGAAGAACGGCGACCGTGTGCGCGCGATTATCTATGAGGTCCGCGAAGAAATTCGTGGTCCACAAATTTTCTTGTCCCGGACGCATCCTGAGTTCATGGCAAAATTGTTTATGCAGGAAGTACCGGAAATCTATGACGGTGTAATTGAAATCAAGGCTGTGGCCCGTGACCCGGGCAGCCGCGCCAAAATTGCTGTTTACACCAATGAGGGCTCTATCGATCCTGTCGGCGCGTGTGTTGGTATGCGCGGAAGCCGTGTTCAGGCCGTTGTCAACGAGCTGGGCGGTGAGAAGATCGATATCGTGCCATGGTCAGAAGATCTGGGTGGGTTCATTGTTAATGCTTTGCAGCCCGCTGCGGTGGTCAAAGTGATCCTGGATGAAGACAACAAGCGTATGGATGTGGTTGTGCCGGATGACCAACTCAGCCTGGCGATCGGACGCCGTGGACAAAACGTCCGTCTGGCCTCTATGCTGTGCGGCTGGGATATCGACATCATGACGGAGGCTGAAGAGTCCGAACGCCGTGCGGAAGAGTTCAAGGTTCGTTCTACATTGTTTATGGAAGCCCTGGATGTTGATGACGTGATTGCGCATCTTCTTGTTGCCGAAGGATTCTCAAGTGTTGAAGAGATTGTTGAATCCTCGATTGACGAACTCAACCAGATTGAAGGTTTTGAGGAAGAAGTCTCTATCGAGCTGCAAAATCGTGCTGCCGCTTATCTGGAAATCAAGCAGAAAGAGCTGGAGTCCAAGCAGGCAGATTTGAATTTGCAGGACGACCTGATTACATTTGAGGGGTTGAACCCCGGGCACATTCTGAAGCTGGGGGAACAAGGCATCAAAACACTGGACGATCTGGCAGATCTGGCCGGCGATGAACTGGTAGAAATGCTGGGTAACGACCAAATCACCGGAAAACAGGCCAATGAAGTGATTATGGCGGCCCGTGCCCACTGGTTTGAAGGCGAAGAAGAGCCAGAAGCAGAAGCGGAAGGTTCCGATAATGCCAAAGTCGCGTTGCAAGCGGATAGCGAGAGCGAAGAGTCGCAGCAGGCAAAAAGCGCCTAGCTGACAGGCACAAAAATATAAGGAAATCATTGGCCAGAGGGTGTAAGGCTGTGTTATACACATAAGCCTTACGCACTTTGAATGTGTAAAAGAATCTGGATAAAGAATGAGCGAAGCAAAAGATAAAGAAAAGCCGAATGATAAAGGCGCCGACAAAAAGGAAGACAAGCCTGGCAAGAAGCTGAGCCTGTCCGGCGGAACTTTAAGTCTGAAAAGTGGCGCAGGAGCAAACGTACGAAAAAGCGCAGGCTCAGGTGCAGGCGTGTCCGTTGAAGTGCGCAGAAGCAAGCGCACAACATCGATTTCTGGATCTCCCTCCTCCCCTCAGGCAAAAACATCTGATGAAGCACAACTGACCGATCAGGAACGTGAATCTCGCATTCGCGCTCTGAAAGAGGCCTCCGGTGACAGTGATAAGCGCCGCACCTCGCTTCCAAAACGCCAAATTGTGGCCAGACCAAAGCCGAAGCCAGCCGAAGAAACCAAAGAAGATCCGCAGGATATTGCAGCCTTACAAAGTGCCGACCCTGAATCCGGCAAGCGCACAATTAAAGACCATGAGGGCAAAAAAGATAAATTTGGCGAAAGCGAAGACAGTGAAAGTTATCGCGATCGCTTGAAAAAAGCAGCCGCAAAAGCTCCACCAAAACGCCCAGGAGACCGCCGTGGTGGTCGCATTACAGTTACACAGGCGCTGAGTGGTGACTATGAACGCGACCGCGGTCCATCCCTGGCGGCCCAGAAGCGTGCCCGTGAAAAAGCGCGCATGGCGGCCCAACTGGCCAATGAACCTTCGAAAAAAATTGTACGGGAAGTTGTAATCCCGGAGGTCATTACAGTAGCCGAGTTAGCCAACCGTATGGCCGAACCCGGCGCAGAAGTGGTAAAGACCCTGATGAAGCTGGGCGTCATGGCCACAGTGACACAGAGCATCGATGCTGATACGGCAGAACTCGTGATTGATGAATTCGGCCACAAGGTCAAGCGCGTCACAGATGCGGATGTTGAAATTGGTTTGGAAGGCACGGATGATGCCGAAGAAAACCTGCTGCCGCGCCCACCCGTTGTAACGATTATGGGGCATGTCGATCATGGGAAGACCTCCTTGCTTGATGCACTACGCGAAACTGATGTGGTTTCAGGCGAAGCCGGCGGAATTACCCAGCATATCGGTGCTTACCAGGTAACAATGTCTTCCGGCGATAAAATCACCTTCCTGGATACTCCGGGCCACGCTGCCTTTACAGAGATGCGTGCGCGCGGTGCGAATGTAACCGATATCGTCGTCATTGTAGTTTCCGCCACCGATAGCGTTATGCCGCAAACGATTGAGGCCATCAGCCATGCCAAAGCGGCGAATGTTCCGATTATTATTGCGATCAATAAAATGGATTTGCCCGATGCCGATGCAAAACGGGTTAAAACCGAACTTCTTCAATATGAAGTGGTTGTTGAAGAAATGGGCGGTGATGTTCAAACAGTTGAGATTTCCGCTCTTAAGAAAATGAATCTAGACAAGCTCGAAGAAGCAATATTGCTCCAAGCCGAAGTCCTCGAACTTAAGGCAAACCCGGAGAGAGAAGCGCATGGCTTTGTTGTTGAATCCAAACTGGAAAAAGGACGCGGCTCTGTTGCCACCGTTCTGATCCAAAAGGGAACACTACGCATCGGTGATATTTTTGTTATCGGCGCGGAGTATGGGAAAGTCCGCGCACTTATTAACGATCACGGCAAAAACATTGAGCACGCCATTCCCGGCGAACCGGTTGAGGTTCTGGGTCTGAACGGCTCCCCTCTGGCCGGAGACATCCTGACTGTGGTTCAGGATGAATCCAAAGCCCGTGAAATCAGCGCGTACCGCCAGCGAAAATTCAAAGACAGCAAAGCTGCTATGGCTATGAAAGGCCGTACCACGATTGACGACATTATCCTGCAGCGTGAAATGGGCGAACAGACAACCTTGCCGGTTATTATCAAAGCGGATGTTCATGGTTCAATCGAGGCCATTATGGGCTCCTTCGAGAAGATGGGACAGGAAAATGCGGATGTACAGGTTCAAGTCCTGCATTTTGGAACAGGCGGGATCACAGAATCCGATGTAACGCTGGCGCGCGCTTCCAAAGGTGTTATCGTTGGCTTTAATGTCCGCGCCAATGCCCAGGCCCGCGAACTGGCGCAGCAGGATGGTGTCGACATCCGTTACTATAATGTTATCTACGATGTTATCGATGATGCGAAAGCCATCCTGACGGGCATGCTCAAACCGACAGAGCGTGAGGAATATCTCGGCCAGGCAGAAATTCTTCAGGTCTTTAACATCACCAAAGTTGGAAAGATTGCCGGCTGTAAAGTTACCCTCGGTATGGTCAAGCGTGGTTCGAAGGTCCGCCTTCTGCGCGATGACGTGGTTATTCTGGATGGTGGTACGCTTAAAACTCTCAAGCGCCATCAGGACGAAGTCAAAGAAGTCAAAGAAGGAACCGAATGCGGTATGGCCTTTGAGAACTATGACGATATCAAAGAAGGCGACATCATAGAGTGCTACGAAATCATTGAGGAAGCCCGCGAGGTTCAGTAATGAAACGCCGCGCGACCTCATCAGAACCATCTCAGCGCCAGCTGCGCGTCGGCGAACAACTCCGCCACATCGTTGCTGAATGCCTGCAGCGCGGGCATTTTCACCATGAAATTCTACTCTCTGCCAAAGGAATTACCGTCACGGAAGTGCGCTGCTCTCCCGATCTGAGAAATGCTACGGCGTATGTCATGTCACTTGGCGGATCCAATATGGATGAAATCCTCCCTGCCCTGAATGATGAGGCCCGGTATTTTCAAAAAGAAATCAACCGCAATTCAAACCTGAAGTTCACGCCTCGCCTTCGATTCAAGGCAGATGAAAGTTTTGATGAGGCGCAGCGCATCGACCAACTTCTCAAAAGCGTACATATCCCGGAAGACGAATAATGGCCCGCAAACGCAAAGGCGACAAAATTGACGGATGGATCAATCTGGACAAGCCTGTGGGGCTTAGCTCCACCCAGGCCATGGCCAAGGTGCGCCGCGCGCTCAATGCCCAAAAAGCGGGGCATGCCGGTACGCTTGATCCGCTGGCCACCGGAGTCCTGCCGATTGCACTGGGTGAGGCGACCAAAACAATTCCCTATATTCAGGACGGCGTGAAGACGTACAGCTTCACTATTACATGGGGGGAGCAGCGCGATACGGACGATGCGGAAGGCGATATCATCGCCACGTCCGATATCCGCCCGACAAAGGAGCAGATCAAGGCTGCCCTGACCGACTTTATTGGCGAAACAGAACAAACCCCGCCGCGCTTTTCGGCCATAAAAATTAACGGTCAGCGTGCCTATGACCTGGCGCGGGGCGGCGAAGATTTTGAGATAAGGTCTCGGATTGTTTATATCAAAACCCTAGAGCTCCTCAGCACGACGGAACACACCGCCACTTTAATCATGAATTGTGGCAAGGGCACATATGTCCGCTCTCTGGCCCGGGATCTGGCGGAAAAACTGGGAACTTGCGGTTATATCTCCGCCCTTCGACGCGAAGCCGTTGGCCCGTTTCAGGCCAAAAACGCAATTTTACTGGACAAATTGCAGGAAATGGGCAATAGTGCCGCCCTTGATGAGGCTTTACTTCCTTTAGGCAGCGCGCTGGACGACATCCTGGCTCTGCCGGTTAAAGCACCGGAAGCCGCCTTATTGAGAAACGGACAGGAACTGGCTTTTATCTCCAGACCCGATTTTGAGCGTTTATCAAAGGCCGGGATTGATACGGAGGAGCCGCAGGAAGCCCTGGCAACCCTTGAAAGCAAACCAGTCGCTCTGGTTAATGTTCAGGGCCCAAAAATCCGTCCCGTCCGCGTGTTTAATTTGTAAAACGATCAAAGGAGAAAACGATGTCGAGTAAAAATGCTGCAGCAACAAAGCAGGAAACGATTGAGAAATACGCCACCAAAAAGGGCGACACAGGCTCACCGCAGGTTCAGGTGGCCATTCTGACAAGCCGCATCAACGAGCTGTCCGAGCACATGCAGACCCACAAGAAAGATCTGCACTCCCGCCGTGGCCTGCTGGCCATGGTCGGCAAGCGCCGTAAATTGCTGGATTACCTGAAGCGCAAAGATGAAGGGGCCTATCAAGCCCTTATCGAAGCACTTGGCATCCGCCGTTAAAAGCTTTATCTGCAAAAGACAGACAAAAGCCGCTTCACTTAGCGGCTTTTTTTATGGAACCAATTCTATGGCTGCGGCATTGGCAGGACTGTAAACATTAAAAAGGAAACACCATGAATAAGAATGCAAAAATTGTTGTTGGAGTCCTGGTTGCTTTTGTCGTTGTTCTGCTCGGTTTTGTCGTGTTGACCACGCCCGATACGCGCAACACAGGCGAGAAAATCGGTGATGCCGTCGAGCAGCTGGACGAAGGCGTGGATGATGCCGCGCGCGAGCTGGAAGATCGTACACCGGCCGAACGCATAGGCGATGAAATCGAGGATGCAACGGACGGCAACCGGGAGTAATTATCAAAAAAGCGAAGCTCTAATGCAGATCTTCGTTTAATTTAATCTCATACGAACTGCGGAAGGCCTCAAGCACGCCAGTCGTGCTATTGACGCGGAAATGCAGGCCATTCAAGCCGGACAGATCAACCGCTTTATACAGCCCGTCCTTGCTCTCGGCCGGGACTTTGTCGTTGACCTCAGACAGCGCCTTAAGCTGTTCCGGCTTAATACTCACCTTTGATCCGGCCAATACCGTTACGCCCGCATCAATGATGCAGCCATCGCCCAGCGGAATGCCGCAGACCGAGTTCGCGCCTAGCAACCCGCCGCCGCCAATGCCGATCGGCGTGGTGTTACCGCCGCTGAGCACGCCAAGAATGGATGCGCCGCCGCCGATATCCGTGCCCGCCCCGACAACCACGGAGCTGGACACGCGCCCCTCCACCATCACGGGGCCGAGCGTTCCGGCGTTAAAGTTGATATAGCTCGCCCCCGGCATAACAGTTGTGCCCGGCGCCAGATGCGCGCCGATGCGCACCTTACCGCCATCAATGATGCGTGTATTATCCGCCGGGATCACATGGTGCAAAAAGCGCGGCAGCTTATCAACATAATCAATATGCGGATATTCGCCATAGAATTGCAGCGCCGCCTTGTGTTTACGCAAATATTCAAGCTCAACCGGGTAATTTCCAACCCAGGCCACATTCGGCAACACACCAAACACGCCGTCAAAATTCACCTCGCGCGGCTTCACATGCCCTTCGGACATGGCGATCAGCTTCAGATAGGCGCTCTCAACAGATGCAACAGCTTCGTCCTTAAACAGAACAACGAGCTTAAACTGCTCCTCATCAACCTCTTCCGTGATATCCAGCATGTGCTTAACCACATTCACGTTGGCATGATTGTCCAGATCATCCATATAGGGTGCAAAAATCGCCGCGGCCGCCTCAATGGCTGCACGCGGAATAGTGACAACAAGCTCCGCGCCCTTACCGATATCGCCTTCGGATATAACGCCAGCGTTCAGCAGCACCGCCATAAACACCGCATAGCTGCCGTAATTTGACTGCCAATTCACAACCGGAATAGAGGCGCCAATGACTTTATCCGTATTCAACTGGCCATACTCAACACTGGCCACACCAAAGGCCAGCGGCTCACTCCACCAGCTTTGCGCCTTCTGCTCGGCTACAAAGGCCTTGAATTCATCCTGGGTTTTTAATTCTGTGATACTCATTTATTTATCCTTCCAAAAAATATCTCTTCTTAATTTCACCGTTCTCCAGCTCAAACACCAGCGGTACACCGGTGGGGATTTCGGCATCGTTAATCGTCTCCGGCGTTTCAACGCCTAATATAATCAACATCGCCCGGATCGTATTGCCATGGGTGGCGAAAAGGACGTTCTTCCCCTCCTCCATAACCAGAGTTTTAATATGCGCCTCATAATAAGGCCGGACGCGATTTTCAACAACATCCCGCAAACATTCGCCACCCGGAGGGGCCGTATCGTAGGACCGGCGCCAGATATGCACTTGTTCATCGCCATATTTCTCGCGCGTCTCATCCTTATTCAGCCCCGTGAGATCCCCGTAATCGCGCTCGCGCAGATCATCATGGGAAACCATATGTCCGATCACGTCCGTCTGGTGCGCCGCATCAAGCGCCAGCCTGGCTGTCCGGTTCGCGCGTTTCAGGGTGCTGGTGAAGGCCTCGTCAAATTTTATGCCGGCCACATCCAGCTTTTTCCCCGCGCTCAGCGCCTCCTGCACCCCCGCATCGGTAAGATCAACATCCTTAAAACCTGTGAAGCGATTCTCTAAATTCCACTGTGACTGGCCGTGACGGAGTAAAACGAGATAATTCATGCATATATTCCATATTTTAAAAGAAACTTTGACTTACCGCCCATTTAATGGCATATCTAGGCCAGCTTGAAAAGGCGGGATTTGCCTCGTTCTCGGTTGACTGTTGAAAACATTTAAGCACAGCAGATAGTGTTTTCTACCGTCCTCCGAAAATAGACCTCCCCCTTCAGGCAGTTAATTTAACCAATCCGCACGATTTGCGGAAGCATTTGCTATAAACAAAAGGAAAACATGAATGTTTAACGTATATAGAAAAGAAATAGACTTTGGCGGTAAAACGCTGACTTTAGAGACAGGCAAAGTTGCCCGTCAGGCCGATGGTTGCGTGCTCGCAACCATTGGTGAAACCACCGTGCTTTGTGCCGTGACCGGCTCCAAGTCCATTGCGCCGCGCCAGCACAACTTC
>CAYGSN010000003.1:28806-119649 GCA_964352675.1 uncultured Pseudobdellovibrionaceae bacterium
CTTCCCGCTTGCCGTACACTATCAGGAAAAAACCTATGCAGCCGGCAAAATTCCCGGTGGGTTCTTCAAGCGTGAAGCGCGCCCGTCCGAAAAAGAAACATTGACCAGCCGTCTGATCGATCGTCCGATCCGCCCGCTCTTCCCTAAAGGATTCCTGAACGAAGTACAGGTTGTATTGACCGTAATCTCTCATGACCTTGAAAATGACCCGGACATGATCGCGATGATCGGCGCATCTGCCGCTCTGACCATCTCCGGCATTCCGTTCATGGGCCCAATCGGTGGCGCGCGCGTTTGTTACAAGGACGGCGAATATCTGATCAACCCGCCAATGTATGAAGTGGCCGAGACTGACCTGGATCTGGTTGTTGCCGGAACGCAAGAAGGCGTGCTGATGGTTGAATCCGAAGCGCAAGAGCTGAGCGAAGAAATCATGCTCGGCGCGGTTAAGGCCGGACACGAAGCTTACCAGCCTGTGATTGATGGCATTATCGCTCTGGCGGAAATGTGCGCCAAGGATATGTGGGATATCGCTGAAACGCCTGATCACATTGTTAAGCTTGAAAAAGACATCAAGGCGAAATTCGAAAAAGATGTGGCCAAAGCCTATGGCATCACCGACAAGCTGGAGCGTCAGACCGCTGTTGGCGAAGTGAAGAAAGCTGCGATTGAAGCCTTCGCCGATGCAGACAACGGCATTGATGACAAGATCATCGGCTCCAAATTCAAATCTCTGGAAGCGGACGTTGTGCGCGGCCAGATCCTCAAAACCGGCAAGCGCATTGATGAGCGTGACACAAAGACTGTCCGCCCGATCGTATCCGAAGTTGGTGTTCTGCCCCGTACGCATGGCTCCGCCCTGTTTACACGCGGCGAGACGCAGGCGCTTGTGGTGGCCACACTCGGCACCGGACAGGATGAGCAGATCATGGACCGCCTGGAAGGCGAGACCCGTGAGCGCTTTATGCTCCACTATAACTTCCCGCCATATTCTGTTGGTGAAGCTGGTCGTATGGGCCCGCCCGGACGCCGCGAAATCGGTCATGGGAAGCTCGCATGGCGCGCGCTGAACCCGCTTCTGCCAACGGCTGAAGAATTCCCGTATACGATGCGTGTGGTTTCCGAAATCACCGAGTCCAACGGCTCCTCCTCCATGGCCTCTGTTTGTGGCGCATCTCTATGTCTTATGGATGCAGGTGTGCCTTTGAAAGCGCCGGTGGCCGGCATTGCAATGGGCCTGATCAAGGAAGGCGATGACTTCGCGGTTCTGTCTGATATTCTGGGTGATGAAGATCATTTGGGTGACATGGACTTCAAAGTCGCCGGAACCGAAAACGGCATCACCGCCTTGCAAATGGACATCAAGATCACCTCTATCACCGAGGAAATCATGACCATCGCACTGGAACAAGCCAAAGACGGACGCCTGCACATTCTGGGTGAAATGTCTAAAGCCCTGACCGAGGCACGCGGCGAGTTGAACAAGAACGCACCGCAAATCGTTACGCTGAAAATCCCGACGGATAAAATCCGTGAGGTGATCGGCACAGGCGGTAAGGTCATTCGCGAAATCTGCGAAGTCTCCGGCGCGAAGGTCGATATTGATGATGACGGCACAATCAAGGTTGCCGCCGTTAATCAGGACTCGATCGACATTGCCGTGAACATGATCAAGGGCATCACCGAAGAGCCTGAAGTCGGCAAAATCTATGACGGTAAAGTTGTGAAATGCGTTGATTTCGGCGCGTTCGTAAACTTCATGGGCGCCAAAGACGGCCTCGTGCATATCTCCGAACTGGCCGAAGGCCGCACCGCCAACACCACCGATGTGGTGAATGAGGGCGATGCCGTCAAGGTCATCGTACTGGGCATGGATGATCGCGGCAAGGTCAAGCTTTCCATGAAGCGCGTCGATCAGGAAACCGGTGAGAAAATCGAGATGGAAGACAAGCCGAGCGGTGATCGCAGCGATCGGGGTGACCGCGGCGGCAAGAAAAAAGCCAACGGTTAAGTATAAATGATTGAGCAAATCCTGCTCTTTATCGCCTCTTATGTTGCCAACACCATGTCGGCATTTGCGGGCGGAGGAGCAGGATTGGTTCAGCTTCCGGCCATTCTCCTTCTCGGTCTGCCCTTCCCTGTCGCGCTGGCGACGCACAAAGTCGCAACTGTTGCCCTGGGTCTGGGCGCGTCATCGCGCTTTCTGAAGCAAAAGGGCCTGATCGATCTGCGCTTTGCTGCATTTGTAATGTGCATAGGGCTTATGGGGACAATCCTGGGCGCCTATGCGATTATTCACGTCCCAGACCATATCGCACGGCCCTTGTTGGGAGTGATTATTATCGGGCTGGGTCTTTACTCCACTTTTAAAAAAGAGCTGGGCCAGATTTATGCCCCGCAAAACAGGGATACGCGCGGCTATATTATTGGCGGCGTATTTTTGTTTGTTGTCGGTTTCTTTAACGGATCCCTCACAGCAGGAAGCGGATTGTTCGTCACGCTCTGGCTCATCCTCTGGTATGGAATGGATTACAAGCGGGCCGTCGCCTATACCATGACGCTTGTCGGTGTTTCATGGAATCTGACGGGTGCCGTTACTCTTACCCTGCTGGGCGAACCTGTTTACTGGCCGTGGATTCCCGTCCTTCTGGTTGCCTCTTTCCTGGGCGGATACACGGGTGCGCATTTCAATACACTGAAAGGCAATCACATTATCAAATGGGCCTTTACCGGAGTGACTTTACTTTCCGGCATATCTTTATTATTGGACTAGTATGAGCAATTTAAAACTCCCCAAAATCATCGGCCATCGCGGCGTGGCATCTTACGCGCCGGAAAACACGCTGGAGGGCATTCATACGGCTGCCGATATGGAGGTGGAATGGGTGGAGCTTGACGTAAAGCTAACCAAAGATCAGGTGCCGATCCTGTTCCATGATGAAACGCTGGATCGTACCACCAACGGCTCCGGACCTGTTGCTGAAACAAATTATGACGATATCCGCCAGCTGGAGGCCGGGAGCTGGTTCGGCGAAAGCTTTGCAGGCATCCGAATTCCAACGCTGGAGGAAGCGATTGAAGTTCTGATAGACCGTGATTTGGGTGTTAATCTTGAGATCAAACCCTGCCCCGGCCGGGAAAAGGAAACGGCCGAAGTGATGCTGGATATGGTTTCACAAATCTGGGACGATCACGATCGCCTGCTGATATCCTCTTTCCAGCATGTAAGCCTGGAAACCGCACTAGATATGGCCGAAGACTGGCACAGAGGCTATGTCCTTCCTGCCGAATGGCCGGAAAACTGGGCCGAGATTGCCGATTACCTCAAAGTCTCGAGCGTGAATGTAAACGGACATACCGTCACGCGGGAACAGGTCGAAACCGTGATGGATATGGAGTTACCGATCCTGGCCTATACGATCAACCAGCCCGACCGGGCGCGTCTATTACAAAGCTGGGGTGTTGACGGATTTTTCTCTGATAGCCCTGATGCCATCAAGGACGGGCTGTTTATGGTGCATTAGAGCTCAGCACGTCCAAAAGAATCCTCTACAGCCACCTTAATAGCTTCCTGCTCATCAGCCGCCGTAACTTGATAACAATAAGGCTGATTTGTCTGTTCTTCTATAAATTGTGAAATGGCCTCAGGCCCCATGCCATCGACGGCTAAGGCTTTGAAAGTTCCATCGGGATTTGCAACAACGGCAAAATTGTGTCTGGATGTTTTTGTTTGGCTGTCTTGCATACTCATAGTATCCTTATTGTTAGTTAAGTATAATAGGGTTTGCAATACCAAATTTAAAAATCATGGCGGAATCCCTCTACTCCATTTTTATGATTGTCGTGATGGGCGCGGTGGCACTGCTCTTCTGGCAGGAAAAGCAGGCCGGGGTGCCCGCCATGCCGACCATGCCCTGGGTACGGCGCGCTATTTTCGCAGAGATAAAGCGCCTCAATATAAAGCCCCGACAGATTGCCGAGCTTGGTTCCGGCTGGGGCACAATGGTTTTTGCGCTGCACCGGCTGTTCCCGCAGGCGCGGATTACCGGCTATGAAATCTCGCTGCTGCCTTATTTATATTCACGCGTGAAATTGCTTTGCTTCCCGAAAACCCTGCGCATCCACAGACAGGATTTCATGAACGCCGATTTGCGGGGATGCGACTTGGTGTTTTGCTATCTCAAGCCGGATCATATTGAAAGGCTGAAGGCCAAATTTAAGGACGAATTACAGCCGGGCACATGGATCATCAGCAACGGTTTCGCTATTCAGGGCTGGACGCCGGAGCATGAAATCACGATCAAGGCAGGAATTAGGATTACGGCTTATTTTTACAGAATGTAGAGCTTAGCCGCCATTGCCGTTCTTCAGCAACTCATCCAGATTATCATGCGGCGGCATACCAACAGCGTTATAGCCGCAATCGACATAATGGACTTCGCCCGTAACGGCGGAAGAAAGATCGGACAACAGATACAACCCGGCACCGCCAAGCTCCTCCAGCTCCACTGAACGGCGCAGAGGCGCAGACAGAACATTATACTTGAAGGTCCGGCGCGCCCCGCCAATCACCGCACCGGCCAGCGTGCGCATCGGCCCGGCGGAAATCGCATTGACGCGGATACCATCGGGGCCAAGATCGGCCGCCAGATAGCGCACAGAGGCCTCCAGCGCCGCTTTGGCCACACCCATGACATTATAATTGGGCATCACCTTTTCCGCCCCATAATAAGTCAGCGTCACCGCGCTCGCGCCCGGATTCATCAGATCCTTAGCCCGACGCATGACGGAGGTAAAAGAATAGCAGGAGATATGCATCGTTTTTAGGAAGTTATCGAGGCTGGTGTCAACATAACGCCCCTGCAGCTCATCCTTGTTCGAAAAGGCAATGGCATGAATAACAAAATCCAGTCCACCCCATTCTTTTTTAAGCTGGGCAAAGACCTGATCCAGATTGTCTTCGTTGGTAACATCGCAATCAATAACAAGATTGGAACCAACCGATTCCGCAAGCGGCTTCACCCGTTTGCCGAACGCATCCCCCTGATAGGTAAAGGCCAGTTCCGCGCCATGTTCATGCAGCGTCCGCGCCATGCCCCAGGCAATGGACTTCTCATTGGCCACGCCCATGACCAAACCGCGCTTGCCCTTCATAAGCTGTCCATTACTCATCATATTTGCTCATTGCCAGAGTGCAGTTCGTCCCGCCAAACCCGAAGGAGTTCGACAATACTGTCTGATGATTGACGTTTTCAATCACCTTAAGCGCAATCGGGAAATCTTTTGATCCTTCATCGCGCTCCTCAACATTAATGCTCGGCGCAACAAAGCCGTGTTTCATCATCAGCAGGGAATAAATCGCCTCCTGCACGCCCGCACCGCCCAGACTATGCCCGGTCATGGATTTGGTTGCGCTGATATGCGGCAGATCCTGGCCACGCCCCTCGAACGCATCCTTAATCGCGTTCAGCTCGATAATATCGCCGACAGGCGTTGAAGTGCCGTGCGTGTTGATGTAGGTCACCGGGGTTTTCACCGTGCTCAGCGCCAACTGCATCGCGCGCTTGCCGCCCTCACCGCTCGGCGCGACCATATCCGCACCGTCGGAGGTGGCGCCATAACCGGTGATCTCACCATAAATCTTTGCCCCGCGCGCCTTGGCATGCTCCAGCTCTTCGAGCACCACAATCCCGCCGCCACCGGCAATTACAAACCCGTCACGGTTGGCATCATAGGCGCGTGCTGCACGTTCCGGCGTGTCGTTATATTTGGAACTCATCGCGCCCATCGCATCAAACAGAACAGAGAGCGTCCAGTCCAATTCCTCGCCGCCACCGGCAAACATGACATCCTGCTTGCCCCATTGGATCATCTCTGCCGCATTGCCGATACAATGCGCAGAGGTGCTACAGGCCGAAGAAATCGTGTAGTTCACACCCTTGATCTGGAAGTTCGTTGCCGCTGTCGCGGAGGTCGTGGAGCACATCGCCTTCGGTACGGCAAACGGCCCAACGCGCTTTGGCCCTTTTTCGCGCGTTATATCAGCCGCAGCAACCTGCGCCCGCGTTGACGGTCCTCCGGAACCGACAATAATGCCGGTACGCTCGTTGATGATATCTTTTTCCTCAAGACCGGAATCGGCGATCGCCTGCTCCATGGAAAGATGTGTATAGGCCGCCGCATCGCCCATAAAGCGGAACAAGCGCTTATCAATCGCCTCGGCTAGATCAATATTGGGCTTGCCATGCACATGCGAACGAAAGCCCATTTCGGCATATTCGGGTGCAAAGGATATCCCCGATTTCCCGGCCTTCAAGGAGGCCATAACCTCGTCCTTGTTATTTCCTATACAGGAGACAATCCCTATGCCTGTGATAACAACCCGGCGCATATTTTTTATCCTTCAGAAGAATTATCGAACAAGCCAACCTTAAGGCCCTGCGCCTCATAAATAAGCTCGCCGTCAGCATACATTTTTCCATCGCCAATGCCCAGCACCAGTTTGCGGTTAATGACGCGCTTGATATCGACGACATATTTTACCAGCTTGGTTGACGGCAAAACTTGATTGGTAAGCTTTAACTCACCAAGGCCAAGAGCCCGGCCAGAGCCCGGCGCACCGGTCCAGCCCAAGTAAAAACCCAAAAGCTGCCACAACGCATCAAGACCCAGACAGCCCGGCATCACCGGATCGCCGATGAAGTGGCACTCAAAAAACCACAAATCGGGATTGATATCGAACTCGGCCTCAATCACGCCCTTGCCATGTGCGCCGCCATCGGCAGAAACCTTAACAATGCGATCAAACATCAGCATTGGCGGAGCGGGAAGTTTCGCATTGCCGGGGCCAAACAGCTCCCCCTGGCCGCAGGCCAGAATTTCATCATAGCTATAGGATGATTTCGGTACGAAGGTCATGAATACGCCTTTTGATTTGTTTATCTTTACAAGACTTTATAGGCGGATTAAAACGGCGGCGCAAGCCCCGCAAAAGCAATTTAAAACATAATGTTAGTAAAAATTAATAGGAAACAATCCGGTGTTCCATACATACGGATTTGTAAGTCTCTGTGATCGCCGCCATGGCCAGCGGTTTGGCAATTGCTGGCTCCATCTCCGGCACTTCGCCGCCCGCAGCCACAGCCAACATCCGCCCGGCTGCCTTCGCGCAAGCCACAGCCTGATCATATTGGCTGTGTAAATTAATTGCGACAAAGAAGCTTTTACAATACGGCTCTATGCCGTAAACCAGTTCAAAAGGCGCATTAAGGGGAATATCATTGGCCGCCAACCCGAAACGCCAGTCACTGCCTGCAGGAACGCCAAGCCTTATCGCCTCCTGCGTCATCACATAAACGAGCTTATCAAGGCTATCCGGCAAATCGACGCCTTTAAAGACTTCACACATATCCGCACTGAGCGACAAGGCCAGCCTGTGCCCAGCCACAGCGCTAAGCGCTGCAATACATTCCGCCAGCCCCCACCTCTCCGTGCTCACTTTCTTATCAATCACAACATCGCAAAGTTCCTGCGCGGCAACCTCAAACGCCATACAGCGCTGGGCGCACTCCATCAAAAGACGGAAGCTTTCCGAGCGGGCTATACCGTCCTCGCGCTCCCAGGAGACAATCACGTTGTGAATAATCGAAATCATCAATTCATGAAATTCAAAGGCGCAATCCAGCCAGTCTTCGAAAATCTCGCGAGCGGCATGACGCCCCCTCTCGGTTTCCTGATCCATAACATGGCCGGGCGGCAAAACATACGGCCCCAGCTTGCCCTGCAAAGGTTCACACTCCAGAAGCTGTGATAGCCTATAAAAACTGGACTGCATGGCGCGGTCTGGCTCATCAAAAACAAAATAAGTCTCAACCATGACACCCGCCAGATGCTGGATCAGCTTCATGCCGTCCACACCACGAACCGGATCGGACGCCATTTGCAGGAGTCCGGAGTAAAGCCGCGCGCCCATATTGGGCTTGTTGGTCAGTGCAAACATCTTAATTTTTTTGATTGAGGCCTGGGGGATCGGGCCTGTGGAAAGATATGTGGATAACAGTGAAAGATCACTGATATTTATAGATTAATCTATAATCTCATCTTCGTAAATGCCCCAAATAAATTTTCTTTGCATCCAGCCGGAGTACCCCTCACCCTGCACCTTGCACCATTGGGAGCGGCAATCCTCCAGAGCTATGGCGGCATTTGGCTCAAACAGAGCCAATTTCGGCGCCGTGGTATCGGGCTTTTTGTATAACTCCGCAGCATCATCAGCCCGCACCAGTCCAGTGCGGCGACCGGACAACAAAGAATGATGCACCCATCCCGTTTGTCCTTCGTAATCTCGGATCTTGCGCCAATTCTCAAATTCCAGAATGATTTCAACAGGCAAGCCCTCTTTCTTAAAAATCCATTTTACCGGATAGCGCGGCCCCGGCCCGGTCCGCACAAAGACCTCATCCGAACGCAGAGATACAAAGCGTGGCAAAGGGTAAGGCGTAGAACGGAACGCATCGGAAATACCGTCGGTTTTATCCGCCAACACCCTCAATGGTGAAGAGCAGAGCAAGACAAAGAGAAAAAGGATAGAAATTCTGGTCATGAAAGCACATTTTGTGATAGAAGCAACGCGTTATGGAACAGCATACAGGAAACACGGGCAAAAACAAGATAATCGGCGCAATTGAGCGGCGCATATCTGTGGCCCCGATGATGGACTGGACAGATCGGCATTGCCGCTATTTCCATCGCCTCATCAGCCCGAACGCTCTGCTTTACACAGAAATGGTAACAACGGGCGCGCTTCTGCATGGCGATGCGGAACGATTTTTGCGCTTTGACAAAAGCGAACACCCGGTCGTGCTGCAGCTTGGCGGCTCTGATGCAGATGCTCTGGCGCGCTGCGCGGAAATGGGGCAAGCCCGCGGCTATGATGAGATTAACCTCAATTGCGGCTGTCCGTCTGATCGTGTGCAAAATGGCCGCTTCGGCGCGTGCCTGATGAAAGAGCCGGACCATGTGACCAATTGTATATCCGCCATGATCGGCGCCGTGGACATCCCGGTCACCGTCAAATGCCGCATCGGGATTGATGATCAGGATGATTTTGAATTTCTGGATCAATTTGTGGGTAAAATTGCGGATAAGGGCTGTAAAATCTTTATTATTCATGCCCGTAAGGCTTGGCTGAAAGGACTATCTCCGAAGGAGAACAGAGAAAAGCCGCCCCTCATGTATGACCGTGCGGCAGAAATTAAGCAGAAATATCCTGATTTAGAGATTATCTTGAATGGTGGGATCACGGATATCGAGACAATCAAAAACCAGCTAAAGGTTTTTGATGGGCTCATGATTGGGCGGGAAGCGTACTCCAACCCTTATTTCCTCGCAGAGATTGAAAGAAAAATCTTTGGCAATCATAGCATTCAGGGCCGCGAAAAAATCGCTCGCGCGATGGCAGATTATGCCGCTAAACAGCGCGAAGAGCATGGCACGCCTGTCAAATCAATAACCCGCCATATTTTAGGGCTATTTCATCATCAACCTGGCGCAAAAATCTGGAAACGCGCATTAAGCACTCTGCCTTATCAAGACGGCGCTAATGAAACTGTGATTTTAGAAGCGCTTGAGCTTCGCAATGAAGCGATTAAAGAGTCAGCCTAGTCAGCTTTTTGCTGCTGCTCCGCCTTCAATTTTTGCAACCCTTCCGCATCCACATGAAATGATTCTCCGCAGCCACAACGACCGGATTCATTGGGGTTCAAAAAATCAAATCGTGCATTCCCCAGTTCATCCACAGTGTAATCCACAGTGATCCCGAACAACATCCAACTATGGATCTTCGGGATATAGAGATTCACATCATTTTGCTCAAAACAATCATCACCGGAAAGGTCTTCATCCGCCTTAATATATTCCATCTCATAGGAATTGCCGGAACACCCTGTGGGTTTTACATTCAGACGTACACCCTGTACGCCCTCCGGCGCTTTGCTCATCAGGCTTTGAATTTGCGCTGCAGCCTTGTCGGTAATTTGAATAGGGTTTGATGACATGGCTAAGCCGCCCTCTTACATTCTTGCTGGATTTTCTGCGCAAAAATTTGGATGGCTTTTTGGCTTTGCGCCAAAAGCTCCTCATCGCCACCATTGTAAAAGAAGCAATGTCCACAATACTGCATATCCAAATACGCACTCGTACTTTCAAACGGTTTAGTAAAATAATCAGGCATTTCAGGAACGCTTCCATTCACAAGCACGTACATCTCTTTGCCTTTCAAATTTCGCCCCTCTTCCTTACGAATGCGAACCAGATCACTCAAACGGTCAAAAAACACTTTCATAGGCGCGCTCATGGAATACCAATATATAGGCGTTGCAAATATAATCTTTTGCGCAGCAATCATTTGTCTTGAGATTTGAATAAAATCATCATCCTGATTGCTATATTCATAGTCGTAATACCCAATATTATAACCCAAAAGATCTATTGCTCTGGCTTTAAGAGAGTCATTTAGAGCTTGAACACTCTGAAAGGTATTTCCATCCTTTCTGGAGCTTCCATATATAATAATCGTATCGTTGTTCATCTCATCCTCACGCAAACATATTCAGCTGCATTTTGGCCGTTTCCGCCATCATGGATGGGTCCCAGGTCGGGTCCCAGACGATTTCAACATCCACCTCACCAACGCCGTCAATCGGCAGGATCGCGCCCTGCACCCAGCCCGGCATTTCCTGTGCCACCGGGCAGCCGGGGGATGTCAGTGTCATTTCCACATACACATCCTTGGTGCCGTCTTTTCCGTCCTGAATATCAATTTTATAAATCAGGCCCAACTCATAAACATTGACCGGGATTTCCGGATCGTAAACTTCCTTGATCGCCGCTATCACCTGGCCGGTCATAGGGTTATCGGGGTCCACCTCCACATTCGGCGGCTCAGCCAGCGCATCATATTCGTCCTGCCCGCCGACGGCGTTCTTCACCATTTGCTCATCGGCGACCGGTTTCATCTTGGTCATGCGAACATCTCCTGTACCTTGTGCACCCCTTCAACAAAACGATCTATATCGGCGCGGTTATTATACAAGCCCAAAGACATCCGCGCGGTTGCATCCACGCCCATCGCCTCCATCAACGGCATACAGCAATGATGACCCGTGCGGATTGCAATACCCATCTGATCCAGCACCATGGCAATATCGCTGGGGTGCGCGCCTTCCATGGTAAAGCTGATAATGCCGATTTTATCCGGCGCGGTGCCATACAGCTTCAACCCATTGATATCGCTGATTTTCTCCATCGCATAGGCCAGCAAGTCCGCCTCATGCGCCGCAATCGCATCCATGCCAATATCTTCCAGGTAATCAATGGCTGCGCCCAGCCCAATCACCTCAACAATCGCTGGCGTTCCGGCTTCAAATTTATACGGGTGCTCCTTAAATGTCGTGACATCAAAGCTCACCGTTTCGATCATATCGCCCCCACCGAGAAAGGGTGGCATCGCTTCGAGCAACTCTTCCTTCGCATAGAGCACACCTGTGCCCGTCGGACCGTAGAGCTTGTGCCCTGTAAACACATAGAAATCCGCATCTATTGCAGAAACATCAACAGAGCTATGCACAACGGCCTGCGTGCCATCCCATAAGAGTTTAATATCTGGATTAAAGTCGCGTGCTAATTTGCTGATTTCATTTATATTATTGATTGTGCCAAGAGCGTTTGAGATATGAACCAGACTGATTAATTTTGTGCGCTCGGACAGCAGAGATTGAAAGGCCTCCAGATCCAGCTCGCCGCGCTCCGTAACAGGAATAACCTTGATCTTAATACCAATTTCATTGCTCAAAAGCTGCCACGGGACAATATTCGCGTGATGCTCCATCGCGCTTAAGATAATTTCATCACCCTCTTGTAAAAACTGACGGCCCCAGCTTTGAGCCACCAAATTAACGCTTTCCGTTGCATTACGGGTGAAGACGATATTTTTTTCCGATGGCGCACCGATAAAACGTGCCACCTTGCGCCGCACCGCCTCGAAATCTGCCGTGAGCTCCTGTGACAGAGAGTAAAGCCCGCGATGCACATTGGCATAGCGATGTTGCAAAACATCATCCATCGCCTCAATCACCGCGCGCGGCTTTTGTGCACTGGCCGAGCTGTCCAGAAACACCAGAGGCTTGCCGTTCATCTCTCCCGCCAAGGCCGGGAAATCAGAGCGATATTGGGAAATATCCACACTACTCATATCTAGAGCACGTTCACTAGCCATTGCCTGCAAATCCCGCTTATCCGCGCCTCAAACGCGTCATTACCAATCTTTTCCACCACTTCATCCACAAAGGCCTCAATCAGCAGCATCCGCGCATCCTTCTCGCTTAACCCGCGGGAGCGCAGATAAAACATCGGCTCTTCATCCAGCTGCCCGGTCGTTGCGCCGTGGGAACATTTCACATCATCGGCGTAAATTTCCAGCTCCGGCTTGGTGTCCATCTCGGCCTCCGGCGAGAGCAGGATCGCATTGGAAAGCTGGTATCCATCGGTTTTCTGCGCAATCTGGTGCACATGCACCTTACCCTGGAACACGCCGCGCGCCTGATCATCCAAAAGCGTGCGATAAAATTGATTGGACTGGCAATTGGGGGCCTGATGCTCAATCAGGATGGTGGTATCGCCATGCTGCGTGCCCTTTAACAAATTCAAACCATTGAAAGAGACTTCCGCATTCGCCCCCTGAATTTCCGCATGGATTTCATGGCGGGTCAGCTTGCCACCTATATTCAGGCTAAAGCCATTATAATTCGCATCCTGCGCGACCGTGATATGCACCATATTGGTGTTCACGGCTTCCAGCGTATCTTCAACCAAGCGAATATGAGTCAACTTCGCATTCGCGCAGACCTCAATTTCGGTGACCATATTCTTCCAATATGCCCCAACCCCATCGTGCCGCTCGAGCAACGTCAGTTCCGCACCCTCCTCCAGAACGATCTTTAGCCGCGGTGTGTGGAGCACTCCCGCTTCACCAGTCAACAGGATATCCTCCGCTTGCTCACAGACTTCTCCACGGTTTTTGTGGATAACTATTTCCTGCGTCTCAGAGGGTTTTAACCCCTCGGGCAGCGCCCTAGGCAGATTGGTATATTTCCACTCCTCAACCTTCGGCGTTGGCAGATCGTCGTATTTGAGCGCAGTGATGCTCATTTATGCCGCCTCCCCGATAAACTCAGCATAACCCTTTTCCTCCAGCTCTTTCGCCAGTTCCGGGCCGCCGGTTTTGATGATCTTCCCATCGGACAAAATATGCACCACATCGGGCGTGATATAATCCAGCAGGCGTTGGTAATGCGTAATCACGAGGAAGGCCTTGTCCGGGCCGCGCATCGCATTGACCCCGTCGGCAACAATCCGCAGCGCATCAATATCCAGCCCGGAATCGGTTTCATCCAGCACGCAGAATTTCGGCTCCAGCATCGCCATCTGCAGCACCTCATTGCGCTTTTTCTCCCCGCCGGAAAACCCGACATTAACCGCGCGCTTCATCATTTCATCGCTGATCCCCAGCTCCTTGCATTTGGATTTCATGAGCTTGAGCAGCGCCAGCGCATCCAGTTCCTCCTCGCCCCGTTGTTTGCGGATGGAATTGATGGAGGTCTTCAGGAACGTGCTCATATTCACGCCGGGAATTTCCACAGGGTATTGGAAGGCGAGGAACAGTCCCGCCGCCGCACGCTCTTCGGGCTCCAGCTCCAGCAGATCAACACCGTCCAAGGTGGCCGAACCGCCGGTGACCTCATAATCCTCTCGGCCCGCAAGCACATAAGACAGCGTCGATTTGCCCGAGCCGTTCGGCCCCATAATCGCATGCACTTCCCCGGCCGGGATGTCGAGCGATATCCCTTTCAGGATTTCCACATCGCCCTCATCCGTTTCAACACTGGCTTTTAAGTCTTTAATTTTGATCATTTAATTCTTTCTCCCAATAATTCATCACATTTTTTACAGCTGAATTTATAAAATACATATTCTCCTGATCGTCATACATCATATAGCCACCCCTATCGGGAACCTTCTCACCAAATAAATCTCTTCTATAATCTCCATTTTCCCATATAAAAACCTGTGCATACACCGGACTGGTAGTGCCAATCTTTGCTTTAGAAGGATGAATGCTTGTTTCCGTGTGCTTCGTTCCCTCACAAATAGCTTGTATTACGTTGTAGTCTGGTAAATCTTCTCCTAATTTTTTTCTAAACTCTCTTCGAGAGCGCCTATCTCGCATTCCATTTTCTTGACAAGAATAATCTGTCATATGATCTAAAAATAAACACAAAACCCTCAGATAATAATCATCATTGTGCAAACCATACTCTAGGTAGTTTTTGTAAGCACGCTTAACATATCTTTCAAAATACTCGGCAGCCAAGCTTCTATCACCCAACGCTCCCCTCCAAACTAATCCCAACTAATTTCTGCGCCTCGACGGCGAATTCCATGGGCAGGTGCTGCATCACCTCGCGGGCGAAACCGTTCACAATAAGCGCGATTGCCTCTTCCTCGCTCAAGCCGCGTTGCAGGCAGTAAAAGAGCTGATCCTCGCCGATCTTACTCGTCGTCGCCTCATGCTCCAGACTCGCCGACTTATTTCGGCTCTCGATATAGGGCACGGTATGCGCGCCGCATTGATCGCCGATCAGGAGCGAGTCACAGACGGTGAAATTCCGCGCGCCTTCGGCTTTGGGCAAAATCTTCACCAGCCCCCTGTACGTGTTGTTCGACTTCCCCGCGCTGATCCCCTTGGAGATAATGCGGCTCTTGGTGTTCTTACCCATATGGATCATCTTGGTGCCGGTATCGGCCTGCTGCCGTCCGTTGGTGATGGCGACGGAATAAAATTCGCCCTGGCTGTCATCGCCCTTCAAAATACAGGATGGGTATTTCCACGTGATCGCGCTACCGGTTTCGACCTGCGTCCAGCTGATTTTGGAGGCCCGGCCCTCGCACAGCCCACGCTTGGTGACGAAATTATAGATCCCGCCAATGCCGGTGTCCGGATCGCCGGGATACCAGTTCTGCACGGTGGAATATTTTATCTCCGCCTCCTCATGGGCGATCAGCTCAACGATAGCGGCATGGAGCTGGTTCTCATCACGCATCGGCGCGGTACAGCCTTCGAGGTAAGAGACGTACGAGCCCTTATCGGCGATAATCAGCGTACGCTCAAACTGACCTGTATTGAGCTCATTGATCCGGAAATAGGTCGAAAGCTCCATCGGGCAGCGCACACCGGGCGGAATGTAAACGAACGAGCCATCGGTAAAGACCGCGCTGTTCAAGCACGCATGTTTGTTATCGCCCGGCGGCACGACGGTGCCCATATATTTCTTCACCAGCTCCGGGTGATCCTGAATAGCATCGGAGATAGAGCAAAAAATCACACCCTCCTCAGCCAGCTTTGCCTTAAAGGTCGTACCAACGGATACGCTATCAAACACCATATCCACGGCCACACCGGCCAGCACTTCCTGCTCCCGCACCGGAATGCCGAGCTTCTCATAGGTTTCCAGCAATTTCGGATCAACCTCATCCAGAGATTTCGGGCGGTCTTCCATGCTTTTTGGTGCGGAATAATAATAGGAATCCTGATAATCAATCGGCTTGATATCGAGCTTGCCCCACTCCGGCTCCGGCATATCCAGCCATTTCCGGTAAGCCTTCAGGCGCCATTCCAGCATCCATTCCGGCTCGTTCTTCTTGGCGGAGATAAAGCGAACCGTATCTTCGGAGAGGCCCTTTGGCGCCTTATCGCTTTCAATGTCCGTGACAAAGCCGGCGGCATATTTACCCTCCATGCTTTTGACGGTATCGATAGTATCCTGAGAAATATCACTCATAGTTTAAGCAGCCTCTATGTGGTTATTCTTTGGGTTTTTCTTTATTGCGGGGCGCACCATATCAGCCAAGGACACATTTTCCAATGCCTGCGTGATGGCTGTATTCACATCATCCCAGCGGCCCTTGACGCTGCAATGACCTTCGAAATCACACCCCTGTTCGCTCTGGTCCACGCACGCGGTGAGTGCGATTGGTCCATCTACGGCACGTATAACATGGGCCATATCAATCTGATCCACCGGGCATGATAATTTATACCCCCCTGCCGCGCCGCGCACAGAAGTTAAAACTCCGTCCTTCGCAAGCAATTTCAGAACCTTGGATACTGTTGGCTCGGGCAGATGCGTTTGAACTGAGACATATGAGGCGTTCAGAAGTTTTCCCTCTTCGCTCTGCGCAAAGACGGCCAAAATAACAACTGCATAATCGGCGAGCCGTGAAATTTTAATCATTTTTCCCTCAAAGCTTCCCTCAAAGCACTAAAATCCGTACGGATTTCGTCCTATTTATATAGGGCGCTTAAGGTCGAATTGCAACGGAAAATAATTAATACAGCAGGCTTTTTTAGCATTTGTTAATTTTTGCAATTTATACTCGGAGTCACGTAAAATAAGAATATAAGTAAAGAACAATAGAAGGTATGAATATGTCTATATCCAGAGACTTTTTGATGGCAGGCGGCGGTGGAATTGTTGGCATTGTGTTTGGAAGGCACGATGGCCGGATGGCTGACCTGCATGAAGCAGCTGATGCAAATAATACAATTGGCCGTTCACTTGAAGGAAATGGTGTTGCACTTACAAATCCATTGAACCTTACTTCACAGCCGTAAATTCAATCTCTTTATTCTTATCCATCGCATCATCCAGATGCCAGGCATTGCGGGCCAGAAACACCGGATCTTCATCGTGATCATAGGCAATCGCTCCGCGATTTGAATCAATAAACGCCTTGAGCTTACCCGCGTCGTCACAGGCCAGCCAGCGCGCAGTATGCAGCGGCGTGGCCTCAAACTTCACCGGGATCTCATATTCAAAGCGAATGCGATCGGCCAGCACGTCGAACTGCAGCGACCCGACCACTCCGACAATCCAGTCCGCTTCCATGATCGGCTTGAACACCCGCGCGGCGCCTTCTTCAGCCAGTTGTTCCAGCGCCTTGCCCAGATGCTTGGCCTTGAGCGGATCTTCGGGCCGCGCGCGCTGCATCAGTTCGGGCGCGAAAGCTGGAATATCCTTGAACACCAGATCCTCCCCTTCGGTCAGCGCATCGCCGATCCGCAGGCCGCCGTAATTGGGCAGGCCGAGAATATCGCCAGGAAAAGCTTCTTCCGCCATTTCGCGGTCCTGCGCGAAAAACAGTTGCGGCGAATGGATGGTCAGCATCTTGCCGGAGCGCACATGCTTGAGCTTCATCCCGCGCCTGAATTTGCCGGAGCAAATGCGCGCAAAGGCCATGCGGTCGCGGTGTTTGGGGTCCATATTGGCCTGAATTTTAAACACAAAGGCCGTGACCTTACCTTCATTCGGATCAATATCGCGGCTCTGTGTCTTTTGCGGCCGAGGACTTGGTGCAAAGCTGCCGATTCCACCGAGCAATTCACGCACGCCGAAATTATTCACCGCCGAGCCAAAGAATACAGGCGTTAAATGCCCCTCTAAATACGCCTGGCGATCGAAGGGCTTGCACAAGCCGCGCGCCATATCCACCTCTTCGCGCAATTTCGTAACTTCCTGCACCGTGAGCAGTTCATCAAGCTTTGGATCATCAAGGCCAGAACACTCAATCCCAGCCTTCAGGCTTTCACCCTTGGAGCGGTCGAACAGGATCAGCCGGTCATTGAGCAAATCATAGCAGCCCTTGAAATCGCGGCCCATGCCGATCGGCCAGCTGGCCGGCGTAACGTCGAGGGCCAGCGTCTGCTCAATCTCATCCAGCAGGGTGAACGGGTCCTGCCCGTCACGGTCCATCTTGTTGATGAAGGTGATAATCGGCATATCACGCAGGCGGCACACCTCAAACAATTTACGCGTCTGCGTCTCGATCCCCTTGGCACAATCGAGCACCATAATCGCGCTGTCCACCGCCGTTAAAACCCTGTACGTGTCCTCCGAGAAATCCTCGTGACCCGGCGTATCGAGAAGGTTATAGGTAATGCCGCCATTCTCGAACGTCATGACGGAGGATGCCACGGAAATCCCGCGCTCCTGCTCCACCTTCATCCAGTCAGAGCGGGCCCGCCGCCGATCGCCCTTGGCCTTGACCGCCCCGGCCAGCTCAATCGCGCCGCCGAACAGCAACAGCTTTTCCGTCAGCGTCGTCTTCCCCGCATCCGGATGCGAGATAATGGCAAAGGTGCGGCGGTTGGCGATGATGTCCTGAAGAGTGCTCACAAAAGTCCTTAAAACGTGTTCTGGATTTTTTCTCCGGCTTTTTCAATATCGCGGCCAGCCCCATCCAGGGTGTTAGAACATCCAGCCAAAACGCTAAGAGCAACAAGAATAAAAAGTATGTTTTTCATTGGTTGTATCCTATTCAATTGTTTTTCCCTCAAAAGGGTTATGCATGCTGCGGCCTTCGATTTCAATGACCCAGAGGTCAGGATCACGCAAAACAGCCCGCCGAATATACGCATCCGCATCCGCTTCTTCAACAGTTTCTTGCGCCATTGCCGCCGCCCAGCCCATCTCATTACTCTCGAAATCCCTTTGCTGGATTAGCAGGCGGCATTGTCCCTCCAGGCCATTCAGCTTTAGCATCACAACACCGGAATTGCGTTCGCCTTTATTGATAATGTAATGAAAGACACCCCTGCCTGCCAAAGGCTGAAGCTGCGCCTCAATCCATAACGCTGTTGGAAGGCGGCTTTCGCTCATGATCTTTTAATGCAGGCTTTCGGCGTGCACCCAACTCTGAACCGTCAGGCGCGCATCCGTTTTCTTATCTTCCGGATGATGGTACTGATACACGCGGATCGCAGCCTCCAGCGCAATACATTCCGGCTCATCGCTCTTCATGCTTTTAAAAGTGCGCATGACCGCGGAATAACACTTGCAATCCGCCGCTTTTTTGACGTTTTTCTGAACCGGGATATGACAGGGCATTTTATTTCTTTTTCTTCAGCTTTTTGCCGTAAAGCTCCAGACGATGATCCACCAGATCATAGCCCAGCTCGTTGGCAATTTGCTCTTTCAGCTTTTCGAGCTTCTCATTCTGGAATTCGATAACCTCTCCGGTTTCCAGATCAATCAGGTGATGGTGGTGGTCCCAGTTTACCTCATAACGGGAATAACCCTCCTGAAACTCGTGACGGATAACAAGGTTGAGATCATCAAGCAAACTCAGCGTGCGGTAAACCGTCGCGATACTGATAGATGAATCAAGAACCTTTGCCCGCTCATACACATCTTCAACCGAAGGATGATCTTCCGCACCATCCAGAACCTTTAAAATAACCTTGCGCTGCCCGGTCATTTTCAAACCAGCCTGACTGCACTTCTCCTCAAGATTGGACATTATAACCTCTTTATTGCAGTTATTTTTTGATAATACGGATTAGATATTACGATGATTAACGACTGTGGGCAAGAAGGCTTTCGCCTTCCTCTGCTGCGAGGGGAATATTTTTCTGCGGAAGCATCCGGTAAGCAGGCATTGTTACAAAAACTTTTGTGCCCTTACCGACCTCGGATTCCAGATGAAGCACACCGTCATGCAACTCCACCATAGCTTTAGCCAGCGGCAGCCCCAACCCCGTCCCCTGATGATTAGAGCTTTCCGGATGGTCTGCAACCTGTCCAAAGGGCTCCATTGCTCGCTTGATTTTTTCCTTTGGAATTCCCATGCCCTGGTCGGATATTACGATCTGCAGACGCCCGTCCTCCAGGATAGAGCTATGGATCAGGACTGTCCCGCCCGCATCAGAAAACTTGACGGCATTGGCCACCAGGTTGATCAGAACCTGGCGGAACAGGCGCTGATCTGCAAATACGTTAGGCAGAGATTGCTCCGTCTCGGTCTTGAGCTCTACATTATTGCCAAAGGCGCGGGAGGCCATCATTCGGACAACAGATTTAATCAGCCCGTCCAGATCGACTTCGCTTTCATCCAGCTCGATACGCCCAGCCTCAATCTTCGACATATCCAGGACTTCATTGATAATGTCCAGAAGGTGATTGGCGCTGATATGCACATCTTCGAGATATTCCTTGTATTTTTCATGCCCCAGCGCGCCGAAGGTTTCTTTGATCATCATCTCCGAAAACCCGATAATCGCGTTCAGAGGCGTCCGCAATTCATGCGACATATTGGCCAGGAAGGTCGATTTTGCTCGGTTGGCGGAATCCGCCTGGTCCTTGGCCAGTCGCAACGATTCCTCCATCTGCTTCCGCAGAGTGATATCCATCACCGTGGTGACCTGGAACCGCCGCCTCTGGCTTAATTCCAGTGTAGCCGTGGTAAACAGGGCATTGGCGATACTGCCGTCCTTGCGGATAATTTTTAGCTCCCCCGAGCTGCGAATACCGGTGCGGATAAACTCGTTATGATTCTGACGCGCCAGATCCCGCTCATCCGGAGTGACCAGGCCAATCACATCGGCATTGATCAGCTCATCCCGGCTCCAGCCATAATTCCGCACGAAACTGTCATTCACCCTTACAATCCGGCCATTATGGTCGGTCACAACAATCCCGATTTCACTCACTTCAAATATAGAGGTCAGCAGGGAAATCGCATCATCCCTCTCGCGCTGCAGGATCGACTGATCGGCAACATCCAGCTGGCCGATAACATCCAGGTAATCAATCTCTCCATCGTCATTCAGGATCGGGCTGATGTAAAAACCATACACGCGCACCTTGCCAGGAACACCGGGCAGAGCCTGAATCGTGACGGATTTCTTCTTGGAGGCGCACACTTCAAAAGACTGGTTGAAGTGCTGGGCATTGCCCTGATCCATAAAGCTGGAGATTTTGCGCCCAACAATCTGATCGGCGCTCATGTCGAAATACTTCAGGGCGACATCGTTAATATCGGCAACGACATATTCGTTTTCATCGCCCTTTTCCACCACGAAACGTGGAATAGTCATTCTTTTAAAATAGCCCTCACGCTTAGGATTTTGCGAACTCATTCAAACCCTTACAGTATTGTTTTAATCATAATGTTCAGCATCATACTATGATTGGCCGACTTTTGCACTTCCAATCTGTGAAAAATGCCTGAAAAGCTTATGATTTTCTATCTTCCTGCTGCACATAGCGCTGCAACGGACTGACCTCAAAATACTCCAGAACCGCACCGGACTCGTTACGGCACTCATCAAGGTCGGTTTTAAGGTTTTCCAGCAGCTCCAGGATATTATCGCCCGGCAAAGGTTCAGCCACGCAGGAAGACAGGGAGAGATTAATCCCGAAATCCTGCATCTTATAGGCCGATTCCTTTTTCTCTAGCTCTGTGCGAAGACGCTGCAAAGCCCGAATTCCGCCTTGCGTGTCAGTCTGCTTCAGGGAAAGAATGAACAATCCGTTATCCATGTAGTACGCATCATCAAAGGAGCGGACACTGCAACGGATCATATCAGAAATAAAGCGCACAAGGCTCTGCACCGTTCCGGCATCAAACCCCTTTTGCACTTCATCGAAATCATCTACCCGCAAAAGCGCAATTGAAAATGCCTTACCCCGGCGCGCCAAACGATCCATTTCACGCATGATATCCTTTTGCATGACATGGCGGCTGCGCAGCCCGGTGAACGTATCAATACCGCTATCCTCCAGCACACAATCTTTCTCTATGCGGCGGGCCCGCAGGATAAATTCCTCAAAAAACATGGTCAGGCGGTCATATTCGTCGAAATCCGGTACGGATTTTCTCTTTTCGGCTGATTTTATCATCTTCTGGGCCAGGGCAAACAATTCGCCATGCAGCTTATGCAGGCCGCTCAGAATAGCCTGGTCGAAAAACGCATCCTTCTCCTGCTGCTCCAACCAGTTCAGGAAAGCGCGCGGCGCGCTCAAATCCGCGCTCCAGTCTTTGGAATTGGGATAGAAAATCTGACGGGTAAGCTGCATGAACCATTCGGTGTATTCATCCAGTGCCGGCCCCAGATCTTTCAGCCGTGTGTTGAGGTCAAAATTATATGTCATACCTAAAAAATCTTTAACGATGCCCTTCATTGATAATTATACAGCAAGTGAAGAGTAAAAGTCATATAAAACAAAGATTTTTTATACCCTGTCCGGAGAGAACCGATTTATCCCGGCAACCATTCTTTTTCCAGCTCATCCAGCCTGTCTTCGCGAATTGCCGCCCTGATTTCCCGCATCAGGCGGTTAATCGTCGCGACATTGTGTTGCGCCAGGATCTGAAAGGCGAGCATCTCGCCCGCTTTCAGAAGGTGATGGATATACGCTTTGGAGAAATCGGTGGAGGCCGCAATTGCGTTATTTTCATCGAGAGGTGTTTGATCTTCGCGGTAACGCGCGTTCTTCAAATTAATCGTCTCAGCAGCAACCCCCTTCAAAAAGGCCGTACCGTGGCGCGCCAGCCGCGTGGGAATCACGCAATCAAAGGTGTCAACACCCAGACGCACAAAGCGAAACACATCCTTGATCTTGCCGATGCCGAGGAAGTGCACCGGCCGCGATTCATGCATATGCGACATGGAGGCCCGTACCACAACCTCCATCTCCTCATCCGTGCCGCCCAGGCATCCGCCGATGGCTGTACCAAAGAACGGCCGATCTTTGGTATAGGCAGCACTAATGCGGCGTAAATCCTCATGCACACCGCCCTGCACGATACCATAGAGTCCCTGCGCGCCATTGTCGTGGCGCTCAAACTCCGCCAGACAGCGGTCGCCCCAGCGCATACTCATCTCCATCGAACGCGCCGTGTAATCCTTCGTCACATGGTACGGCGTGCATTCATCAAACTGCATCAGCAAATCCGGCCCCAATTTGCGCTGTATCTCCATAGAACTCTCAGGCGTAAGCTTGATCTTCTTTCCATCAACATAGGACCGGAAGACCGCCCCTTCTTCGGTAATCTCAATAAGGCTTTTGTTGTCATGACCTTGCTTCGCCCTACCCTTGATTTCATTAGCCATCGTGCCCTCACCGAGGGAAAACACCTGAAATCCACCACTATCCGTCAAAAGCGGACCGTCCCAGCGCATAAACTTGTGCAGGCCGCCCATTTTCTCGATCAGATCCGCACCCGGCTGAAGCATCAGGTGATAGGTGTTGGACAGGATGATGTCCGTTTTAGCCTCCCGCATTTGCGCCGGGGAAAGCCCCTTTATAGCGCCTTTGGTGCCGCAGAAAATGTAATTGGGAGTCTCAATTGTGCCATGTGGAGTGCTCAACTCTCCAATACGGGCCGCTGAGCCACTGGCTTTGTGCTTAATGTTAAAACTGAAATTTTGATAAGACAGCATTGATTTTAAATATTAAAAAGCCCGCCAAACAGGAGCGGGCTTGATGTGGTTTCAAAAGGTAAATTCCTTAAGCCGCTTTTTTGGCTTTCGCTTTTTGCACCTGATTTTTTACAGGACGCAGAGCCGGATCCAACTTGGTCGTTGCAGTATCCAGCAAAAACGCATCCAGACCGCCCTTGTGCTCAACCGTGCGCAGACCCGCGGTGCTGACGCGAAGCTTTACCCAGCGTTGCAAAGCTTCGCTATAAACGCTTGTGTCCTGCACGTTTGGCAAGAAACGACGCTTTGTTCTGTTGTTCGCGTGAGAGACGTTGTTTCCGCTCATCACGCCTTTTCCTGTAATCATACAACGGCGGCTCATGGCACTATCCTTCTTCGTAATCGTTATTCGAATGCGGAAGATAGTCTATCAGCGAAAGGAAAGTCAAGCATTTTGGTCAAGAAATTGATCAGGACAGCAGAGCGCTAAGATTCTCAAGATTCCAGGGGAATCCCGTCCTGCTGGCCCAAAGATACGCACTGCCCAGCGCCAGCAGGAACAAAAGCTGGGCCATCGCCGTAATATAAATCGCATGACGCAGATGTTTGTGGCTGACTTTAGCCGTTGCTCCCTTCGGTCCGACCCATTCATTTTTAATCGCACTGCCGGTTAAATCCTGCACCGGGCCTCCCAGACTGACGCCCAGCGACCAGGCGAGCGCCGAGAGGGCGAAACCACCCTGCTCGTAAGAAGCTCTGTTTTTATGCCCCAGCCAGGCCGCGAGCCCCTTATGCGTTTTGGCCGAGGGTGTGAAAAGCGCCGCGAGCGCAAGCAATAACGCGCTCAACAGCGAAGGGACAAACCCCATCAGCCGCTCCAAAGCCAAAGGAACTGCACCAAATCCTTTGGTAAAGCCATCTTTACCAAACCTCCAGGACAAGGCAGCCAGCGTCGCATAGACCAGCGCCGCAGCTGGCCCGACGAGCAGGTACCAGAACACCGGCGCAACCATGCCTTTGTCAAAGCTACGCGCGGCAAACCCCATGGCTGCACGTGTAATTCCGTAATCGTCGCTGCGCGAAAGATCTGTACGCGTTGTACGTACCACAGCATAATACGCGCCCTTCACAAGCTTTTTGCCCTCAAAGGCGAAATAAAGACGCAGTATCGTAAACCATACGGCTCCTGCGGTTATACTCAGGCACACAACAACAATCTCTGCAATTCCCGTGTATCCTGCCGAAAATGCAATATATTCAATCAGTCTGGTGAGCAAAAGTGCAGCAAACACCGCCAGAACGCTCAGAACGAACCCGCGAAAAACCAGATCGGCCCTAGCCCGGTGTTTCTTGTCCAGCCGGTCGCCAAGACTGCCAAAAAGCTTGTCAAATACCAGCCAGAGGAACGGATTGGCATTCCCGGCCAATGGCCCGGAGATAGAGCCGATCACAAGACAAACCAGAATCGCTCCCAGCGCAAGCGGGACACGGTCGGGATCCATAAAATCGGCTTCAAATGCAGGCAGAGGTATGTCCATGGTTTATACAATAAATCAATGTGTTAGAGTGAGCGCGTGCTGCAACGCAAAAGAATTTTATTAAATCCAAAAATTTTATTCAGAGTTTTAAACTTTTTGCCCTATATTAGAGTGTACAGGGAATAGAAAGGCCGATAAAGCCCATTTAAAAGTGAGTTATAAACCAGGAAGGATTATAGATGCTCTACCATCTCTACGATTTGCAACATGCCATACTGACACCGCTTCGCCTGAATGCGGAAGTGGCAAGGATGGTTATGCGTAACCCTTGGAATCCACTGTCCTACACTCAACTGGGGCGGACCGCCGGTGCGGCTGCGGAGATGATCGAGCGCAACACAAGGCGTTTTGGAAAACCTAATTTTGGTTTGGACACAACCATAATCGGTGGACGCGAGGTTGAGATTGTAGAAAAAATTATCGTGGAAAAGCCATTTTGCCGCCTCATGAACTTTCACCGCCGCATTCGCCGCAAAGACCCGAAAGTCTTGCTGGTTTGCCCGATGTCTGGTCATTACGCGACACTTTTGCGCGGTACGGTGCAAGCTCTCCTGCCTCATCACAACGTCTATGTAACCGATTGGGAAGACGCAAGGCAGGTACCGCTATCCGAGGGCAAATTCAACCTGGATACTTATATCAACTATTTGCGAGAATTCCTCTCACTTCTGGGGCCTGATACCCACGTTATCGCGGTTTGCCAGCCAGCGGTTCCCGTTTTGGCTACTGTTTCGCTCATGGCTTCAGACAATGATCCGAACCAGCCATTGAGCATGACGTTGATGGGCGGGCCAATTGACACGCGCGTCTCCAAAACCGAAGTGACGGAGCTCGCTGAAACCCGGCCTCTTTCATGGTTTGAGCAATCCGTGGTGATGGATGTTCCATTTTATTATCCTGGCGGAAATCGCAAGGTTTATCCTGGTTTCATGCAGCTCACAGGCTTTATGTCTATGAACCTGGACCGCCATGTCGGTTCCTATATGCAGTTCTATCAGCACCTTGTTCAGGGTGATGGAGAATCAGCGGAAATGCACCGCAAGTTCTACAATGAATATTTGTCGGTCATGGATATCCCGGCCGAATTCTATCTGCAAACCGTGGAAACAGTTTTCCAGCGCCACCTGCTGCCGCGTTATCAGATGAAATGGCGCGATCCTCAGACGGGTGAATTACAAGATGTTCGGCCTCAGGATATTGGCCACACTGCGCTTTTGACTGTTGAGGGCGAATTGGACGATATCTCAGCGCGCGGGCAAACCACGGCGGCGCATGAATTGTGCTATTCTCTGCCCCAGAGCAAACAATTCCACCATTTCCAGCTTGAAACCGGGCATTACGGGATTTTCAACGGCGGGCGCTGGCGCGAACATATCATGCCGAGGATCCGCAACTTTATCCGCAAATTTGAAACCGATGTTGATCCGATCCCTAAAGAGGATCTGGAAAAAACAGGAGATCCTTCACCGGAACGCTATGACCGTGAAAAACACGGCATTGTCGCCATCCGCCGTTATCTGCGTGATCATCGCACTGAAAATTACAAGGAGCTGGCAGACTAACGCACCATGTTTGATTTTCCGCACCAAACCGATCTGCCGTCTTACGTGCGCCTCAAAAAGAGCCCGCGAGCGCGGCGCCTTGCTTTAAGATTGGACAGCAAGGAGCGCGTATTTCATTTGGTGGTGCCGCGCGGCATGAGTATGAAAAAAGCCCAGCTCTTCGCCGAAGAGCATGACCGCTGGATGCGCCAGCAGCTCAAGGAACTGCCCGAGCCAATTTATCTGGATGACGGGGCGTCTATCCCTGTCTTCGGCCAATTCCGTAAGATTAATATCTTTTACGGGCCGGAGCTAAAGCGCACACATATCAACCTCATGCACCGGGAGCTTGAAGTCATCACCAATTTGCAGGATCCCGGCCCACGCATCGTGCGTTTTCTCAAAGCCCAGGCACGTGAGCAATTTGAAGCACTGGCGCATGAAAAGGCGGAAATGATCGGCAAAAGAATTAAATCCGTAACCGTGCGCGACACGAAAAGCCGCTGGGGCAGTTGCAGCAGTGATAAATCCCTGTCCTTTTGCTGGCGCCTGATTTTCGCGCCCTATGAGGCGCTGGATTATGTGGTCGCACATGAAGTCGCGCATCTGCGCTATATGGATCACAGCCCGAAATTCTGGGCGCTATGCCGCGATTTATCTGATGATTTTGTCGAAGGCCAGTACTGGATGCGCAACTACGGCGCAGAACTCATGCGCTATACGGTCTAAAGGCTTGGACCTGGCTCCGAATCTGATGGATCAGCAGTAGAGCCTCCTTCGAATTTTTCCCTCGCCTTTCCTAAGGCATCACACGCTCCTTGGAGAATATGCTGCGCGGCCAGTTTATCGATCAGCCCGCTTTCCTTTGCTTTCACACGCGTTTTTCGTTTTTCCACAGAGCTATCCACAAACTCTTCCACGGTTTTTGTGGATAACCGTTCATCCCATAATGCAATCCAGGGGGCGCTCAACCCCGCTTGCTCACGCAGGAACCGTTCAAATTCCAGGGCAAAATCCCGCACCGATTGGGCGCGCCGCCCCTCTTCTCCGCCCATATGCACGGGATAGCCAATCACAAAACCGCCAACCTCATATTCCCGCGCGATATCCATCACGGCCTGCGCGTCCTGCGTGAATTTTCTGCGCCGAACCGTCTGCAGCGGCGTGGCCAACGTTTGATCCGGATTGGATAGCGCCAGCCCAATGGTGGTCTTCCCAACATCCATCCCCAGCAATGCCACACCGCGCGGGCATTCATCCGCGATTTCTTTTAACAATCCGACGCTCATAAGATTACTTACAGGTTGCAAGTTAACGTATGCAAGATTATTGTCGTTTTTTTGTCATGCAAAACGAAACGGTTTTACAAAAATGTCTATTACGAAAGATGATGTAAAGAAAGTAGCCCGCCTTGCCCGGATTGAAATCAAGGATGACAGGCTGGAGCCGATGGCGCAGGAACTCAACGGCATCCTGAAATGGGTTGAGCAGCTTTCCGAAGTCGATACGGAGAATGTTGAGCCTGTGCGCAGCGTCGTCAACATCCCGTTGGAGCTGCGCGCAGATGAAATCACAGACGGCGATTGCGCGGACAAGGTCCTGGCCAATGCGCCAGAAGAAACACAGGGATTCTTCGTGGTTCCGAAGGTTGTGGAGTAAGAAACATGACTGACCTTACCAATCTGACAATCGCCAAAGCCCTTGAGGGCCTAAAGAAAAAGGACTTCACATCTGTTGAACTCACCCAGGCGCATATTGAGGCCGGTGCGGCAGCGAAAAACCTGAACTGCTATGTCGTGGAAACGCCGGACCTGGCGCTGGAACAGGCTACTGCGTCTGATGCGCGATACAGCAAGGGCGAATCTCGCCTCCTGGACGGAATTCCAATCGCCATGAAAGACCTGTTTTGTACCGAAGGCGTGCAAACCACAGCCTCCAGTCATATCCTCGAGGGATTTATTCCGCCTTATGAATCCACCGTAAGCGGCAATCTGAAGCATGACGGCGCCGTGATGCTGGGCAAGACCAATCTGGATGAATTCGCCATGGGTTCATCGAACACCACCAGCTATTTCGGCAATGTCATCAACCCCTGGAAAACCGGGGACGGCAAAGATCTCGTCCCTGGCGGATCTTCCGGCGGTTCGGCCGCAGCCGTGGCCGCACGCATCGCAATGGGGGCAACGGGGACGGATACCGGCGGCTCCATCCGCCAACCCGCCAGCTTCTGCGGGATTGCCGGAATTAAACCAACTTACGGGCGCTGCTCGCGCTGGGGCGTTGTCGCCTTCGCCTCATCTCTGGACCAGGCCGGGCCGTTCGCCCGCACGGTCGAAGACTGCGCCCTGTTGCTGCAATCCATGTCCGGGCACGACCCGAAGGACAGCACCAGCGCGAATATCCCCGTTCCGGATTTCCACGCAGCGCTTCAGGGCAACATCAAGGGCATGAAGATTGGAATTCCCAAAGAATACCGCATGGACGGCATGCCGGAAGAAATTGAAAAACTCTGGCAACAGGGAGTGGAATGGATCAAAGAGGCAGGCGCCGAACCCGTGGAGGTCAGCCTGCCGCATACAAAATACGCGCTGCCGACCTACTACATTATCGCTCCGGCCGAAGCGTCATCCAATCTGGCGCGCTATGACGGTGTGCGCTATGGCTTGCGGGTAGACAGTGACGATCTCACTGAAATGTACGAAAAAACCCGCGCCGAAGGTTTTGGTAAAGAGGTACAGCGCCGTATCCTGATCGGTACATATGTCCTGTCCGCCGGGTATTACGATGCATATTACATCAAGGCGCAAAAAGTCCGCCGCCGCATTCTGGAGGATTTTGATGCCGTTTTCAAAACCTGCGATGCAATCCTGACGCCGACCTGTCCGTCTGCGGCTTTTGCAATTGGCGAGAATGAGGACGATCCGATCAAGATGTATCTGAATGACATCTTTACCGTCACCGCCAATATTGCGGGTCTGCCCGGCATGTCAGTTCCTGCGGGGCTGGATGCGAACGGACTGCCTTTAGGCTTACAGATTATCGGTAAAGCCTGGGACGAAGAGACCGTCCTGAAGGTCAGCGATATCGTTGAAAAGGCCGCTAATTTTAAGGCCCTGCCGCAAATGCTAAGCCAAAAGGCTGCGTAATACAGCACTTTGATGTTAGAATAGCTTTATGCGCGTTTTTTTCTTTCTGACAACCCTGATTCTGCTTGCCGCGCCTTCGATAGCCGGGGCGCAGAGCCTGTTCGAGTTCGGGAAATCCTCCGCCCCTCAAACCACCCTCTTCCCCGAAGAAAAAGGCACGGCAGACGAAGATCAACATCTCTCGCGTTTCTACGAAAACTGCCTGTCTATCCATCAGGACGGCGCTCTGCCGGAATACGGCCAGGAGCAATGTGCCTGCACCGCGGCGGAAATTAGCCAGTTCATGACACCGGAGAACTTGCAGGCCGTCCCTGAAGACACCACCGAAGGCAATATCCAGGCATCACGGCTTTATACGCTGGGCTACCTGCCCTGCCTGGAAACCACGGTGCGGCATTTTGTTTACGATGGCTGTATCAACAATCCGGCCTCCTCCTATCAAAAGGAAATCAAAGTGTTCTGCGGCTGCATGGGCAGCGAGATGGGTGAATTCACCGCGGGCTTGGCAGATTTTTTCCAATCACAAAATTATGATCCTGCGCGGTTCAAGAACTATTTTATCCCACGCAACCCGCTGAGCTATTTCATGAGTCTGGAGACGTTCAATATCCAGTACAAATATTACAACCAGCAATGCATGCAGAAGCTGATCTATAAAACCCCTTCATAAACAGTCTGGACAGCGCCCATCAGACCTTTTAACGTATGGCCTTTGAAACACGCAAAAGGCAGGCAGATATGGCACAGCTTATCAAAGGGGAAACAGGAGATTGGGAAATTGTAATCGGCATGGAGGTCCATGCGCAGGTTATTGCGAACTCCAAACTTTTCTCCGGGTCATCTGCACAATTCGGGGCCGAGCCGAATAGCCAGGTCAGTCTGGTAGACGCCGCTATGCCCGGCATGCTACCGGTTTTAAATGAACATGTCGTCGAGCAGGCCGTAAAAACCGGGCTGGGCCTGAATTCACAGATCAACCTGCATTCTGTTTTTGAGCGCAAGAATTACTTCTACCCCGATCTACCGCAGGGCTACCAGATCTCGCAATTCGAACATCCAATTGTCGGCAAGGGCATGATTGAGATCGACCTGCCGGATGGCAGTGTCAAGGAAATCGGCATCACCCGCCTGCATCTGGAACAGGATGCAGGAAAATCCGTCCACGATCTACATCCAAAGAGGTCTTTCGTGGATCTCAACCGCTCCGGCTGCGCGCTGATGGAAATCGTCTCCGAGCCGGATATACGCGGACCCGAAGAGGCCACTGCCTATCTGTCGAAACTGCGCATGATCCTGCAATATCTGGGCACGTGTAACGGCAATATGGATGAGGGTTCCATGCGGGCCGATGTGAATATCTCTGTGCGCAAACCGGGGGACAAGCTGGGGACACGCGCGGAGATCAAGAACGTAAACTCCGTGAAAGCCGTGCAACAGGCCATTGATTACGAGGTTCAGCGCCAGATCAACATTATCGAAGGTGGCGGCGAAGTCGTGCAAGAAACCCGTCTTTGGGACCCGGCGAAGCAGGAAACCCGATCTATGCGCTCCAAGGAAGAGGCCCATGATTACCGCTACTTCCCCGATCCCGACCTGCTGCCGCTGGAGATCAAAAGCGAATGGGTGGAGAAAATCAAACAAACCCTGCCCGAATTGCCGGATGAGAAGAAACACCGTTTCATGAATGATTTCGGCCTGAGCCTTTATGATTCCAGCGTTCTGATCGCCGAACGTGTGCGCGCTGATTATTTCGAGGCCGTCGCCAAAGGCCGGGATGCAAAGCTGGCGGCAAACTGGGTGCTCAACGAATTGCTCGGCGCGCTGAACAAGGACGGAAAATCCATTATCGATTCCCCAATTACGGCCGAAAACCTGGGCGCATTGATCGATTTGATCGCCGATAACACCATTTCCGGGAAAATCGCCAAGGATGTGTTTTCCGATATGTATGCAACCGGGAAAGCCCCCGGCGATATCGTTGAGGAAAAGGGGTTGAAGCAAGTGACTGATACCGGCGCGATCGAAGCGATCGTTGATGAGGTTATAGCCGAAAACCCCGATAACGTTGCGGCCTATAAAGGCGGAAAAGACAAATTATTTGGGTTCTTTGTCGGGCAGGTCATGAAAAAATCCCAGGGCAAGGCCAACCCCGAAGTGGTCAACACGCTGCTGAAGGAGAAGCTTTCATGAGCAAACCGCAAAAATATGAATACAAAGTCGGCCTTTACCGCGAAGGGTTGCTCGGCTCCCTCTTCCTGGCAGGATCAAAAGTGGATCCGCTCCGCTTTTCGGAATTCCTGAACCGCAACGCCGAAGAAGGCTGGGAAGTGGTAACGATGGAACGCGAAAGCCGCCGGATGTTGTTGTTCTGGAACCGCGAAGCCTTTATGGTCATTCTGAAACGGGAGATTTAACCATGAGCCTGAACAAGTTTCTTTTGCTCTCTGTCATCGGCATGGTCATTTTTGGCGGATTGCTGACTGTTGCGAAAATATGGTTCCCGGTGATGGCCTGGGATACCTATATCAAAGTCATGATGACGCTCGGCCTCCTTATTCTCGTGGCCGGGCTGGTGATGATTCTGCGCGCCGATCTGGGCGAGCACAAAAAGCTCAAGGATGAGAACTACCTGGACTAAACCCAGGAACACTCACAGAACCTTAAACGGCAAAAAAAGCAGTGGTCAGCGTCAAAACCAGAAATGCGCCCAACGACAGGGCAAACATAACCGCACGCACTTCCTGCTGATGCTTGTTTGAATAATACATCTTTCAATCTCGCAATTTTGTTTTGAGTTGTATTATTTCTAGCAAGCTATACTTAAGATTACAAGTCTGGATTTTTCTGTAGGAATCAAAACTTATATTGATTAACGCGGCAAAATCCGTAGAGTAGCTTTTTATAGTGATCAGGAGACGTGGCCGAGTGGCTGAAGGCAACGGTTTGCTAAATCGTCATACGCTCAAAAGGCGTATCGAGGGTTCGAATCCCTCCGTCTCCGCCATTAACCCAGAGCGTCTAAATTCGGAACGCCCAGTGGGGTAAGAATTTTGAAGTAAGATTTACAATGAAAACCATAGGCCTTATAGGCGGTCTGAGCTGGGAATCTAGCGCCGAATATTACCGCATCATTAACCAGTCGATTCAAAAAAGGCTGGGCGGGGTTCATTCAGCCAAAATTGTGATGCATTCTTTTGATTTTGAAGAAATCAAAGAGCTGCAACATCAGGAAAAGTGGCCGGAATTAACGCAGTGCATGATAGAGGCCGCGCAAAATCTAAAAAATGCCGGAGCTGATTTTGTAGTCATTTGTTCCAACACCATGCACAAAATGGCTGGTGATATCAGCACCGCCGTGAATATTCCGCTTCTGCATATCGCCGATCCGACGGGACAAAATATTGTCGAATCCCGACTTTCCACAATTTTACTTTTGGGAACGGATTTCACAATGACGCATGATTTTTACAAAGGACGTTTGAAAGATAAATTTGGGCTTCAGGTTCTCATACCGGACGATGCGGATCGCGCCATTGTTCACGGAACGATTTATAATGAACTTGTAAAAGGTGTAATAAATCCGTCATCAAGAGAAGAATTTAAAAGGGTGATCGATCAAGCTGTTCATCACGGTGCAGAAGGCGTAATCCTTGGCTGTACGGAAATCATGCTCCTCGTTAAGCCGGATGACAGTTCTGTTCCAGTTTTTGATACAACGACTTTGCATGCCGAGAACGCAGCATCACTCTCTCTGCAGCCTTAATTTTTCATCTGCTCGCAACCTAGAAAGATACAGGCTAACCCGGTCGTGTCTTTTTTGCTTTGCTCTTACTTTTAATCTGTCCCTTCGCGCCTTAAATCATTTATGTTACCTTTGATTCATGACCAAGCACGTATTCGACTTCCCTGATCCGTTCCTCAATAAAAAACGAAAAACCCATATCCCGCTGGTTTGTGTGCGGGAGGGGGAATTTAAGGCATGGCTGAAAAAGCAGCCGGCCAAAATCAAGCAACTGGCCGGGGAGTTTAATTTTGATCCCAAAGGCAAGCTGGCCCTGCCCGACCGGGGTAAGGACGGGGCGATTGAGCGTATTTATGTGATCATTGCTGCGCCGCTGGGCCTGTATGATTTTGCAAAAATCTATACGGCGCTTGGGTCAATGTTTTCAAAAGAGTTCCTTGAAAGCGCCAGCTTTGGGCTGGAGGATACATCTCTGAAACCGGCGGAGATTGAGCGCGCTTGTGTGGGCTGGTCGCTGGCGGCGTACGTGTTTGAGACGTACAAAAAATCCGGTAGCGGACGGCCCATGCTGGCCTGGCCCGCAAAAGTTAATAAACGCGCGGTGCTGGCCCGCGCCAATGGCATTCACCTGCTGCGCAGCCTGATCAACACCCCGGCCAATGATATGGGCCCGGATGCGATCGAGGCTGTGGCCAAACAGCTCTCCAAGCAATTTGAAGCAAAGATCAAGGTCGTACGCGGCAATGATTTGCTTAAGGAAAACTTTCCGCTGATCCATATGGTCGGACGGGCGAATGACCGCGCCCCGCGCCTGCTTGATCTCACCTGGGGCAAGGCCAGCCATCCGAAGATCACGATCGTCGGCAAGGGCGTAGCATTCGATACGGGCGGGCTGAACATCAAGCCCTCGCAATATATGGCGCTGATGAAAAAGGATATGGGCGGGGCAGCGCATGCGCTCGGTCTGGCCTGGGCGGTGATGGCGCTGGCGCTGCCTGTACGTTTGCGCGTTATCATTCCGGCGGTGGAGAATTCGATCAGCGGCAATGCCTTCCGCCCCGGCGATGTGAGCAAAAGCCGCAAAGGGCTTACGGTGGAGAACACGAACACCGATGCCGAAGGGCGCCTCATCCTGGCCGATGCGCTCACCTATGCTTGTGAGGACAAGCCGGAGCTGGTGATTGATTTCGCTACACTGACCGGCTCGGCCCGCGCCGCGCTGGGGCAGGAAATTCCGGCCATGTTTTCCAATGATGATAAAATCGCCGAGAAGCTTCAGAAACTGTCCATGAGCACCGAAGACCCGCTCTGGCGCATGCCGCTGTGGCAGGGCTATCAAAAGCTGATCCAGAGCGATATTGCCGACCTGCATAACAGCGCGGGGCCGCCGGGCGATCTGATCTATAGCGCCCTGTTCCTTGAGCGCTTTGTCGCGGAAAGCCAGAAATGGGTGCATATTGATTGCTTCGCGTGGGAAAGTAGCGGCAAACCTGGACGGCCCAAGGGCGGCGCAGATACCGGCCTGCGGGCGGTTTTAGCGTATATTGAAGCGACGTACGGCTAGAGTTTCTCCAAAATCCTCACCGCAAAATCGGAAAGCGTATCGTCGCGGGCGCCCATGATGATGATACGGTCGCCGGGTCTTGCGTGTTTCAGGATATAAGGTTCGATCTCTGCACGAGTTTCAAACCAGGTCGCCTGCGCGCCTTGCTCCGCCGCCCAGATGGTGACGTCTTTCATGCTGACCGAACGATCCACCGTTCCGCCAGCGTAATAGGCTTCGGGGAGCAGGAGGAGATCATCGCTGCCCAGATAATGCGCGAAGGCTTCGGCAATCCCTTTGCCAATAAGCTTGAGCGGGCCGTAGCCATGCATCTGGAACATCACAATTAGCCGCCCCTCAAACGCCTTGAGCGTTTTTAGTGTCGCCGCGATCTTATCCGGATTATGGCCGAAATCGTCAATCACGGTGATATTATTCTTTGTGCCGACCACATCCATACGGCGCTTAATACCGCGAAATGTGCTGAGCGCATCCGCAGCCCTGGCCAGCGGAATATCCAGCACCTCGCACACACGCAGTGCGGCCAGCGCGTTGGAAATATTGTGCATCCCGGCAAGCTGGAGATGCACATCATGCCCCTTATAGGAAAACCCTGTGCCGTAGGGATTCGGGGTAATGTCTTTCGCATCACTCAGACTATAATTAAACACCGCTACGCTGGCGCGCTCCGCCAGCGCCATCAGTCGTGAATCATCACCATTCAGCACAACCGCTTGGCTTGCCCGGTTGATAAAATCCCCGAACAGGGCTTCCAGCTCCTCCATGGTTTTATGATCCAGCGCCACATTATTAACCACGGAAATCGCCGGATTATACAGCACGATCGAGCCGTCGCTCTCATCCGTTTCCGTCACGAACGGCCCGGTGCCAACGCGCATATTCGCGCCTAGATTTTTAATCACCGCGCCATTCATGACCGTTGGATCATGCCCCAATTCGATCAATATATGCGCGATCATACCGGTCACCGTTGATTTTCCGCTAGTTCCGGCCACGGAAATACCGATTTGCACCGCATTAAACATCTGCGCCAATAATTCCGCGCGCTTGATGATTGGAACGTTTTTGGCCTTGGCCGCCGCAACATCGGGAATGGTCTCCTCAATCGCACTGGACACCACCAAAGCATCGAGCCCTTCCGTCACGCCGGAGCCATCCTGCGGCACAAGCTTTATGCCCTGTTTTTCAAGTTCGGCAAATTTATCGGGTGATTGACCCTGATCATAGCTGCGGTCGCTGCCGAACACGTTATGCCTCTGCTGCGCGCAAATCAGCGCCAGAGCACTCATGCCGCTGCCACCCACACCGCAAAAAAGATAGGTTTTATGATCGGGCTGCTTCACCGCGCTTTATTGTCCAGGATAAAGAGGAATCGGATCTGCCCCGGCATCGGATCCGTCACCCTCAACAGGTGCGGGCACATCCGAAGTAACGGCCACCCCGGCGGGATTAAGCTGGTCCGGAGTTGCATTAATAACCTTGATCAAATCAGCCTTCCCGGCGGCATTGTTATCACCATAGACAAACCCTGGGTCACTGTAGACTTCCTGGCGTTCTCGGCGCCGCAATTCTATGGGAATAGCGTATTTATCAGCATTTAAACGCGGGGAAGAGGGTAAAAACTCTTCCAGATCATAGGTTTCTGGCTGCCGGATATCCGGATTGTTATGCGCCGGCAAATCCTCCGGCGTAACAGGCATGCCTGTGAAGTCCACACTCACAATCTTCGGATATTGAAACATCGCACCCGATGCATAATCATAAGATGCTCCAGGTACCAAACCGGTTGGCAAATTCCCAGCTAAAGTCAACCCAGAAACAGCGGCAGGAATAACCACAGTCTGGTTACGATTACCCGGCGCACGACAATCTACAACAAGATCCTCGCTAGACTTGTTAATTCGTATCGTGTCGGGCGGGCGCACACGGTATTTAATATTATCGGTATAAACAACGCACATAGCATTCTGCGCACCCGGCGTGACAACCGTCAGAGGTTGCAACTGCCCCTCCACCAGATCGGCGCAAGCGCCAAGGGCTAAAAGTGATCCGCTTAAAAGGAGAAGTTTGCGCATGAGATATCGTGAGTTGTGAATCAGACATGTAAAGAACTTTACCATTTAAGACTACAGAAAATTAGTCTTTGTGGCAATCGATAGGTTTTCAGGCGGCGGATTTAAGCGGCTGGTCAACTTTGAAGGTCAGGAAATCGTCCTTGACCCCGACCTGCACCTGCGCGCCGTCGGCAATCTCGCCTTTGAGAATCATCTCTGCCAGCTTATTTTGCAGCTCATTTTGAATCACGCGCTTGAGCGGCCGTGCACCATAGACAGGATCATAGCCGCGCTCAGCCAGCCAGGCTTTGGCTTTATCCTCGACCTGAAGTAAAACCCTGCGGGCGGCCAGTAAATCATGCAAATAATGCAGCTGAATATCGACAATCCCGGTAATCTGCGCCCGCCCCAACCGTTTAAACAGCAGGATATCATCAAGACGGTTTAGAAATTCCGGACGGAACGCCGCACGCACAGCCACCATTACAGGTTCGCGCACCTCTTCTACATCGGCGCCCTCTTCCTGCGCCACCAGATGTTCAGAGCCCAGATTTGAGGTCATGATCAGCACGGTATTGCTGAAATCCACGGTACGGCCCTGCCCGTCGGTCAGGCGGCCGTCATCGAGAACCTGCAGCAGGATGTTAAACACATCCGGATGCGCCTTTTCGATTTCATCAAACAAGATAACCTGATACGGCCTGCGTCTTACAGCCTCCGTCAACGCTCCGCCTTCTTCATAGCCGACATAACCTGGCGGTGCCCCAACCAAGCGCGCCACAGCGTGCTTCTCCATATATTCAGACATATCGATGCGCACCATCGCCTGATCATCATCAAACAGGAATTCGGCCAAAGCCTTGGTCAGCTCGGTTTTTCCCACGCCCGTTGGCCCTAAAAATAAAAAGGAGCCAATGGGGCGGCGGGGGTCCTGTAGACCCGCCCGCGCGCGGCGGATGGCATTAGAGACAGCCACAACAGCCTGATTCTGCCCGACCACGCGCTGGGTGAGCTTGTCTTCCATTTGCAGGAGCTTGTCGCGTTCGCCCGCCAGCATTTTATCAACCGGAATACCGGTCCAGCGGCTGACGATGTTGGCGATATCATCCTCAGTGACTTCCTCATGGATCAGGCTACTCGCACCTTTAATCTCGCCGCTTTTGGCCAGCTTTTCTTCAAGCTCCGGGATCTTGCCGTATTTTAACTCACTTGCTCTGGCCCAATTGCCGTCGCGCTCGGCCTGTTCCAGCTCAAGGCGCGCCTTGTCCAGCGCTTCTGTCTGTTTCTGGCCTGCATTCAACTTTTCCTTCTCTGCCCGCCATTGCGCGCTCATATCGGCGGATTTCGATTCAAGATCACTCAACTCCTCTTCCAGCTTTTGCAGCCGTTCTTTCGAAGCTTTATCCGATTCTTTCTTAAGCGCCTCACGCTCAATCTTCAGCTGAATAATCCGCCGGTCGAGCTCATCCAGTTCTTCGGGCTTGGAATCGGCCTGCATACGAATGCGCGATGACGCCTCATCAACCAGGTCAATCGCTTTATCCGGCAAAAACCGATCGGTGATATAGCGGTTGGACAACGTAGCAGCGGCCACAATCGCTGTGTCAGTGATACGCACACCGTGATGCACCTCGTATTTTTCCTTCAGGCCGCGCAGGATCGAAACCGTATCCTCCACGGTCGGCTCGCTCACAAAAACCGGCTGAAAACGCCGGGCCAGCGCGGCGTCCTTTTCAATATGCTTGCGGTATTCATCGAGAGTGGTGGCACCAACCATACGCAGCTCTCCGCGCGCCAGAGCGGGTTTTAGCATATTTCCGGCATCCATCGCCCCCTCGGCCTTTCCGGCCCCGACCAACGTATGCAACTCATCCAGGAACAATATGATTTCGCCCGGAGCAGCGCGAATTTCATCCAAAACAGCCTTCAGCCGCTCTTCAAATTCTCCTCGGAATTTCGCCCCGGCCAGCAACGCGCCTAGATCCAGCGACATCAGGCGCTTACCTTTGAGGCTTTCCGGCACATCGCCATTGATAATACGCAGAGCCAGCCCCTCGACAATTGCGGTTTTCCCTACGCCCGGCTCCCCGATCAAAACAGGATTGTTCTTCGTCCGGCGCGAAAGCACCTGCACCGTGCGGCGGATTTCCTCATCCCGTCCAATAATTGGGTCCAGCTTGCCGTCCAGCGCCGCCTGCGTCAGGTCCTGCGCGTATTTGTTCAGGGCGTCGAACTGATCCTCTGCCCCGGCCGTATCGGCGGTGCGGCCCTTGCGCACATCATTGATGGCCTGATTTAATTTCTGATCGTTCAGCCCTGCATCTTCCAGATAGCCGCAAATGTCCGTTTTTTTCGCCAACACCATGGCCTGCAGGACACGCTCAGCAGTCACGAATTTATCGCCGGATTTTTCTGCCAATTTCAATGCGTTGTCGGTGATTTTTGCGAGATCACTTGAGAGACGCATCTGTCCTGCACCCGCCCCCTCCACCACAGGAAACTTGGAAAGAGCAACACTTAAATCTTTGATTAACCTTGATAAATCAGCGTCAGCCCCAACGATAAGCTTGGACACCAACCCACCCTGCTCATCCAACATAACCTTGAGCAAATGCTCCGGCTCCAGCGATTGATGGCCTGAACGCATCGCCAATGTCTGCGCCTGCTGCAGGAAGCTCTTTGTTTTCTCTGTTAAACGATCAAAGTCCATAGGAAATATATTAAGTTAGAGGGCATTAAGGTCAAGAATTGAATTCATTCGAGAATAAAAAAAGGCGGTCACCTAACCGCCTTTATTGTCGCAAATATCTGCTTTGTTAAGCACTCATTTCAGGTGTACGTTCCTTCTTTTCATCAGATGAAGAATTAGGATTCCCGCCTAAGATGCTGGAAGGTAACGATAAATCGCCCTTTCTCTCTTGATCCTCATCCTGAGATTGGTCCGCAGATTCACGCTGTCTGGAAGACTGTACGTCTGAAGAATCCCAAGAGTTTATAATCCGCTGGTAATGCTCCGCATGCTGCAGATAGTTCTGCTCCATCATGGTGTCATCAGAGGCTGCCGCATCCTTGGCCAGAGACATATATTTTTCTGCTACCTGATGCGCAGTGCCGCGAATACGTACATCCGGCCCATTGCTATCAAACACCTGTGAACGGTTATTCTGACCCCCGCTACGGCGCCCGCTGCCACCCCTGTTTCTTTGTCTTCTGTTTGAAGTTCCGTGTCTCATTTTTTTGTTCCGTTTTTTGTTTTCCAAAAGAATCATACACACACGTACACCGTACACCATTATCAGACTGGTGCCTAGCCTGAGTTGACTAAAACCACAACATTTAGGGTTTTTCATCAAACAGCAAACTGCATGTTGCGCTTTTGCGTGTTGAATAAAAACAACCTACAGCCAAGTCGGATTCCTGTTCAAGCACAACTCTGAAAAAAAAATTATTTATCCCCACAAGTGATTTCCACAAGCCGCGGCCAGCGGGCCAGATCATGATGTACGCGCAGGACCGTAAGGCCAGATTCTTTGCTGAGTCGCACCACATCCTCATGCTGGTTATATCCGATTTCAAACAAGCCAATCCCGCCAGGATTTAAATGATTTCTGAGTGAGGAAAAAATTGTTTTGTAAGCTTGCAGACCATTTTTACCTCCATCAAGAGCCAGAATCGGGTCGTAATTTTTAACGGATTCGTCCAGATTCGAAATCTCATCCGTCTCGATATAAGGGGGATTCGAAACAATCAAATTAAAGTACTCGCCGGCGATCGGCTGAAACCACTCTCCTTTTTTGAGAACAGCGCGGCGTTCCAGATCATGGGCCTTCAGATTTGACTGCGCAACCTGAAGGGCTCCGCTGGAAACATCTACACCAACACCCGTGGCCGTCGTAAATTCATGCAACAAAGCCGCCAGAATACAGCCCGTTCCAGTGCCTAAATCCAAAATTTTTGTCGGTGGATTATCTTTAAAAATTTCCAACGCGCGCTCAACAATCAGCTCCGTCTCGGGACGCGGATCAAGCGTTTCAGGAGAAACCTCAAAGCTCATCCCCCAAAATTCTTTTGTTCCAAAGATTCGTGATAACGGCTCGCCCTCGATGCGGCGCTGTATCGTGGATTCGATTGCTACACACTGGGAAACATCGATCTCGACTTCCCCGGCGATAATATCTGCCCAACCGCACGCCACCTGAACCTCAAGGATTCGCCGCGCCTCAAGTTCGGCCGTAGCGATTCCCGCCGCGGCAAGCCTTGTTTTTAAATCCTGATACACGATTGAAAGATTCATTATTCATTACAAAGGGATTCGAAAGGCTTACCCGTCAATCTCCGCCAAGGCGCTAGCATGATCTTCGGCCGTCAGGGCCTCGACAATCTCTGTCAAATCGCCATGCAGAACCGCATCGAGGTTGTAGAGCGTCAAATTCACGCGGTGATCAGTTACGCGCCCTTGCGGATAGTTATAAGTACGAATTCGGTCCGAACGATCGCCTGTGCCAACCTGTGACTTACGATCGGCCGCACGCTCCTGTTCCTGCTTCTGGCGCTGCAGATCATACAAACGTGTCCGCAACACCGTCATGGCCTTGGCCCGGTTTTTATGCTGGGAGCGCTCTTCCTGCATCTCTACAACAACGCCTGTGGGAATATGTGTGATCCGCACCGCGCTATCGGTCGTGTTTACGTGCTGCCCGCCTGCGCCCTGCGACTTATATGTATCAACCTTCAGATCCGCCGGATTGATATCGATATCCACCTCCTCAGCTTCGGCCAGAACAGCCACCGTCGCCGCAGAGGTGTGAATGCGCCCGCCGGATTCGGTCTTCGGGATGCGCTGCACCCTGTGCGCCCCGGATTCATATTTCAGCTTCTGGAACACATTACGCCCTGTGATCTGCGCGATAATCTCCTTATACCCGCCAATATCGTTCTCTGAGGCTTCCATCACCTCCAGCTTCCAGCCCTGCGCGGCGGCAAAGCCCTTATACATGGTGAACAAATCCGCCGCGAATAGAGCCGCCTCATCCCCGCCGGTACCGGCCCTGATCTCCAGAATCGCATTTTTGGAATCGGCCTCGTCTTTCGGAATCAGGGCCATTTTTATTTTGTGTTCAATCTCAGGCAGGCGCGATTCAATACCGCGCAGCTCTTCCGCCGCCATCGCTTTCATCTCCGGATCACCCAGCAATTCCTGCAAATCTTCCTTTTCCTGTAAGGCCTGCTCATACTCATCCAGAACTTCGACAATCGGGCTGAGTTCCGCATATTCCATCGACATCTGCGCAAACTTCTCACCGCTCAGCCCACCAGCGGACATCAACGCGGAAAGTTCTTCATGACGAGCGCGGATAGAGCCCAATTTTGCTTTTAAAGACATATTTTAGAAAACCATTTTTCTAGAGTAAACCGACCACGTGAATAGCGTATTTGGCTGTAAAGTTCGAGAAGTTTTTTAAAGAAGAACCGCTAGGATTCGCCGGAATAGTTCTTACGCAGATATTCCATATCCAGCGGTACGTCGCGCAAAACATCGCCTTGCTCTCCCAGAGCCTTCAGAAGCGTCCCTCCAATTTCGATCTGGACACCGCCGGCATTACCCAAAGACATAGTAAGGTCGGGGCGGTCGGGCACAAAATACTCATCCCCCTGTTCTAAAACGCGTGAGACAATCTTCTTGCCGCTTTGGTCTTTGATCTCGACCCAGCTATTGCTTGAGATTTTCAGAGTGATTCCGCGTTGTTGTTGCGGGGCTTCTTGATCGATCTGGGCACTCGCCTGCGAAGATATTTCCGGCGCCGGATCGGGTGCGGCTGCGGGTTTAATGTCCTCCGGGAGATAGGGACCATAGGCATCCGGAGATTGAGATTTGGCAAACTCTTTTTCTACCGGAGGTACAGTTTCCGTCAGCGCGCGGCCGCCGCTGCCAAATCCGCCCGCGCCCCAGACAAAAAGCAAGCCCACAGCAAGAATAACAGAGGCCGCAACCAGCCAGGGTTGTGGAATTTTGCTTTCCGCCGCAGAGACCGGGAAATGCAATTCCGGTGCGTGGGTTCTGCCACCGGCCTGCTGTTTGAAAATCTTGACCATCTGATCGCCGTCTAGCCCCAGATATTCCGAATACGATCGGATGAAGCCGATAGCATAAACCTTGCCGGGGAGAACTTCGTAATTTCCGTTTTCGATGGCTTCTATCTGGCTGGCACGGATACGCAGAGCGCGTTCGATATCCACCAGACTCTGGCCGTAATGAAGCCGTGTGCGGCGAAGGATTTCGCCCACTGGCATATCCGTGTGGTACAGATCTTCTGTGTTCAACGCAACTTGTTCCATAAAAATGGAAGAATAGACTATTTTTGTCTATTCTTCCAGCCCATATGCAGAATGTAATGCACGGACGGCCAACTCAACGTAATCTTCCAAAATCAGAACACTGATTTTGATCTCAGATGTTGAAATCACCTGAATGTTAATTCCTTTATCGGCCAGCGTCTTAAACATCTGGCTGGCGACGCCGTGATTGGTGATCATCCCGACCCCGACAACAGAGACCTTGGCCACATCACTGGCCGAGATTACCTTCACGCCTTTGAGCTCAGGCAGGTCTTTTAGAGTCGCGATGGAGGTGTCCAGATCCGCCCGTGAAACCGTAAAGGTCAAATCCGTCGCCTCCCCGTCCGAGGATACGTTCTGGACGATCATGTCCACGTTTATCCCGGCTTCGGCAAGGGGCTCAAAAATTTTCGCAGCCACGCCCGGTACATCCGCCACCCGAAGCAGGGTGACTTTGGCCTCATCGCGGCTGTAGGCCACGCCGCTCACTACGTTTTGTTCCATGATTTCCTCTTCTTTTACAACAAGCGTTCCCGGCAAGTCGCTGCCGATATGATCTTCAAAACTGGACAGAACCTGCAATGGCACATGATATTTCATGGCCACTTCAACGGATCTGGTCTGCAGGACTTTGGCGCCAAGAGAGGCCATCTCCATCATCTCCTCGTAAGAGATTTTATCAATTTTACGTGCAGCCGGTACAATGCGCGGATCGGTGGTATACACGCCGTCCACATCCGTATAGATATCACAACGATCGGCCTTCAGCGCCGCCGCAAGGGCAAGAGCCGTCGTGTCTGACCCGCCGCGCCCCAACGTCGAAATCCGCCCGCGTTTCGTTATCCCCTGGAAGCCGGGAACGACCATAACCTCGCCCGCATCGAGGCGCTTATGTGCTTCCTCGGTCGCGATATTTATAATGCGCGCCTTGGCGTGGAAATCGTCAGTTTCAATCGGGATCTGCCAGCCTTGCCAGGATCGCGCATTCAGCCCGCGCTTCTGCAGCGCCATTGCCATCAATCCGGAGGTGATCTGCTCCCCGCTGGCCACCACCACGTCATATTCCCGCGCATCATAAGTCTTGGAGATCGCATCGCAATATCCGACCAGTTGATTAGTCACACCGGACATCGCCGAGACGACGACAACGACTTTATGGCCCCGCTCCACCTCGCGCACGATCTTATCGGCGGCGTTCTGGAGCCGGACCGGATCGGCGACGGATGTCCCGCCAAATTTTGCAACAATCAAACCCATGGTTTTTTCAATCAAAATCCTATATTTAAGGGAGATATGAATAGCGTATTACAATCCGAAGTGCAAAAGTTTTCGAAGGACTCCTCTCACTGGTGGAATCCCGAAGGGCCGTTCAAACCCTTGCATCGCCTCAACCCGGAGCGGCTAAGCTATATCAAGCAGCAGATCTGCGGTCATTTCGGGCGGGAGTATAAATCCCTGAATGCCCTTGAGAAGCTCAGCATTCTTGATATCGGCTGCGGCGGCGGGCTGGTGTGCGAACCCCTCGCCCGTCTCGGCGCCAAAGTCACCGGGGCCGATGCGGATGCAAATGCTGTTGCCGTTGCCAGAGAACATGCGAAGGAGTCTGGCCTCACCATTGCCTATGAGAATAAGTCTGCGGAAGACCTCACGGAAACCTATGACGTCATCCTCGCCCTGGAAATTATCGAGCATGTCAGCAATCCGGCGGCGTTCGTACAAAGCGTTGCAAAACTTGTCAAATCCGGCGGGCTGGTGATTTTTTCCACCCTGAACCGCAATCCGAAATCATTCCTGCTGGGGATTGTCGCAGCGGAATATCTCCTGCAATGGGTGCCGCAGGGCACGCATGACTGGAAGAAATTCATCAAACCGTCCGAGCTCTCGCATTTCTGCCGCGCCGCCGGATTATCGCCGCGTGATATCACCGGCCTGATGTTCGATCCGTTAAAACAGGACTTCCGCCTGTCGGACAGCGATATTGACGTGAACTATTTCTTGACAGCGAAAGCTTAGATTGTCATAGTTCGGCCTTGTAAAACCTGAACACGGAGTAAAGCACTATAGAACAATCCGAAAATCAATCCGGACGTAATATGGGCCCGAAAGAAAAAGCGCTCCTTTTCCTCTGGTCAAATTTATTTTTTCCTCTACCTTAAAACCATGAACACCTTCTTTATCATTGCGATGTTGGTTGCCGCCCTTGCCGTTCTCGGCGTTCTTCTGCTGGGTATCGTATCCATGACCAAAGGCGGAGAATTCAATAAAAAATACGGCAACAAGCTGATGCAGGCCCGTGTGATGCTGCAAGGGCTTGCCTTGGCCATGCTTGCTCTGGCATTCTTAACCCATTGAGATTCGTAACTCTTATTCCTTAAGCTCGAGGAGAACCGCATGAAAGTTTTAGTCCCCGTCAAACGGGTTGTTGATTACAACGTCAAAATCCGCGTGAAAAGCGATGAGAGCGGCGTGGAACTGGCCAATGTAAAAATGTCAGTCAACCCGTTTGATGAAATTGCAGTGGAGGAAGCTGTGCGCCTGAAAGAGGCCGGTAAGGCCACCGAGGTGGTCGTCGTTTCTGTCGGCCCGGAAAAGGCGCAGGAGCAAATCCGCACCGCCATGGCGATTGGCGCAGACAGGGGTATTCTGGTGCAAACAAATGATGCGATCGATCTGGGCGGCGTGGAGCCTCTGGCGGTGGCCAAAACGCTCAAGGCGCTGGTGGAAAAAGAAAACCCGGATATTGTCATCATGGGCAAACAATCCATTGATGATGATTCTAATCAGACCGGACAATTGTTGGCCGCCCTGCTCGGCTGGCCTGAGGGGACATTTGCCTCCAAGCTGGAGCTGGGTGATGGCAGCCTGAAAGTCACGCGCGAGGTCGATGGCGGGCTGGAAACGCTGGAGCTCAAAACGCCCGCGATCATCACCACCGATTTACGCCTGAACGAGCCGCGCTATGCCAAGCTGCCCGATATTATGAAGGCGAAGAAAAAGGATCTGGAGATCCTCTCGCCCGGCGATCTGGGCGTTGATTTCACCCCGCGCCTGTCTGTGGTTAAAGTCACCGAGCCGCCCGTGCGTAAAGGCGGCGGCAAAGTCGCGAGTGTGGATGAACTGGTGGATAAATTGAAGAACGAAGCGAAGGTGCTTTAGAGCACCGGATCGCATTCGGTAGCGCCTGTCATAGCTTCCAATCGCTGCTGAGCGCCCGCCAAATCCTCTCTGGTTTTATCGTATATCGCGACCAAAGTTTTGCGATCCTCTGGGTTGTCATGCGGGTGAAGTGTTTTCCCGCCCTGAGTATTGAAATACAACCTAGCGCCTCTGATAAGGCCCGGCTTTGCACGCAAAGTTGATCGAATTTCCTCGGCCTTCTTTCTCAGCCTTTCCACTTCCTCGCGGCACTCATGTTCTTCAAATGTAATTTCCCTTGAGCGCCTCTCAGCGTTCTTTTCCTCTTCCAGCCTTTGTCTTTCCATTTCTCCTTCTACACGAAGGGCCTCTATTTCTTCTTGTCTTACACCTATATAGAGCTCAATCGCTTCAGAAACCCCGGTTATTGATTGCAAAACGCCTTCACTCTTAAGCAAGATATGATCACGGTGTGCGCCTAGGGCCTCTGTATTCTCTGCTGTTTGCGAAAGCTCGGGAGTAAAACCCTTCTCCGCCAAATGAATGTTCATATCGCCCATCATTTTGTGCAAATTAGATTCGTTGATCTTACGATACAAACATCTATACGCTTCAATGTCCGCTGAAATTGCGGCAATTCGCTCGTCAATTTCAACGGTCAGAGCGCTAGATAATTCTTTTGTGGCTGGTGCGGGTTGTGTACTCATTACGCAATAACTCCATAAAAATGTATATGCCTAAAGCATGAAACCACATGTCTTAAACAAGCCTTTCCCATATGTCAAACGTTAATATACCCTTGAATGACGCTTTATTTCACGTATGCTTTTATTAGAAAAAGCAACTCTAGCAAAGGATTCTTCTATGTCCGTTCTCGTTATAGCCGAACACGATAATTCCGAACTGAAAGCCGCAACGCTGAACACGATTGCTGCCGGCAAGCAAATAGGCGGTGATATCCATGTGCTGGTCGCCGGATCAGGCTGCGGCGCGGTGGCTGAGGCGGCTTCTAAGGCTGAGGGCGTTTCTAAGGTTCTCAAGTGCGATGATACGGCGCTGGGCCATCATCTGGCGGAAAACCTGGCCCCGGTGATTGTTGATCTGGCCGCGAATTATAGCCACATCCTGGCTCCGGCCACGACCTTTGGCAAGAATGTTATGCCGCGTGTGGCGGCGTTACTGGATGTACAGCAAATCTCTGAAATCTCCGCCGTTATTGATACGGACACGTTTGAGCGCCCGGTCTATGCGGGCAATGCGATTGCGACGGTCAAATCATCTGATACAACCAAAGTCATTACCGTACGCGGCACGACCTTCGATGCGGTATCAGCCACGGGCGGCAGCGCCTCAATCGAAGATGTCAGCGCCAAGGGCGATGCGGGCCTGTCGAGCTTTGTCGGGCTGGCGGAATCCAAATCCGACCGGCCGGAGCTTACATCCGCCAAAATCGTCGTCTCCGGCGGGCGCGGCGTAGGCTCGGCAGAGAATTTTGCGATTATTGAGAAACTGGCGGATAAAATTGGTGCGGCTGTGGGCGCCTCCCGTGCAGCCGTTGATGCAGGATATGTGCCGAATGATTATCAGGTCGGGCAAACCGGTAAGGTTGTTGCACCGGATCTTTATATGGCGATTGGTATTTCCGGCGCTATTCAGCATTTGGCCGGAATGAAGGATTCCAAAGTGATCGTGGCGATCAATAAAGACGAAGATGCCCCGATTTTTTCTGTGGCGGATTACGGGCTGGTTGCAGATTTATTCGAAGCCGTGCCGGAGCTTGAGAGCAAACTTTAACCCTCATCCTCTTCTTTTGATCCGGGTATGCGGAAAACGGGCTTATCCTGTTTGTCCATGATTGCACCTTCCGTATGCGCATCCCCCAGAATAACCCCTTTCATCACCGCGCCTGTGAAATCGGCATCGCGCAAATCGCAACCTGTGAAATCGGCATAAGACAGGTCGGCATCCCTGAAAATCGCATTTTTAAATTGCGAGCCAGACAAGCTGGCATAACGAAACTTCGCCCCGGTAAAATCGCACGGATTGAACTTTCGCGTCGGCCCGCCACCACCAAACATAAGTGCACTGGCATCAATCCCGCACATAGAGGCGTGAGAAAAATTCGCACCCTGAAAGCTGGAGCCACGCAGATCCGCCTCCTCCATATCGCAGTTACGGAAATCAGATTGATCCAGAACCGCGCTCTGTAACTCGGTCTTATACAGGTTCATACCGAAGAACTTCGCACCAACAGCTTTAATCGCCGTCAACTTTTCCAGCTTGAGCGTTTTTAGCATACGCAGATCAACATTGCTGAGATCAAGCTGCTTGCCCTGCTGCCCGGCAGAGGCCACCCAATCGCGATGCGTTTCGATTAATTTTGCCAACGGCTCTTCAAGATCGGCAATCGAGGTTCCTATATTTTCATCCGTAATCGCCCCGGTCAGGTCTATATCCGCCCCTGTGAAGTGTCCCATCCCGATTCCTGTAAGAATAGCAGACTTCAAATTCGCTCCGGCAAAGGCCGCACCGTCCACATCTGCGCCCGACAAATCCGCCCCCTCCAGTTGCGCTCCGCGCAAATCCGCCTTCGTCATGTTGACGCCAGTCATGATTGCATCCGAAAAATCTGCCTTTGAAGCCATGGATCCAGCCATTTTGGCGCCACTCAGATTGGCGCCCCGAAAATTTACCGCCCGCCCGGAATCAAAAGAATTGTCGGTTGAGATCCCGCCCATGCGCAAATCCGCTTTTTCCAGATCCGCCCCTTCAAGATTGGCGTTCTCAATCCGTGCCCCGCGCAAATCGGCGCGGATGAATTTGGTTTTATAGAGATTCGAATTGCTCAGGTCACACGCGTAAAGCGAGGCTTCCTGAAAATTTGTTCCGGACAAATCCATCCCCTGCATCAGGCACCCCATGAAATTGGCTTGGCGCAGATCCCTGCCTTTTAGAGACAGGCTGCTGATATCTGTATTTTTGAGTGTCGCGCGCCGCCCGCCGATCCGCCCTTCCAGATAGCGGGTATGGAGATTCACCAGGGCATCCAGTTGGTCTTGCGATATTTTTTCGGGCTGAGCGCCGCCAGATTCGGCTTGTTCCTGCATATTTTATTATCCCGTGAAGGCGTTAACAAATTATGATTGTTACACTTAAATTGTACAGGTTTTTCCAGCTTTATCCAGAAGCCAAACGCAAAACTATTGCCTTGTTTGGCACCTGCCTATAAAACGACAGTATGAAAAAACTGTTTTTTGCATTTTTGTTATGCAGCGTCCTTGCGGGATGCGGCGTAAAACCCGGCAGCGTTAAGCCGCCGGAAGGATCAGATCCTGATGCATTCCCGCATACCTACCCCAATCCGGCAACGGACCCGGCACCATGATCGGGTTTGAGGAAAAAAACAGCGCCCTGCATGCCGAAAATATTTCGCTTGAGAGAATTGCACGCGAATTCGGCACGCCAACCTATGTGTATTCCACCGCCTCCATAAAGGCACAGTACGATGCTTTGAGCGGTGCAATGAAAAGAGCCTTGCCGGCTGATCGCCAACCGATGATCTGCTACGCCTGTAAGGCCAATAGCTCTCTGGCGGTTCTGGCGCTCCTGAAGAATCTCGGCAGCGCAATCGAAACCGTTTCCGAAGGTGAGCTGCGGCGCGCCCTGAAGGCTGGGTTTGCACCGGAACATATTGTCTGCGAAGGTGTCGGAAAGTCCGCAACCGAAATTAGGCTAGGGCTAGAAGCCGGTGTACACCAATTTAATGTCGAATCACTGGGTGAACTGGCGTTGATCAACGAAATGGCCGGAAGCCTAGACAAAACCGCCAATATCGTTTTTCGTCTTAATCCGGATGTGAAGGGCGGCGGGTTTGATAAAATCTCCACCGGGCAAAAGCATAATAAATTTGGCCTGTCCGCCGATCACGTGATGGAAGGCTATCGCCTTGCAGCCGATATGACACATGTGCAGGCGCTGGGCATATTCACCCATGTTGGCTCGCAGGTTTTCCAGACCGAGACTTTCGAGCTGCTTTTCAAAAAAGTTGCAGAGGTCACCAAAAATCTGCGCGCAGCAGGCCACACAGTCAGTCGCATCGATATCGGCGGCGGCTTTCCTATCCAGTACAAGGACGAAGAGTTGCTGGATCTGGATAAATACGCAGCCTGGGTGCGCGATATTATCGTGCCGCTGGACACTGAAATTATTCTGGAGCCGGGGCGTTATCTGGTTGGCAATGCCGCAGTCCTGCTCAGCCGTGTTCTGTATGAGAAAGAGAGCCACGGACGCAACTTCCTGATCCTTGATGCCGGGATGAACGCGCTGCTGCGCCCGGCCATGTATGACGCCTATCACGCTATTGAGCCTGTAACGAACCGGGATGCACCCGCCAAAACCTATGATATTGCCGGACCGATCTGCGAGAGCAGCGATATCTTTGCCAAAGAACGCTCCATCCCCGCGATGGGGGCCGGTGATCTAATCGCTTTTAAGAGCGCAGGAGCTTACGGCTTTGTGATGGCTTCGAATTACAACACCACCCCCCTGCCTGCCGAGGTACTGGTCGATGGCGATCAATATGCGCTAATCCGTCCGCGTCAGGATATCGAGGAGGTCATCGGGCAGGACATCATTCCAGGCTGGCTGAAAAGCTAGGATATCGCCGCAAAACATTCTATACTGAACAGAGCATGTTTGATCCGCTCGACTTCCACCACAGACCGCTTTTTGAGAAGCTCCAGCGCGCGCGATTTGTCACGCGGCTTTCTATTCTGGCCGAACGTTTGGCGGAGCATGGTTGGCGAGCTTTCACCTGGTCGCTGTTTATTTTCGGGCTATGGCTGTTCCAAATCCCGGATATCATTGGCAACGGCGCACCGATTCTTACGCTGGCCCTGTTTTTCGGTGGGCTCGTCTATTTCTTATATACAGACGGGCGGCAATTCCGTCTCCCCTCCTCTGCCGAAATTGATATGCGTATCGAACGCGCCAGCGCCTTCCACCACCGCCCTCTGAGTGGACTACAGGACAAGCCAGTTAATGCACAAAAGCAGCTCACGAAAAGATTGTGGGACTCTCACACCGAAACTTTACGCCGGATGCTTCCCTTCCTTCGGAGCGCCAAGCCGCGCGGCCTGTTGGCGACAAAAGACCCTCGCGCTTTGCGCCTTGCTGCCATGCTATTTTTTGTCGGAGGAGTTATCGTGGCTGGAGGACAATGGGACAGCCGTATTTCTGCCGGATTGACGCCACTTTCCTTCCAGGCCACAGCAGCAAAAAGTGCCTCTGCTCTGGATATCTGGATTACCCCGCCGGACTATACCGGGCTGGCGCCACTTATTCTCACTGAGCCACAGGAATCTCCCCTGCAAATTCCGGCCGGAAGCACTTTAAAAGCCAGCCTGAAAAGTTCGTGGTTCGTACCCGTCCTCGTATTTGATGGCGCGCAATATCCTTTTGAGCGGCCCTCGGATGACAACAATTACGTAATCGAACACACTGTTCCGCAAGGACGCAGCCTGGCGATCAAATCCGGTGTCTTGACCAAAGCTTCCTATAGCTATGACCTTATCCCGGACGAGCCGCCAAAAATATCCGAGACCATGGGGGTTCAGGTTCTGGAAGATTTTACCTTGCAATTCCCGCTGACCCTCTACGATGATTACGGTGTCAAGACACTCAGCATGACAATGGCCCTCGACCCCGTCGTTGAGCAGGCGCCAATTGGCCAGCCTTACGAAGAGACCCGCTCCATTATTTCCCCGGCCAAAACCAATTTTGAAATCCGGCCGGTTTACGACCTGACTGCGCATCCCTGGGCCGGGCTGCCTGCTATTGTCACATTCACAATTGTAGATGGGAAAGGTCAGGAAACAAAACTGGCGCCAATTTCACTGACCCTGCCGGAGCGTGAATTCCGTCACCCGGTTGCACAAAAATTAATAGAAATCCGAAAGAAGCTTGCCTGGAATCCGCTGAGCGATTACAAATCCGCCACGCGAGAACTGGAGAGATTCCTCGGCCGACCCGCAATATTCCAAAACAATATCATTACGTATCTTTCCCTGCGCTCCATCGCATCGCGGCTGTATTGGGACCGCCCCTCGGAAACCAGAGCGCAGGACCTTATCCGCCAGCTCTGGGATACGGCGCTGCATATTGAACAAAGCAATATCTCTCTGGCAGCCCGCAATCTTCGGAATGCGCAGCAAGCTCTGGAGCGCGCCCTGCAAAATCCGGGCGGCGCGGATATAGATACCCTGATGAACGATGTGCGCCAAGCCATGGCCGAATATCTCATGGAGCTGCAAAAAGAAATGCAAAAGCGCATGGCCGAGGGGGAAGAGATACCGATGATCCCGCCTGAACTTCTGAGCCAGATGGCCAACCCGGATGCACTGGCCAATTTCCTTGACGAACTGGAGCAACACTTAAAATCCGGTGACGGTGCCGCTGCGCAGGAGATGCTCTCCCAGCTCCAGCGTATGCTTGATTCCCTTAACCCCAACGCCGCACGGGCTCTACCGCCGGATGTCCAAATGATGAGCAAGGGCATAAACGAGCTACAAGAGCTGATCAAGCGGCAGGAAGATTTACTGAAACAAACCCAGAAGCAGGCCGCCCTTATCCAAAACCTCTTAACCCTGCAACGTAGCTTTGGAAACATACTGCCGCCCGATACACAGATTATCGAGCGCTGGGGCGGCGGTGATTTTCCACCTGCCCCTAAGGACGTCCCGCAAACGGGAAAAACACCGCTAATCAACACGCAGGACAACAAAACTGAACAGGAGGCGCTGCGGTTCATCCTCGGCCAATTGATGCTGGAGGCCGGCGAGGTTCTGGATGAAATACCGGAAAATTTGGGCCTGGCAGAACAAGAAATGCGCGGCTCCTCCGCCTCTCTTTCCGCCAACGCGCCGGACAAATCCGTCCCGCATCAGGAAAAAGCCATTGAGCATCTGAAAAAAGCGCAGAAACAACTAAACCATCAAATGGCAACGCGCATGAAACAGTTGGGCGCAATGGCGCTTCTTAATGGTGCGATGCGCTATGATCCGCTGGGGCGGCCGTATGGGGGATATGGGGATCAGGAGGGGATGATGCCGGGCTCCCATGTTCAGATTCCGGATGAGGCGGAGCGGAAGCGTGCCCATGAGATTCTGCGTCTTCTGCGGGAACGTTCGAGTGAGCTGGGCCGTCCGGAGCATGAGATTGAGTATTATCGGCGTCTTCTGAAACAGTTTTAGGAGCGGCCTCTCCAGCACTATGGTCTTGCCCCGTCAGCGTGAATTTAAGGAACAGTGTCTCGCCGCCTGGCTGGGCGCCCTCATAGGAGGCGTTAAAAACCAGTGTCTGCTCCGCCTCAACAGAGCCTTGCGGCGGCTGGATGATCCATTCGGCTAATACGTCCTCGGCACTTCCGCGCAATACCGCGTGAATATTAGGAACGTGTTTGGGCGCAGAGGTCAGGTTGATTATCGAACCGGATACATTCAACGTCTCGGTGCCATCAACTCCATTTTGTGCCTGAACATTGATTTGGTCGAAGACCAGACCTTCGCCGGGGACAGCGGCCTCAATTCCAAAATGAGAATAAAAGGCTGCACTGGCCGGCCATGCACTCAATACCGTTTGCCCCATACCAAGCAAGATGCCGAAAACCATGAAAAACACGAGAGCCGCGATAGCGTAACTTTTCACGGCACGACCGTAACTTCTTCTTTCATCCTCAACGTCTTGTGCTTCCGCAAGTTCTGCGCGTTTTTCAAGAGGTTTCACAGATTCGGGTATCTCCTCGGCCGGAGCGTCTTGTGCTTCCGTGCTTTCTTCCTGCTCCTGCGACGCTTCTTCCACCTCATCGGTAATTTTCTCGACCCGCTCGATCAGCTCATCCAGATCCGGCTCCTGGTGCCAGACTTCACCGCATTCCGAGCAGCGCACTTTTGCGCCCTCCGTCGGCAAAGCCTCCGGCGCAAGCTTGAATTGCGATTCACATTGTGGGCAGGTAACAATCATTTGTCTCTGGCACCTTCTCATTTGCCTTCTATTTTAGTATTTATAAGGTTTAGCACAACACCGATAAACAGGATATTTATTTTGCGCATTCTTATTTCAGTTTTTTTCGCACTTTTGGCGGCTTCGCCAGCCTATGCGAAAACCGAGACATGCAACATCGAACAGCGTTCCTGCGTGATCTCCGTCTTGCTGCGCGAGGCGGAAAAGGTGGAAAACCCCTCCTGGCGCGATCAAACATACAGGGAGATCGCCAAAACCCTCGCTGCGGATGGACAATTCGACCAGGCCATTGGGCTGGTCGATAAAATCGTGACACCGGACACTCAGGCGATGACCATCCGCGGCATCGGCATGGCGGCTGCAGATTTAAATTTATCACCGGAAAACCACGCGGAAACTTTTCAAAAGCTCCGCGCACGCGCAGAAAAGATAGAGCATCCGCCCTCCTACGCCATCGCCTTGACCTATATCGCCATGGCCCAGGCCTTTGCCCGGGATAATGAAGGTGCATGGAAAACGGCACTGGACATGGAAAACGATGCTCTGCGCCACAAGGCTTTTGGAGAAACGGCAGAGATCCAGGCCGAACACGGAGATTATGAAGCTGTGGTCAAAAGCATCGCTTACATAGACAGCCCGGCCTTTCGGAACAAAGCCTATAGCAACACCTCAAAAATCTTTGCAGACCGCGGGCAATTCGCTCCCGCCCTAAAAACGGCCGAAAAAATTGATAACCCTTACAAAAAGGCCCAAGCGCTGCAATATGTCCTGGACGTTCAAAGCAGCAAAAAGGATGGCGCACCGTGATCCGTTTCGAACATGTCGGACTGCGTTACGGCATTGGCCCGGAAGTGCTTAGTGATGTTAGCTTCACGCTGGAACCCGGCTCGTTCCACTTTCTGACTGGACCGTCGGGTGCGGGGAAGACCTCCCTGCTCAATCTCATGTTTTTGGGGCGCAAGCCCACACGCGGACTGGTTAGCATGTTCGGCCAGAACATCAATGTCATGGAACGCGCGCAGATGAGCGCCCTGCGCCAGCGCATCGGCGTAGTGTTTCAGGATTTCCGCCTTCTCCCCAATCTCTCGGCCTTTGATAATGTCGCCCTGCCGCTGCGTATTATCGGACGCCCGGAAAAGGAGATCCGTAACAATGTCAATGAACTTCTGGAATGGGTTGGCCTTGGCGAGGATATGCGTAAATTACCACCGACCATGTCCGGCGGTCAGCAGCAGCGCGTGGCCATCGCCCGTGCCGTGATCGCCCGCCCGAAGCTCTTGCTGGCTGACGAGCCGACCGGAAACCTGGATGATGATATCGGGTTCCGCCTGATGAATCTGTTCGACCAGCTCAACCGCATGGGGACCACGATTGTGATCGCCACACACAACCTGCATATCATGGAGAAATTCGGCCATCCGCAAATGATTCTGGATTCAGGACACTTGGAAGTCCGCGAGTCTCAAGGTTGGATCAAAAAGAAAATCAAGCAGGTTTTTTAAATGAGCTTTTTATCCTTTAATTTTCTTAAAAAAGACAACCGCCTTGGAACCGTCAAAGGCAAGCGCCGCTATGACATCCCGCTTAACAAAGACAGCGGCACAGGATTCCTGATCCTACTGATGAGCCTGATGACCTTTTTGCTGTTCATGGCAAGCTTCGCCTCTATGACCTTATCCTCAATGACACAGAGCTGGTCTTCGGGGCTGGAAAACAAACTGACGATTGAGATCCTGGCCGAAAACCCGGATGGAAGCTTGCGTAGCGACGATGAAATTGCATCACTGGCACGTCAGACCAAAGATATTCTCGATCAAAATATCTATATTGAAAGCGCCGAAATCCTCAGCGCCGAACAGGTACAGGAGCTTATCGAACCCTGGTTGGGCAGCGGACTGGCGCTGGATGATATTCCCTTGCCCGGTCTGATTTCCACCCAGCTTAATCAATCCGGGCCGCAGGTCATGCAGTCTCTGCAGCAGGATCTGGCGAGCGTGACAAATGCCGTACGTTTGGATACGCATGAAAGCTGGCTTTCAGATTTGCTCAGTTTTACCAGAGCGCTGCAATTCACATCGGTCTTTATCATGATCGTTATCGCCGTCACCACCATCACCGCTGTAGCCGGGGCGGTTCTCTCGCGCATTGCCATTCACCGTGACGATGTAGAGTTGCTACACCTTATGGGCGCAAACGACCTCTACATCACCCGCCAGTTCCAGCGCCATGCCCTCATCCTTGCCTTACAGGGAACGGCAATCGGAACACTGGCGGGGTTTATAACCCTCATTGCCATCGGCCTGTTTCTTGGTGATTTATCCTCTTCCCTGCTGCCCAGCTTTTCAGTGGGAATCGGGCAGGTTCTTATCCTGACTGCCCTGCCGCTTGTCATATGCACCATAGCCGCCGTGACAGCACGCTTTACGGTCTTGCGCGCCCTTGCCCTTATGCCGTAAAACGGAAGGCATGACCATCTGGGCAAAACTTCTGTGCATTTTTTTGAGCCTGTTCTTTCTCTGGCTGGCGGGGCTTATCGGCTTTGTGGGCTACAGCCTGAGTTTACAGCCGGAAAACCCGCAGCAAAAAACCGACACCATTGTCGTGCTGACAGGAGGAAACCAGCGCATTGAAACAGGCCTGGCCCTTTTTGCCGCCGGGCGTTCTTCAAACTTATTTATTACCGGCGTTAACGAGCAGGTTACAAAAGACGACATCACCGCCATGTGGACCGGAAAAAACTCCCTGCCGCGCTGCTGCATTACTCTGGGATACCAGGCCCGCAGCACCATACAAAACGCTGCCGAAGCGCGCGACTGGATAAAGTCGCAGGAGTATTCCTCCATCCGTCTGGTCACCGCTAATTACCACATGCCCCGTGCAAAAATGGAGTTATCGGCTGCCCTGCCGGATATGGATATCGTTATCCATCCTGTAAACCAGCGCAATTTTGATTACAAAACACGCTGGTTCTGGATTGTGATGTTCAGCGAGTATCACAAGACCATTTACCGAATCATAAATATCTATGTTTACCCTGTCGAAGGGTTAATCAATAAGCTGGTAAAAGACCTAGCATGAAACGCAACCTCATTCGCTCCGCACTATTCAACCTCTTGTTTTATGGCTTTAGCGCTATGGTTTCAACCCTGTGCATCCCCGGCCTTTTGTTACCGCGCAGCGGAATCATGATTATTGTAAGGTTTTATCTAAAGTGTGTGACTGCTCTGGAGTATTGCGTACTCGGCCTAAAATATGAAGTGCGCGGTGTGGAACATCTTCCCGCTGACGGCCCGTATATCATCGCCGCCAAGCACCAATCCCCTTATGAAACCCTCAAGCTCTACAGCCTGTTCGGCGATCCGGCGATTATCCTGAAAAAAGAACTAACAAAAATCCCCTTATGGGGGGCCTTCCTGAGAAAAACAGGGGCAATAGCAATTGATCGCTCATCTCCAAAACTTGCTATGGCCTCAATAAAAACAGAAGCGCTGCGGATAAAAGAAGAAGGCCGCCCGATTGTAATTTTCCCGCAGGGCACGCGTGTCTGGCCGCATGAAACCGCGCGCGACAAACCCTATAAAAGCGGGCTGGGGCGTATTTACGAGGCAACAAATTTACCGATTATTCCTATGGCGACCAACAGCGGCATGTTCTGGCCACGCTCAGGATTCCTTAAAAGCTCCGGGACCGTTGTTTTTGAATTCCTGCCGCTCATCGGCCCCGGCCAACCGAAAGAAACGATCATGAAAAAAGTTGAAGAAGACATAGAATCTGCGACAGAAAAACTGATGGAAGAAGCTCTTGAGAGAAACACCTCAACCAACAATAAAGCGTGGTTGTTGGCCAGCCTGTCTATGCTGGCGGTCCTGTTCGCAGGATACAGCTATCTCTGGTTTGAAACCGCACAAACAGTCAGCGGAAAATACCTGCAATTCATGCATGATATGGGCGGAGTAGAAAAGGAATACACCACACCGCTTATTTCCGGTTTTCCCGGTCCGATTAACATCCGCGTACCTGAAGATGAGCTTATCAGCCCCGAAGGCATGCTGCGTTTCACAGATTTGAACCTGCGCGGCTGGCCCATTCCCGGCGTGCCATTTACATTGGATAGCGGACCTCTGACCATTCATTACGCATCATGGCCTGCGCCACTCGTGTTTGATTCCCTGCGCTCGAAACTTTCTTACAAGAATCAGATCCTGAGCATTCATGAGGCACAACTTCTCCATGGAGATTTTCAGGCAGGCGGCAAAGGCACAGTGGATATGCGCCAAGAACCTGTCCCGCTTTTCGATGTGGTTTTATCGCTTGTCAATCAGGAAGCCTTCCTGGCCGATCTTGCTGAAAAGGGCTTTATCAAACCCAGAGAAGCCATGTTTATGGCCGCAGGATTAAACAACTTCAAAAAAGATGGTGCCGTACAGGTTCCCATTCACCAGAAAGGTCGCACACTGTTTGCCGGACCGCTACCGATCACTATTCTTCCGGCGCCTGCCCCTCCTGGACAAGTTTTGCGGGGGCCGGAAACCCTTCGGGTCCAAGATCCTTAATCCGCCGTCTGATATCACGTGTTTTCGTAAAGACTTCATGCATATAGGCTCCATCGCCCCGTCGTATGGCTTTTTGAAGGGCGGTTAAATCCTCACTAAAACGCTGCAAAATCTCCAGCACCGCCTCGCGGTTGTTTAGAAACACATCCCGCCACATCGTTGGATCGGATGCGGCGATACGCGTGAAGCTGCGAAACCCTCCTGCGGAATATTTAATTACCTCGGCCTTGAGATCATCTTCCAGCTCATCGGCTGTGCCAACAATAGTAAAAGCGATCAAATGCGGCAAATGTGATGTAATCCCCAGCACCAAATCATGATGCACCGGGTCCATAATCTCGATCCGCGCGCCGCAGGCTTCCCAGAAAGCAGTGATCTTTTCTACCGCCTTGATGCTGTTTTGTGGCGTTGGCGTAAGAATGCACCAGCGGTTCTGAAACAGCTCCGCAAAGCCGGCATCAGGTCCGGAATTCTCTGTCCCCGCAATAGGGTGGCTGGGTACAAATTCTGCACTATCAGGCATATGTGGTACCACCATTTCTACCACCTTCGCCTTGACCGAACCTACATCAGTTACCACGGCACTGGGCTTCAAGGCCGGGCCGATCAGCTCCGCAACCTCTTCTGTTGCACCAACAGGAACGCACAGAATAACCAGATCGCTGCCCACCACGCTTTGACGAATATCGGTCAGGGCCGCATCGGCAATATGAAGCTCCGCAACCCTTTTGCAAACATCATCGCTTTTGTCCGCAGTAATAAGCTTCTTGGATAATTTTTCATCACGGATTACCCGCGCCAGCGACGATCCGATCAGCCCCATCCCGATAATAGTGATTTTTTCAAACATGATGCTCAGATGCTTGAGCTCTTGGAACTGGAAGGTGCTTTGGGGAACGGACTGGCGCTTGCGCTGGCCGCTTTCGCGCCCTTGATGACCGGCGGCACCGGATACCCACCCAGAGACAAGCAACGCATATTCTCATTTTCAAATCGTCCGGCCAGCGCACTTAGGCGTTCATCACCTTCGCCGACAAAGGCATCAACCTCGATCATATGCAGGCTTTCGCCCTGAACCTCCACACCACTTTTTGTATACATGCTGATCGCTTCCAACCCCAACTCCTTCAGAACATCAACAATCCGGGCGCGACTGACGCTGTGGTCAACTTCCACCCCGATAAAAGAGCGATCCTCGCCCGAAGGTGCATAAGCAGTTTTTGCAAGAATCACCGCCTTATCGTGAATTTCTCGAAATGGTCTATCACTGCCGAATGGCAGAGCAGCCACAATCCGCATCGGGTTTTCATCCGGATTAAACAGATACGCCCACCATGGGTTATGCTCCCCATCATGCGGCCAGGGTACGGTGGCAAAGCTGCACTCATCCTGGCGCAAACCGGAAACGGCCATCACCGCGCTGGAACTGCGTGATACAGGAACCACATTGCCAAAGAATTCTTGTGCAAGGTCCCAGCAATACTCTTCACCTTTTTCCAGGCCAACCTGCACACTCACCTGCATCTGTAACACAGACATCGCACCAATAATTTCACGCCAAATTCCGATAACGGTTCCTTCCGGCAGAGGGCCTTCATGGCGCAACAAGATTTTACGGATAAGAGCAGCTTCGCGCGCAGGCTGAATGGCAGGAAGGTTTTTTTTCTTTTTCTCATCCTTAATATCGGACACCAAAACGGCGCGCTGCATCAGCAGATCGTGAATCTGCGTATCCAGCGAATCAATTGTTTTGCGAATATCATCCAGCTTTTTTGACATGATGTTCCTAATTAGCGCGAGGATGCCGATAAATCAAACCTTATCAGGTGTCTACAACATTTTTTTCTTAAATCCCTGTGGAATTGGCCTCGGAATGAAGGCGCGGCGGCGCACCGTTACTTTCGAACCGCCACCCATATCCGAGCGGGCGTAAAGCTGTTTCGAAGCTTCGACCATATGGACGCCACAGGCAAAGGGTAGAACACTGCGCCCCAGCTTTTCAAACATCCCGGCTGATTTCAGGACGGGAGAATATTTAAGCGGCGGCATAAACAGTGCCTCTTCGGTACGCTCATGCACAAACAGATTATCCCGCAGGTAATAAATAATCTGTGACGCGCTATAAGGCGTGCCTTGCCCGAACGGCGACCAATCAGCACGCGCCCAAAACCCCGATCGATTCGGAACGACAACCAAAACCCGGCCACTGGATTTCAAAACACGCCATATCTCCTGCAAATTGGGCTGAAGATGTTCAGCAAACTCCATATCATGCACCAACAGCACGCGGTCCACGGAATTGGTTTCAACGGGCAATTCTCCCTGCTCTGACAGGCAGACTAAATTCTTTTCACCGGGCGCCGTGTTCGGCCAGTCATGCGCACCCTGTGCCGCCGGCATAACGGCAAAGACCCGTTCCGCCTCATCCATGAAAGAGCGCAAATATGGCGTGGCATAACCGCAACCCATCACCCGCAACCCTTTTACATCAGGCCAGAATTCGTGAATCCGTCCCTGCAGGACGCGTCGCACCACCCGCCCCAACTTGGCGTTGTAAAAAGCTTTAAGATCATAGACGGAGCGGTACATGCTTTATTGATTAAAGTAAATCCCGCAAATTCGCAATGAGAGGAATATCGGCCTCCGGCATTGGATAATCATGCAAATCGGCAGGGCGCACCCATTTGACATCACTGTGCTCCAACGCGCGTGGCACGCCCCTCCAGGCGCGGCATACAAAAAGCGGCATCAAAAGGTGAAAGTCGTCATAGCTATGCGAAGCAAAAGCAACAGGGGTATAGCATGATGGTCGCGTTTCAATCCCCAGCTCCTCTTCCAGCTCTCGCATCAGAGCAAACTCCGGGGTTTCACCCTCCTTCACCTTGCCGCCCGGAAATTCCCACAAGCCAGCCATAGACTTGCCTTCCGGCCGTTGAGCGATCAGGATGCGACCATCCGGGTCCACCAGCGCCGCAGCGGCGACCAGCACCACCGGAATATCCGGCGGTGCTGCAGGTCTTGGTTTTTCAAGGGCTTCTGCGCAAGGATTCACCTTGTATTACTCAGCAGGAGTCGCTGCTGTAGGCTGTTCCTGCTCTTCACCAGCAGCAGGCTCTATGGCCTTGCCGTTGATATCAAAGCGCTCAATAGAGGCCTGCTCACGCCAATCCTGCAAAACTTCATCCAGGATTTCGCGGCGCAATTGCGCCTCCAGAAACGGTTTGACAGTTTCCATTGGTGCGGGCGGACGAAGACCTTTTTCCTCGACTTTAATAACGTGATAGCCGAACTGAGACTTCACCGGCTCCTTGGTATATGTTCCCGGCTCCAGCGCAAAAGCGGCATCAGCAAATTCCGGCACCACATCGCCTTTGAGGAAAGACCCAAGCTCGCCGCCATTCTGGCCGGTCGTGTCCTTTGAGTTTTCTTTGGCAAGTGCGGCAAAATCTCCGCCGTTATTCAGTTCGGTAATGATTTCCTTCGCCTTGGATTCGTCATCTACAAGGATATGCGCAGCCCGGACTTCTTCCTCTTTCGGGAATTGTTCCACATAATTCGCGTAAGCTTGCTTCAGGCGGTCTTCGGTAATTTTTTCATTCACTTTGTTTTCGATGTAAACCGCACGAACGATCTGCTTTTTCGCTGCAGCCAGTTGCTCTTTTACACGCTCGTCATCATCGAGCTTCACAGTTCTGGTCTGCTCGTTGATAATGCGCGCATTGATAACCTGCTCCAGCGCAAGCGGGAAAAGCTGCTCCGGCGGAAGTTGTCTGGTTTGCGGCGGCAATGTCTGCATAAAGGCAAAAACTTCCTGACGGGTGATATCCTGGCCGTCCAGCTTTGCAACGACCGGATTGCCCGGCTCGATAACGGGCGTTTCACCGTCCTCTTCTGGAGTTTCGCCAGCAGCATTCTCAGCAAACTGCTGCTCCTGCGCCTGGCCTTCGGTCTGCGCCGTTTGTGCGGCGGGGGCTGCGATGTTTTCACCAGCCATCTGGCCCGACAAATATGCGAGCGCACCGACGGCGACAACGACCAATACGGCCAGAACAATAAGAACCGTGTTACCTGATTGATTTTTAAAAAGATGTGTCATTCCTGCTTTTCCCTATAAACGGATATTAAAATGAATAGAGTCGCACACTAGCCAATACACACATGCTTTTCAACATTCATATTGATGCAGGCAATTGACGTGAACACTTTAGGGGCTTATATCAAAGCACTGAGAATAAATTACGAAAGTTAAAGTTACTGTGCTTCGTTTCTTAACAAAAATATTCGGCTCCTCCAATGACCGGATCCTCAAGCAGCTCGGCAAGCATATCGAGCCGATCAACGCACTTGAGCCTCAATATGAGTCAATGAGCGATGAGGAACTAAAAAATCAGACCAATATCCTGCGCAAACGCCTGGAAGACGGCGCAACACTGGACGACATCCTGCATGATGCTTTCGCCGTCGTGCGCGAAGGAGCCAAGCGTACATTGGGCCAGCGTCATTATGACGTTCAGCTCATCGGCGGTCTTGTCCTGCATCAGGGCGATATCGCGGAGATGAGAACCGGTGAGGGTAAAACCCTCGTCTCCACTCTCGCCACATACCTCAATGCGCTCAGCGGTAAGGGGGTGCACGTGGTCACCGTGAATGATTACCTCGCCAGCCGCGATGCGGAATGGATGGGTGAAATCTACCGCTTTTTAGGGATGAGCGTCGGCTGTATTACCAACAATATGCGCGATGAAGAGCGCCGTGCGGCCTATGCCTGCGACATAACCTACGGCACGAACAATGAATTCGGTTTCGATTACCTGCGCGACAACATGAAATACAGCCTGGACCAGATGGTCCAGCGGCCGTTTAATTACGCAATCATTGATGAGGTTGATTCGATTCTGGTGGATGAAGCCCGCACGCCGCTGATTATTTCCGGCCCATCAGAATCTGCAACCGAACTTTATGTCGCTGTAGATAAGCTTATTCCCGAACTGGTTGATGAAGATTTCGAGCTGGAGGAGAAGCATAAATCCATTGCCCTGACAGAAGAAGGTCAGGAGCATGTGGAGCAGCTTCTGGGACAACACGGCCTGCTTCAGGATGGCGGCGGAATGTACGACATCCAGAACATTGCCCTCGTCCACCATGTGAATCAGGCTTTGCGGGCACACAAGCTCTTTCACCGCGATACCGACTACATCGTCAAAGACAACAAAGTCATTCTGATTGACGAATTCACTGGCCGCATGATGGAGGGACGCCGCCTCTCCGAAGGCTTACACCAGGCCATCGAAGCCAAGGAGCGTGTGGAAATCCAGACGGAGAACCAGACTCTGGCCTCGATCACCTTCCAGAATTATTTCCGCCTGTATCCCAAATTGTCCGGAATGACCGGGACGGCCATGACCGAAGCCGGTGAATTTCAGGAGATTTACAAACTTGGCGTTGTCGCCATTCCAACCAATGTCCCTGTCGCCCGCCTTGATTACAATGATAAGATTTATAAATCCTTGGCGGAAAAAAATGATGCGATCGTGGCCTTGATTAAAGAGGCGCAGGACCGGGATCAACCCGTCCTTGTCGGTACCGTTTCTATCGAAAAATCTGAAATGCTCTCCGAACATCTCAAGAAAAAGAAAATCAAACACAGTGTTCTGAACGCGCGCTATCACGAACAAGAAGCGCAAATCATTTCACAGGCCGGACGCCCCGGCGCGGTTACAATCGCCACCAACATGGCCGGGCGCGGAACCGACATCCAGCTGGGTGGCAATCTGGAAATGCGTGTCGCCGAAGAAGTCGATGAAAGCTGGAGCGACGACAAGAAACAAAAGGCGATTGAAAAAATCACCGAGGAAATCAGGGCCGACCGCCAAAAAGTCAAAGATGCCGGCGGATTATATGTGATCGGGACGGAACGCCATGAATCACGCCGTATCGACAACCAGCTGCGCGGACGCTCGGGCCGCCAGGGCGATCCGGGTGCTTCCATGTTCTTCCTTTCCGTCGAAGATGATCTGATGCGCGTCTTTGCAGGCGACCGCCTCGAAGGTTTACTGGCCAATCAACGCATTGGTCTGCAGGAAGGTGAAGCGCTTGAACATCCACTGATTTCCAAACTTCTTGAGCGCGCGCAAGGCAAAGTAGAAGGCATGCATTTTGAGGTCCGCAAAAATCTCCTGAAGTTCGATAACGTGATGAACGACCAGCGCAAAGTAATTTACGAACAGCGCCGCGAAATCATGGAGGCTAGCAGTCTGGAAGAAATGGTTCATGACATGCGCCATGAAATGATTGAAGATACAGTCCGCGCCACCATCCCGCCCGGCTCTTACGCCGAGCAGTGGGATATTCAGGCGCTGCATGGGGAATGTCTGCGCGTACTTGGCCTTGATCTTCCTCTTACCGACTGGGCCAAGGAAGAAGGCATCGCCGATGATGAAATCCTGGAGCGCATCATCGATGCATCAGATAGGAAGATGGCGGAAAAAGCCGCCAATGCCTCGCCTGAAATCTGGCGCCGCATGGAAAAAATGATTGTGCTTCAAATTCTCGATCAGCACTGGAAAGAGCATCTCCTTAATCTTGACCACCTGCGACAGGGCATTAACCTCCGCGCCTTTGGCCAGCGCGATCCGCTCAACGAATACAAAACTGAAGCTTTCGGGATGTTTGAAACCATGCTCTCGCAAATGCGGGAGAACATCACCATGATGCTTTGCCTCGTCGAGCTGAACTTCGACCAGGGCCATGCCGCCGCCTTTATGCCGGATCAACGTCCGCAGGAAATGCGCGAAAGCCGTGAAGATCCTGCACTGCGCAACCAGCCACAACAACAGCAGGGACAGCAAAACGTACAGCCCTTCCCGCAGGCCAAAGCCTTTGATGAGAGCGATCCTTCCACATGGGGGAAAACCCAACGCAACGCCGCCTGCCCCTGCGGGTCCGGCAAGAAATTTAAACACTGCCACGGCAGCATCTCCCAGCAACAAGGATAGGCAATCATGGCGTTCTCTGAGCATTCCTATCTCGGATTGAATTCTCAGGGTTTCCACCGCATTGTTTATAATGATTGGGGTCCAAAGGATAAGGTGCCGCTGATTTGTGTCCACGGCATTACATGCAACGGCCGTGACTTCGATCCCTTGGCTGAAGCTTTAAGCGCGAAAGGTCACCGCATTATAACCGTCGACCTCCCCGGCCGCGGGCGTAGTGACAGCTTACCGAACCCATTGGATTACAATGTGATCCAGTATAATCAGGATATAGCCAGCCTGATTGCGTATCTAGGTTTCAGCGAAGCCAATAGCATTGATTTTCTGGGGCTTTCCCTTGGCGGCTTGATTGGCATTTGCCTGGCCGGCGTTCAAAACTCACCGATCCGGCGTTTTATCATTAATGATGTTGGGCCGGTTGTCCCGCAATCAGCTCTCGATTTGATTGCTGATGTTGTTTTGCAACCGCGCAGCTTTGAAACGATCGAGGATCTTGAACAGGATCTAAGAACCATACAACGCGCAGGCTGGGGACCAATTTCTGAGGAGGTCTGGCATCATATGGCGGAGCATAATGCGCGGCCGCTGGATGATGGATCGCTAACCTATAATTACGACCCTGATATTGTTGTAGCTTTCAAGGCTGCAAGTGAAAAAGGGGGCGGTGATCTTTGGCCGTTCTGGGATAATATCGCCTGCCCGGTTCTGCTCCTGCAGGGTGCAAAATCCGTTGTCCTGCCTGATGATCTGCTACAGGAGATGCAAACGCGGGGGCCGGGATTAAATATGGAGCTGGCGGTTTTTGAAGATTGCGGCCATGCCCCGTCCTTGACCGCTCCGGTTCAAATTGATGCAATAGAACAATGGCTCAGCTCCACACAGATATAGCGATTTTCGGCGCAGGCATTGCGGGGCTCTGGCTGCTGAATCGTCTGCGTGCCGAAGGGTACAACGCGGTGCTATTTGAAAAAAACGCAATCGGCAGCGGGCAAACAATAGCCTCACAAGGCATTATTCATTCCGGCCTCAAATTCGCGCTGGCCGGGAAGGTCAGCAGTCTTGCTAAATCCTTGAGCGATGTACCCCAGCGCTGGCGTGCATGTCTGGGGGGTTCCGGCGAAATAGATTTAAGCCGCGTAGAAGTGGCTGCGCCCTTTCAAATGTTGATGGTGCCGCGGGGACTGGTTGGAAATATCGTCAATCTGGCAACCAAGAAAACCTTTGGCGATGGAGTTGCAGAAATTCCCAGGAGTGCTTGGTCGCAAGATATTTGCAAGAGTGGCTTTAACGGCTCCCTGATTTCTATGGATGAACTTGTCCTGGATATTCCAAGCGTTATCAAAGCCTTGGCCGAGCCTCACCGCGATTGCATTTTTAAAATTGAAGATGAAGTATCCGTCGATGCGCAGCTTTATATCTATAGCGCCGCAGACTCCAATGCCTTTATCGCGCACAATAAAAGACATGATAAGGGGCTGGAGGTGCAGCATCGCCCGCTGCTGATGGGAATGATGAAAAACGCGCCCTTCCCGCTCTTTGCGCATCTGGTCGGCGCATCCGAAAAACCCGTGGCAACGATTACTACGCATCAGGATTCGCAAGGTCATCTGATTTGGTATCTGGGCGCAGGTGTTGCCGAGCGCGCGAAAGATGCCGACCCGCAAGAGGTTTATGAAGCCACGCGCAAGGCTCTGGCGAAATATATGCCCAATTTGGATCTTTCAAATATTGAATGGGCGACCCTGCCGATTGATCGCGTGGAGGGAAAATCGAAAACGGACGGATGGATGCCCGATACGCCGACCATTCATGAGGCCAAAAATCATCTGTATTGCTGGCCGACGAAGCTGACTTTTGCGCCGATGCTGGCCGATATGATTATTGATAAAATCCATGCAAAAGGCATCATATCATCAAAAAAATCGATGAGTTCTGTAGATTTGCCATTGGCAGATTATGCACAAACACCATGGGATGAGGTGAAATGGAAAAGCGAAAATTAGGGAGCACGGGACTTGAACTTTCCGCTCTAGGACTCGGCACGGTAAAATTTGGCCGCAATGAGGGTGTTAAATACCCCCAAGGCTTTGAAATCCCGGATGAGGCATTTTTGGTGGAGTTTTTAGCGCTTGCCCAATCATTAGGAATTAACACACTCGACACCGCCCCCTCCTATGGTGAAAGCGAGGAACGGCTAGGTCGATTGCTTGCGGGGCAGCGCGAAGATTGGGTGATTATCGGCAAGGCGGGTGAAGACTTCAAAGATGGAGAATCACGTTATAACTTTACGCCCGATCATTTTGAGAGCAGCCTTGAGCGCAGCCTGAAACGGCTTAACACGGATTATCTGGATATCTTCCTCATCCATTCTGATGGCAATGATCTCAATATTTTAAATGACACAGCCCTGATGGAGAAGATGATTAGATTTATAGACGATGGACGGGTTAAGGCACTGGGGGCATCAACTAAAACCGTTGAAGGTGGGCTGAAGGCACTAGATCTTTTTGACTGCGTGATGGCGACGTATAATCTGGAATATCAAGACGAAAAACCCGTTCTGGATAAAGCTTTAGAGCTAGGTAAAGGCGTACTCATCAAAAAAGCCCTCGCCAGTGGCCATGCCGCCTCTCCTGCTGAGTTCCTACATTTCACCCTCTCCCACCCCGCCGTTACCAGCGCCATTGTCGGCACGATTAATCCAGAGCATTTGAAAGAGAATATTAAAGAGGCTTCACACGGATTTGCGTGATCTGATTGCGGTGGCGGCGGGTAATATCAAACTGGAACCCGTGGAATGAAAAGCTCTGCCCCACTTCAGGGATGGTCTGTGCCTCATGGAGAATCAGGCCCGCCAGCGTCGCATAATCGCCATCGGGCAACCTCCATTCAAATTCCCGGTTCAGATCGCGAATAGTGACCGAGCCGTTTACGAGGTAACTTTTTCCGCTTTGTGAACGACGCACACCGGGAACGGGAACATCATATTCATCATCAATCTCACCGACAATTTCCTCCAGAATATCCTCCAGCGTCACGATTCCTTCAAAGGCCCCGTATTCATCCACAACAATGGCAAAATGCTCCTTGCGCTCACGAAATGCCTGGAGCTGATCGTAAAGATTGGTGGTTTCAGGAATAAACCAAGGCTCTATCATAATGTTTTCCAACGTAATCTTATCCGTCTTGCCGCGGGCCGCGTTTAGCTCTTTCAAGAGCAGCTTGGTATGCACGATCCCGATGATATTGTCCTGCTCCCCCTGCCAGAGAGGCATACGGGTGTAAGGACTATCCAGCACCTTCTCAATAATCGATTCAATCGGCAGATCCGCATCAATCATCAGGGCATTCTTGCGGTGGATCATAATCTCATCCACATCAACATCGAAAAGATCCAAGATGGAGCGCAGCATCGCCCGCTGTTCCTGCGTTTCCTCTTCCGGCCCGTGATGCATTTCGATGATGCCGCGCAGCAGCTCCAGATGCGATCCTGCCCCCACCTTGGAGATATCCACCCCGAACAGCTTCAGGCAATTGCGGACGATCCATGTGACAGTTTCCGTGATCGGCGCAAAGATAAAAATTACAAAACGGATAATCGGCGCAATACGCATCGCCATAGAATCGGCATGATGCAATGCGTAGGTCTTAGGCAGAACTTCTGCAAAGATCAAAACAACCATGGTCATGACCAGGGTGGCATAAACCACACCAGCCTCACCGAAAACCTTAATCATGACGCTGGTCGCCAGAGCGGAGGCCATGATATTCACAAGGTTGTTGCCGAGCAAAAGCGCACCGATCATACGGTCTTTTTTCTCACGGATGCGATTTACAAGGGCCGCGCGCAGGTTACCCTCGCTTTCCTGTGAATGCAGACGTACGCGTGAAGCCGCCGTCAGCGCCGTTTCCGATCCGGAAAAAAACCCCGAGAGCAAAATTAGGATGAGGATCGCTATGACAGCGAAGAGAAAGCCGATTTCCATTTGCCTTTATACCTTTTGAATTTTTCCGCCACTTCTGGCTGGTCGTCCGCATCAAGAGAGTCTTTTAAAACAGCCCGCACCAGATCTTCCGGCACATCATCATGCAAAAACGCATGCCCTATGCCCTGGCTAAGAACAAAGCGCATCTGCCCAGACAACGCCTTTTTGTCACGGCGCATGACATCGATTAAAAAATCTGGATCACAGCTCAGGGCGGGTTGGATAAAGGCTGCACGACTTGGCAGTCCGTGGGAGAGAAAATGCTCCTCTACACGGTCATAGTCCTCTGCTGGGCACAGGCCCATACGCACGGATAAGTCATACGCCATACAAATCCCGATCGCCACCGCCTCACCGTGCAACAAACGGCCGTCATAACCCGCCGCAGTTTCCAGCGCATGGCCAAAAGTGTGACCAAAATTGAGTAAGGCACGCTGACCCTGTTCGCGCTCATCAGACTGCACAATCTGCGCCTTGGATTTCAAGCTGGCTTCAATCGCATAGCTCAGCATATCAGGGTTCAATTGGAGAACCTGCTGGCCGTTTTCCTCAAGCCATTCGAAAAACACAACGTCGCGGATTAGCCCGTATTTTACAATCTCCGCGTATCCGGCCAGAAGCTCTCGCTCCGGCAGGGTCTTCAGCGCATCCAGATCGGCAATCACGGCGGCGGGCTGATAAAAACTGCCTACCAGGTTTTTGCCCTGGGACATGTTGATTCCTGTCTTGCCCCCGACGGAGCTGTCCACCTGCGCCAGCAAGGTTGTTGGAACCTGGATATAGCTTACGCCGCGCACAATGATGGACGCGCAGAAACCAGCCAGATCACCAACCACGCCACCGCCCACAGCAATAATAATGGAATTGCGGTTTAACCCCCGCTCCAGCAACCATGCGCAAAGCTGCTCTACCATCGCGAAAGACTTTGCCTGCTCCCCTGCGGTAATGGTTTTTAGTTCAACAACTTTGGCTTCGGCCTCTTTCAATGTGTTGCAGATGTGCCCAGCCACGGCAGCCACCGCCTCGTCCGCAATAATGAACACACCGCGCCCCGTAATGTCCTGCGGAATAAAGTCTCCGGCGCGAAACACAAGCCCCGCCCCGATATAAATATCGTAAGCGCGGGCATCGAGGTCGATGGAAATGATTTTTGTAGAGCCTGTCATCCCTTACTCTTTAGCGGTTTTCAGGCGATCACACAATCCGTTTATAAGATTTTCCAGCGCCAGAGGCAGCCCGTTTTCCGGGTTCTCGATATGGATCGGCGCCTGTTGATAGGTTTCCAGGCGCGCCGTCAGTAAATCCGTCAACCTCTGCTTCGGATTCTCAACCTGTAAAAGCGGCCGATTCCGGTTTTTCTGAACCCGAGTCCAGATATCCTCCAGCGAACTTTTCACCCATACATTGTATGAATGCGCCTGAATGGCCTGGGCAGTTTGTGCATTCGTCACCGCGCCGCCGCCTGTGGCGATTACGCACGGGCCTTTTACCAGCAGCTCCAGAATCGTATTTTTCTCCGCTTCGCGGAACTTGGCTTCTCCATCGCGCTCGAATATTTCTGCAACGCTGCAAGCGGCTCTTTCCTCTACACAAGCATCACTGTCATAAAAAACCAGCCCGAGCACCTCAGCAAGCTTCCGGCCAAGCTGGCTCTTGCCCGTGCCCATCATACCCGTCAGCACCACCGGCCGGTCGAGGTTCCGGGAGAGCCAATCTGCGTTTTGCTGCAATGAAATGTTCATAACTTTGAAATATTTTTCCGATTGTGCATTGCACATATAACTCGTTTTGTGTAGGTTCCACTCATCCGTATTTTCGAAAAATAGCAGAAAAAATAGAGATATGAAACTCGTGAAATTTATTCTTGGGATTGTTGTGGTGATCGCCGTTATCGGCTTCGCGGCAATTGCCGTGATTGACATTCCCGTCAACCAGCAACCTGTTGTAAAAGAGATCAGCGCGCATGACGTCATTCAGAATTAGAGCCGCCCTTCTCATCGCATTGGGACTTATATGCCTGTCGCCTGTTCAGATTTATGCGCAAGAGGCACAAGAGGTGATGAAAATCGAGCCCGTCAGCGAAGAACAGAGCCCACAAGAAAGCATAGCCCCGGACGATTACAAGGCACTGGAAAGCACAGGAACATATACCCGCGAAACAGACGGCCAGCTTTCCCAAGATTTCTGGAAGGGCATGAAGCGCTCCGAAGCAACGATGCTTCTGGAAGCGATGCCCGCCTCCTCACCCAACAAGGGCTTGCAATCTCTTATTTTTGGCGTATTGCTTGGCGAATCCGATGCCGGCCAGCTTAAAAACGATATCGAGATTGAAAACGGTGCAGACCTTCTGACGCTACGGCTGGAAAAATTGATAGAGGGCGGCGCCTATACGCAGGCCAATGCGCTTTATGATGCAGCCAGAGCGGAGCCCTATCATCCGCGCCTGGCCCGCGCCTCTCTTCTGGCCAAACTCTATACAGGGGAAAAATCCCTGGCCTGTCTGGATATCAAAACCTTTGATAAAACATTGAAAGCTAATGAATTTATCAAAACGCTGCAGGCTTATTGTGCCGCTAGCCTGAGGAAGGAAGAGACAGACTCTTCCGCCGCCACTCTTGAAAGCTCCGGATTTAAAATTCTGAGCCAATCCCTGTCGCCAGATTTCACCTTCTCTTACACGCCGGAAAGCTTCAGCGCCCTGCCACAGATAGAGCAGGCCATATTGACGGCCGACAAGAAAATCAAATTGGCGCCGCTTTCACTGGAAGATATACAGACCGTTCCGCCACAGCATATCGAAATCCTGCTACAGAACTGGGAACTGTCCGAGCATAACCGCTTCTTCCTAACCGCCCGCGCGCTAAAGTTTGGCCTTAAGCCCACAAGTGCAATGAAGGAGCTGTATAGCGCTATGATCACCCCGGCTTCCGGGGGCGGCCTGAAAGAAAAAACAGTAGAGACTCTGGGCGAAGAGTGGCAGAAAATACCATATTTCTATCATGTCGCCTCCGCCGCGGCATCCGAAGAAGCGCAATGGGAAGCCATCGAATCCACCCTGCCTCTGGTCGGGAAATACGGTCCGGATGCTTTTTTGCCCTATTCCGATTTGCTCTATTTGTTGGGACCAACAGACAAAAATTTGCCGAATTTAGAGGCCGCCGTGAAAATTTTGAGCGTCTCAAGATATAGTTTTCCACAAAACTGGGACGCCATAATTTCTCAAATTGAAGATAAAAATAACAATTTTTTGGAGAAAAAACTTAAATCAGTCGCCTACATACATACACTGAACACTGATAGCTATGACAAATTAATAGCATCATTGTCACAAAATACATCACAAAGTGAAAAAGCCACACTTTTCTTGAAAAAAGTTATAGAAAACATTGACAAGCATGAGTTAATTGTGAATAATGCAGACAAAGTTTATGAAAAAGAACTTGACTTGACACAACGGTTAAATTATGTAATGCCTAATGCGGCTTTATGGAATCAACTGAGGTTTGCAGGTCAAACTCAAAACTTCGGTGAAACCGTTTTGCTAAGTACTTTGGTACTTCAAAATACCGACCCCAATACGATTTATCCGGGTCTTTATGGAGATGTATTAAAAAGCCTTAACAAAGTGGGGTTAACAACAGTTTCAAGAGCAATGGCCACGGCCGATATTCTTGAAGCATTAAATTAGAAGGAGAAACGAAAATGGCTCGTCCAGGTCGTCCAGCAATGCCAAAACCCGATTTGCACCCAACGGTGGATTCGTTTTTGGACATGCTTACAACAGAGCGTGGTGCCGCATACAACACCCGTCAGGCTTACTGGCGTGATCTTGCGGATGCCAGCCTATATCTGCGTGCAAGAAGAAATACAGATGTCAATAAAGCGACAACTGATGATCTTAAGGCTTACTTGAAAGATTTAAGCGAAAAAACACACAACAAAGGAACCAACAATTCCAAGATTGCCGTGCGTACAGTTGCCCGTCGCCTTTCCGCGATGCGCCAGTACTACCGCTACCTGATTTCAGAGAACGCCCGTCAGGATGATCCGACATCGACAATCGAAAGCCCAAAACAAGGTCGTACATTGCCGAAGACGCTTAGCGAAGCAGAAGTGTCACAGCTGATCAAAACAGCGGGCATGCCAGGCAAGCCTGAAAGCATTCGTCTTGTTTGCTTGCTGGAGCTACTTTATGCGACAGGTCTGCGTGTATCAGAGCTTGTTGGCCTGCCTCTCTCCGCGATTGGCGAAGACCAGCAATTCGTGATGATCGCCGGTAAGGCCGGTCGTGAGCGTATGGTCCCTCTGTCTGATCCGGCACGTGCAGCGATGGCGAAGTATTTCGAAGTTCGCAAGCAGTTCATCGGTCATGATGAAAACCGTGCGAACCAGGAAAAATGGGTGTTCCCTTCTCGTACATCCGAGAGCGGCCACCTGACCCGCCAGCGTTTTGCACAGCTCCTGAAGGATCTGGCCCGCGCTGCCGATGTTGACGAAAGCCGCGTCAGCCCACACGTACTGCGCCACGCTTTCGCAACACACCTTCTGAGCCATGGCGCAGATCTGCGCTCTGTGCAGAAGATGCTGGGCCATGCGGACATCGCGACAACACAGATCTACACGCATATCCTGGGTGATAAAGCGAAGAAAACTGTGGAAGACAAGCATCCTTTGTCCAAGACAGGAACAGACAGCTAAGTCTTAAAAACGAATAAAAATTAAAACAGGCAGGTTTGTGATTTGATTCACCCTGCCTGTTTTGCTATTTAGGTGCATCTTGATATTCACAAACGGGTTTTTAGAAATATGAGCAGATTAGAGTTTGAAAAACCGATTCTTGAGTTGGAAGGTAAAATTGCCGAGCTGCGCCATGTGAGCAGCGACAGCGAGGTAAATATCGCCGATGAAATCACCCGTATGCAAAACAAGGCCGATCGCCTGTTGCAGCAAACCTATAGCCGCCTGAGCTCTGCCCAGAAGGTTCAGGTTGCCCGGCACCAGGAACGCCCGCACTTCAAAGATTACATTGAAGCTATGGTTGAAGATTTCATACCCCTGGCCGGGGACCGTAACTTCGCTGAAGACCATGCCCTGATTGGTGGAATCGGGCGGTTTAAAGGCCAGTCCTGTGTAATTATGGGGCATGAGAAAGGCAGTGACACAGAAAGCCGTATCAAACACAATTTCGGCATGGCGCGCCCGGAAGGGTATCGCAAAGCGCAGCGCCTAATGAAAATGGCCAGCCAGTTCCGGATCCCGGTCATCACGCTGGTGGATACCGCAGGCGCCTATCCAGGCAAGGGCGCAGAGGAACGCGGCCAGAGCGAGGCGATCGCAAAGTCAATTGAAACCTGCCTGCGCAGTGATGTCCCCATCATATCTGTAATTATCGGCGAAGGCGGTTCCGGTGGAGCCATCGCAATCGCCGTGGCCGACCGCATTTATATGCTTGAGCATTCCATCTATTCGGTAATTTCGCCGGAGGGCTGCGCCTCCATCCTCTGGCGCAGCGGAGATTATGCTGAAGACGCTGCCATGGCGCTAAAGCTTACGGCCCAGGACCTTTATGCACTGAAACTTATTGATGGCGTCATTGCAGAGCCAATTGGCGGCGCACACCGGCACAAACAGGAAACCATCGGCAATGTTTCGGACACGATTGAACGGGCCCTGCGGGATCTTGGCAGCCACTCGGCTGAAAGCCTCATCATGGAACGCCGGAAAAAGTTCCTTGCCTTTGGAAGAAACCTTTAACCATTTAATAGCACTTCAAACCTCTATTAGAGCGATGTGTTAAAGCTTGGCGCGCCTTCTTGCTGGGCAAAGTTCATCAAATGCGGACCCTTGGAAACAGCAGAACGGCTTATTTTGCGTCTTGCAGACGACATGTGAGCATCGTCAGAAACTCTCGCTCTTTGCCTCATGCTCTCAAAATCCCCGTGGCCTGCTCTACTATGGCCTTCCTCGGTTGCAGCCGCCCGGAAATAGAGCATAAGAAAGACACGAATAGCTGCGGTCAATGAGGTATTCGGGTTCTTGCGTATACTGATCAAAGTACAAATATCGTGAATACTACATTGCTCGCGATTGGCAATCTCGCGAAGCGCTGTCCACATCTCCGGCTCAAGACGCACGGAGGTACGATGGTTCATCACCGTGATATTACGGCTGATGAGAGTTGTTTTTGTTTCTGCCTCACCGTCAGATTCCAACACGTTTTTATGGTTCAACTGTGGCATTTTAATCCCCCACTATGATTGAATATATTTCAAGTTATATATACCAATGTATACATTCAACCGGAGGATGTAAAGAAATTATTTTTTCTTATATTCTTCGGGTGTCAATGCTGTGAGAGAAAGAGCGTGTAAGCCCATAGAAACGGCACCTTTAAGCACATCCATAACCAAACGGTGACGCTCTATTCTGTCTTGTTTTTCAAAGATTCTTGACACAACCATAAGTTTAAAGTGAGTCTGGCCGGACCCGTCATCCCCAACATGCCCCTTATGCAGGTGACTTTCATTGACGAGCTCAAAATGTAAAGGAGAAAATTTTTCCCGGATTTTTTCCTTGATGTGTTCTTCTACTGTCATAATTTGGTGTATAATAAAAGATTGAAGATATAAAGAGAAATCAGAGATGCCGCGTATAAAACTGAAACCCAACTCTCCAGAGTTTGATGACAGCACACAGGATTACAAAACTCAGGGCTGCGAAATGCCCGGCTGCCTCGATCAGGGCGCCTACAAAGCGCCAAAGCATCGCGGCCTGAACGAATATTATAACTTTTGCCTGGAGCATGTGCGGGAGTATAATAAGGCTTGGAACTTCTTTGAGGGCATGGCGAATGAAGAAGTGCAAGAGCACATGTGTAAGAGCATGTATGGCGACCGGCCGACTTGGCGTTACGATACCGAAGGGGCGGCGGAGGACATCCTCAAACGCAAAGCGTGGCAGACCTATCATTTTTCGCAGGGCGATCCAAGAAATTACAACCATGGCAAGAAATTTGATTCGGGAGGCATCCCCACAAACAGTCATTCGCCAGAATATGAAGCGCTGGCCATTATGGGTCTGGAGCCGCCGGTAACGCTGGAGAGTATTAAATCCCGCTATAAAGAGCTGGCCAAAAAGCACCATCCAGATCTCAACCGCGGCTGCAACAAATCAGAAGAGCTTCTCAAACAGATCAATATGGCCTATACCATATTGAAGCTCGCTTACGAGCAGTTTGAGGAACTACCCTCCTCCTAGTCGTCATCCCCGCGACCTGCGAATCAGGTTTAGACGGCGGGGATCCAAAAAAGACAGTAGAAAAGCTGCTGACATATGGATCCCGGATGTTTGAGCGATGCTTTCACATCGCCTCCGGGATGACGAGGGGGAATATTATAAGGAAATTGAATGCCCGAAGAACTCAATAAAGAAAAAGAACTGGAAAGCGGCGGGATGTCGTTCGACATCACGCATATCAAGGCGAAGGAAGGAAAGTACACCTCTATCCCTGATAAAAAATATAATGTCCGCGAAACCTTCGGCCTTGATCTGGACTGGGAAGTGCCGGGCTTCAGCGAGGATAGCGCCAATGTGCCGGATATCGATAAGACCTACCAATTTGATCATGACACCACAATGGCTATCCTCGCGGGCTTTACCCATAACCGCCGCGTGATGATTCAGGGCTATCACGGCACCGGAAAATCTACTCACATTGAGCAAGTCGCTGCGCGCTTGAATTGGCCGTGTGTGCGGATCAATCTTGATTCCCACGTCTCCCGTGTTGACCTGATCGGCAAGGAGACCATCGTACTGCATGAAGGCAAACAGATTACACAATGGAAAGACGGCCTGCTCCCCTGGTCCATCCAAAATCCGGTGGCGCTGTGTTTCGATGAATATGATGCGGGCCGCCCGGATGTGATGTTCGTCATCCAGCGAATTTTAGAGTCCGAGGGCAAGCTCACACTGCTGGATCAGAACCGCATCATCCGCCCGCACCCGGCCTTCCGCCTCTTCGCCACCGCCAATACGGTCGGCCTCGGCGATACCACCGGGCTCTATCACGGCACGCAGCAGATCAACCAGGGCCAGATGGACCGCTGGAATGTCGTCGTGCAGCTCAACTACCTGCCGCATGATGATGAGATGAATATCATGCTCGCCAAATTCCCGGAAATGAATGATGAGGAAGGCAAGGATAATGTCGACCGCATGGTCCGCATGGCCGACCTGACGCGCGAGGGGTTTGTAAACGGCGATCTCTCCACGCTCATGAGCCCCAGAACCGTACTGGCCTGGATCGAAAACTTCATGATCTTCAAGGACCGCGAAATCGCGTTTCAGCTGAGCTTCCTGAATAAATGTGACGAGACGGAGCGACCGATCATCGCCGAGATGTACCAGCGCTGCTTCGATGTCGAACTGCCCCGCAGCGCGATTAAGAATGTTGCTGTTTCGTAAATAAAGGCTTGCATGTATTTTCATAGCACTTTATAAAGCTTATCATCAAGTTTAATGGAGATAGCTATGAGTAATAAAACAGTAGAAATGGCCGAACCGAATGGCCTGGATCGCCCCTTTTATTTCTTTACAACGACCCGCGATTGTAACGGTGGACAGGCAAGTTCTGTGGCGTCTGCTTGGAACAAGGCTAAGCTTGTATCTCAGCCGGTAACTGAGGACTCTGCAGAAATCATGATGAGCAGAGCTTTCCATATAATTAGCCGTGAGCGTCCTGTTGTAAAACGTGAGCGTCCTGTTGTAAAATATGCTAAAGTAATTGTTGAAAATGCAGATTCGTCCATCACCCATATTCTTTTGGCCAAATTTAGCAATGATGACGACGCAATGAAGTTTCAAGATGCTTTCGCAGCAGCAGTGGACGATCTTCCAAATCTGTCGCCGCTCATGCATGACCGATACGGTATAATTTTGGAATCAATAGGCGCAGAAATCGAACAGCACGCTTCCGTGCCGTTGTAGGTCTAAACACGCTTAACACCAAGCATCAAATCCTTCGACTGCGCTCGTCTACGCTTACAGCTTCGGCGCGGCTCCGCTCAGGATAACGGCAATTTGAAAGCTCTGTGAATTTCTCTGTGTCCTCCGTGTGCTCTGTGTTAAAAAAACACATGACCGAAACCCCGCGTAACATCGAAACCTTCAAAACCTCCACTGCCGCCGTTCTGCGCACGATTGCGGGCCGCAAGGAGCTCGACGTGAGTTTCGCCACAGGCGAGCCGCCCATTGGCAAAATCACCTCCACCACCGCGCCGCGCCTGCCCGCCCCCGATACGGATATGAACCCGCGCTCAATCCGTCTTGTGCGCGGGTGTGCGGACGCGCATGCGCTTCATCTGGCCCATCACAATGAAAAGCTGCACCTGAAGCACGCCCCGCGTGATGCAGAGGCCGCGCGGGCCTTCTCCGCTCTTGAACAAGCCCGCGTTGAGGCGCTGGGCACACAGGAAATGAAGGGCATTGGCGGCAACCTCAATGCCGTGCTGGAAGAAAGATGCAAACGCGCCGGCTATGCCAACATCACCAGCCGCGAACAAACCAGCCTCGGCGATGCGCTGCACGTGCTCGCGCGCCTCGCCCTCACCGATGAGCCCGTACCGCCCTCGGCGGCGAAACTGGTCGAGCTATGGTCGCCCGTACTTGATGCACAAAACTTCAAAACCCTCGCCCCCCTGCTCCGCGATCAAAAAGCATTCGGCAAAGCCGCGCGGCAATTGCTCCGCACCCTGGACATCGATGCCGGGGAAGACCTCCCCAATGAAGAAGACGGCTCAACCGAAAACGAAGAAAGCGCCGAAGACCAACAATCCGAACAACAATCCAGCGAAGAGCAAAAAGAAAGCGACTTCGATGCAGCCGAGGGCGGCGAAGACGAAGACCAAATCCTAGAAGGCGAAGACACCACCGAGGGCGAATATGAGGATGGCGGCGATGATATGAGCGGGGAAGCCGAGGCCGCAGGCAACCCGCATCATAACCGCCCCGCCGGTTTTCTCTCCGGCCCCGAAGGCCCCTACACCATCTACACCACCCAGTTTGATGAGGAAATCAACGCCGCCGATCTGGCCGAAACGGAAGAGCTTTACCGCCTGCGCGCCATGCTGGATAAACAGCTCTATAACCACCAGGCCATCATCACCAAGCTGGCCAACCGCCTGCAACGCAAGGTGATGGCGCAGCAGCGGCGCAGCTGGCAATTTGATCTGGAGGAAGGCATTCTCGACGCCTCCCGCCTCGCGCGCATTGTCGCCAACCCCGATGTGCCGCTAACCTTTAAGGCCGAGAAAGAAACCGAATTCCGCGATACGGTCGTCACACTGCTGATCGATAATTCCGGCTCCATGCGCGGCCGTCCCATCGCCACCGCCGCGATTACGGCTGATATCCTTGTCCGCACGCTGGAGCGCTGCGGCGTCAAAACGGAAATCCTCGGCTTTACAACCCGCGCCTGGAAGGGCGGCAAATCCCGCGATCTGTGGATGCAAAATGGCCGCCCGGAAAAGCCCGGCCGCCTGAACGATGTGCGCCATATCATCTATAAAGCCGCCGATGCGCCCATGCGCCGCACCCGCAAAAATCTCGGTCTGATGCTGAAAGAAGGTATCCTGAAGGAGAATATCGATGGCGAAGCCCTCGTCTGGGCCCATAACCGCCTGTCCAAACGGCCCGAGGCGCGGAAAATTTTGATGGTCATTTCCGACGGCGCACCGGTTGATGATTCAACCCTGTCCGTCAATCCCTCCAACGTGCTGGAGCTTGATCTGCGCAATGTCATTAACTGGATCGAGGAGCGCTCAAACGTGGAGCTGACGGCCATCGGCATCGGCCATGACGTGACGCGTTATTACAAAAAAGCCATCACCATCACGGATGTTGACGAACTGGCTAAGGCTCTTGTGGGGCAGTTGGAGGGATTGTTTGAGGAATGATGGCTCGACTTCAGAGTTCTAGAACGCTATAAAATCTCGATGACCAAAAAACAAATATATAAACCCAAACCTGTGAGCGGCTTTCCGGAGTGGCTGCCCCATGAAAGACTGGTGGAGCAGCAATGGTTTGACCAGATCCGCCGCGTGTTTGAGAGCTACGGCTACGCCAACATCGAAACGCCAAGCGTGGAGGAGCTGGATGTCCTCAACGCCAAGGGCGAGGACGGTGATGACGTGGACAAGGAAGTCTATGTCATTGAACGCCTGCACAAGGAAGACGGCGACAAAGATGCGCGCCTGGCGCTGCATTTCGACCTGACCGTGCCGCTGGCGCGCTATGTGGCGCAGCATTTTAACGAGCTGGTCTTTCCGTTCAAGCGTTACCAGATGCAGCGCGTTTGGCGCGGGGAGCGGCCACAGGCCGGGCGCTTCCGCGAGTTCTATCAGTGCGATATCGACGTGATCAATGTCGATGCCCTGCCCCTGCATTTTGATGCCGAAATGCCCGCGATCATGTGGGAGATTCTAAGCACCCTGCCCGGTATGGATGGTGAGCAGGTGCAGATCCGGATTTCCAACCGTAAAATTCTGCTCGGCCTGATCGAAAGCCTCGGCATTACTGATTCAACAACCGTCACCCGCTTCATTGATAAGCTGGAGAAAATCGGCCATGACGAAGTGCTGCGCATTTTGATTAAAGATATCGGCCTCTCCCACGACCAAGCCAAAACTATTCTGGCTTTGGCTGAGACCAAAGATCTCGGCACTGTCACGCCCGCAAACGTCCAAATGAAAGAAGGACTCGAAGAGCTGTCTTTCGTCCTCGACCAACTCTCCCACCTCCCCCCCGGTGCGGTGGTGGCCGACCTGTCCATCGTGCGCGGCCTCGATTACTATACCGGCACGGTCTATGAGACGGTGTTCCTCGATGATCCGGATTATGGCTCCATCTGCTCCGGTGGGCGCTATGATGATCTGGCTGGGAATTACATCAACAAACACCTACCCGGTGTTGGGATATCGCTCGGCTTTTCCCGCCTGTTCGACCGCATTCGGCAAAAGGGCAAGCTCCCCGCCTCGCGCCACAGCCCGGCCGATGTGCTGGTCCTGCTGGGCGAAGAAACTCACCGCGCCCCGGCCGCCGCAAAGGCGACAGAGCTGCGCCAAAAGGGCTATAATGTGGAGATGTATCACTCCGCCCAGAAAATGGGCAAGCAGTTCAGCTATGCTGAGAAAAAGGGTATTCCCTTCACCCTCGTGCCAATGGATGATGGATCTTGGGAAATCAAGAATATGAATGACCGCAGCCAGAAACCAGAAACAGAAGGACTGAAAGATCTTGAAAGCTTTAATAACAAACGCGCTTAGCGTTCTCTGCCTGCTCTGTTCGGCAACGCCTGCACTGGCGGAGCCCGTTACCTACTCCCCCGAATGGTGCGACTTCACAATCACGTTCCCTGCCGAACCGACAACGCAGAACAAATGTGACGATGATGAAGAAAAAAAATGTTACGAGGAAGTGAACTATACCAAGGTTTTCGAATTTTCCTCGAACGTGAAATTCCGTGTAATCTGCAGCCCCGTCAACCAGGCGATGCTGGAAAATTATAGCGGCGAAGTGATGGAAGCCACGCTGAAGGCCGTGACGAACAAAGACGTCGTGCAGACCTATGAAACCTCCTTTCGCGAGGAAGACGGCTATAAGCAGGCCAATCTTGTCGGTGAGGGCCAGATGGGAATCACCCCCACGCTGTTCATCGCGCAACTCTGGATTTCAGGAAATTCAGCCCTCAGCATCGAAGCGGAGCTGTTGGGCGGCGAAGACGAATCGGCCGACAAAGCCTTTAGCGATATCCTGAAAAGCGTGTCCTACAACCCTAAAGAGAATCCCGCCCCTGCACCTGAATAAATGTACAGGGAAGCTGAAAAATAATAAAAAACCGAAAACGGATTCAAAAATATAATTTTGTTATATTTGACAACGCTAAACAATGCACATTATTCTATAATTTATAGCTATAAAACTTGAAAAGATAGAATAATGGTCCAGCGCAATATTCCGCTCGAAATCAGCAGAGCACAAAGGGCTTTTAAGGCCGCTTTGCAGGGCGATTCCGATCGCCCGAATATTGACGTGGTGACGGGCGCGATGAACCGGCTGCGCTATGGTGAGCTGTCAAAAAGTCAGATAGAGAATATTATCGCCTTGCACGAGGCAAAAAAGAAGGTGGGAATTGAAGACATTCTAAGCGCAAGCTTTGATAAAACAGGAAAGCACAGGCAAACCGGGCGGAAGCTGCGGCAGATCGGTATGGTTCTGGGCTATATGGATGCTGACAAAGACCACGATCATGCCTCGGTGTATGTTCCTACTTTTTTCAGGTCGCATTGTTCGGAAGAACATATTGCTATTTTTGAACGCGCAATGCCCGTACGCCTTCGCCGGGATCACGTTGAAAAGCGACATCTTGAGCGCTCAGGGCGCTATCTGAAATATGATGAGAAGGACTTCGTGATCACGCTGGGCATCTCCCTAATTATGAGCCGCATCGCCGCAAGGAAAATGAAAGAGAATGGCGAAGACAGTTGCGCCATGTTTATTCCCATGGGCAACAGAGGATTGCTGTTAGGTGAAGCGCTCGCAGCATCAAAAAAAGCGACAACACACACCATCGAAGCCCTTAGAAGAAATTCCGAGCTACAAGCCACAGAAAAATTTATGGCTATGGAGAACACGCATCCGGGAGCACAAATTTCAATTACAACCTATGTCGGCAAAGATGATATTGATGAGAACCGCATGCGAAGTTCCTTGATAGGTTTATTCTCGGACATTATGGACATGCCGCATCTCTACGACATGATGTGCACGGTTCTGGAGGCGTACTGCATCGGCTCGGTTGATAAGGCAGACATGCTTTTCCGTGCAGAACAAGGCCAATTCTCAGCCAAAGCTACAATGCTGCAGAGAGCGCAGAAAATTTCCGATTACATTGAATCCATCATCAACCACATGGCCTGGGAAATTTCAGCCAACTCCGCGCAGGAACATGTTGAAAGAGCCAAGACACGAGTTAAAATTGAGCCCCCACCGCAAATTTCTGAAGCACATGATGAACAGGGGGAGGATAACCTTCCCCATTACGGCGCCGCATAAACTAGCCTTCAGAACTCAAAGATTTTACCCGCCCCACCATCGCGAAAAATCCGTTCCTGCGGTTGGGGCTAAGGTGCTGGTCCAGTCCGATTTCCCGAAACGCGTTTTCAACATCAATGCTGTGCATCTCCTGCGCGGTTTTATCTTGGTATGCTGATAACAGAACCGCAATCAACCCCCGCACGATATGCGCATCGCTGTCTGCAATAATATGGAACCGGCCCTGCTCATCTTTTTCTGCAATCATCCAGACACGCGAGGTGCACCCCTTCACCAGCGTTTTATCCGTTTTGTGCGCTGCATCCATTTCTGGTAAAGTCCGTCCCAGATCAATAAGATAGCGATAGCGCTCCTCCCAGTCTTCAAACAGGGAAAAGTTCTCTACCAGCTCCTCAAGGGTTACGATTGTCATTTTTTATAATCCATTAATCCTTTCAATACCCTAGGTATAATATAATGGGAATATAACACAAGGGCTGTGATGCCCCCTTGCCCAAGGCGGTGGAAAAAACAATTTCATTGATATAGGGGCTTGCGTGGCTTGGCTGCAGTTGGCTAGATTGAAACGGTAAAAGTAAAAATAAAAGGATAGGACACCTTATTCCATGAGCAAATCTTCAAACGGCGATTCTAAAAATACCCTGTACTGCTCCTTCTGTGGCAAGAGCCAACATGAAGTCCGCAAGCTGATTGCCGGACCGAATGTCTTCATCTGTAACGAATGCGTTGAGCTGTGTATGGACATTATCCGTGAAGAGGACAAAACTCAGCTGGTGCGCGAGGGCGAAGGCATTCCATCCCCGTCGGAGATCAAGCAGGTTCTGGATGACTACGTCATAGGTCAGGAAAATGCAAAGCGCGTTCTGGCGGTTGCCGTTCACAATCATTACAAGCGCCTGGAACACGGAACCAGCAGTTCGGATCTGGAGCTTTCAAAATCAAACATTCTGATTTGCGGACCTACCGGTTGCGGTAAAACCCTTCTGGCGCAAACCATTGCCCGCATCCTGGACGTTCCATTCACCATGGCCGACGCCACGACACTGACCGAAGCCGGTTATGTTGGTGAGGATGTTGAAAACATTGTTCTTAAATTGCTGCAGGCTTCTGATTACAACGTTGAACGCGCTCAAAAAGGGATCGTCTATATTGACGAGATCGACAAGATTTCCCGCAAATCCGACAACCCGTCCATTACACGAGATGTCTCCGGTGAGGGTGTACAGCAAGCGCTCTTGAAATTGATGGAAGGCACAGTTGCTGCCGTCCCTCCACAGGGGGGACGCAAACATCCACAGCAAGAATTCCTGCAGGTCGACACGAAAGACATCCTGTTTATCTGTGGCGGTGCTTTCGCCGGGCTGGATAAAATCATCGCTGCACGCGGACGCGGCACGACCATTGGCTTTGGCGCCGATGTTAAGGACCTGGACGAGCGCAAGGTGGGTGAATTGTTCCAGGAGCTGGAGCCGGAAGATCTCCTGAAATACGGATTGATTCCTGAATTCGTTGGTCGTTTGCCTGTAATTGCCACACTGGAAGATCTGGATGAGGATGCCCTGATCACAATTCTGACAGAGCCGAAAAACGCGCTAGTCAAGCAATACCACAAACTTTTTGAAATGGAAGGTGCGGAGCTGCGATTCACCGACGGGGCACTCAAGGCGATAGCTCAGAAAGCGATCGAACGCAAAACCGGCGCACGCGGCCTGCGTTCTATCCTGGAGAATCTGTTGCTGAACACCATGTATGAACTTCCAGACCTGGAAGACATTGAAGAAGTTGTCGTCAGCGAAGATACGGTGAAGGAAAGCAAAGCACCGGTCTATGTGTTTTCCGATAAAAAGAAGAAAACATCGAAATCAAAGAAACCAAAAGCCGGAAGTGACGACAATGATGATGGCGGCGATGACAACAAAACTGAAGCTGCCGGGACCTAGAAACAGGTCGATTGCTCATATTTAGATTATTATTGAAGAGACTGCGTATCCCATACCGAATATTCGCGTGTGATTTTGGGTGCGCTGCAATACATTAAATTCCAAAGAATAATTTATTATTTTTAAAGAATATTCTATAACTATAAAGGTATAAGCATCATTTTTAAGCTCGTTTTTCAGCAGGAGGCCACATATGTCGCGACAGGCAAAAATTCTTCCCGATAGTTCCAAGAAGTACCGCTTAATTACACGAAGCGATATGGATGGCCTTGTTTGTGGGGTTTTGCTCAAGGAACTCGACCTGATCGACGATGTCACTTTCGCCCACCCCAAGGATATGCAGGATGGCTTGATTGAGGTCGGACCGAACGATATCACCACGAACTTGCCTTATGCCGAGGGGGTTTACCTGGCCTTTGACCACCATGCCAGCGAAATGGAGCGCGTAAAGAACCGCCCCGACAACCATATTATAGACCCAAAGGCGCCATCGGCCGCCCGTGTGGTGTATGACTATTTTGGCGGAGCAGAAAAATTTTCCGACATTTCCCCCGATATGATGGAGGCTGTGGACAAAGCCGATTCTGCAGCCTTTAGTAAAGACGAAATTCTCGATCCGAATGGCTGGGTCTTGCTCAGCTTTCTGATGGATGCACGTACTGGGCTGGGGCGTTTTCGGGATTTCAATATCTCGAATTACCAGCTGATGATGAAACTGATCGACCACTGCCGCAATCACGAGACGATTGATGAGATTCTACAGCTTCCCGATGTGAAAGAGCGCGTTGACCTTTACAACGAACACAAATCCAAATTTCGCGAACAGATTGAGCGCTGCGCCAAAGTTGAGAACAACTTGCTGGTTCTGGATTTGCGCAAGGAAGAGACGATCTGGGCGGGCAACCGTTTCGTGGTCTATGCTCTGTTCCCACAAACCAATATTTCCATGCATGTGCTTTGGGGCAAGAATAAGCAGAACACCGTGTTTGCTATCGGAAAATCTATTCTGAACCGTACGAGCAAAACGCATATCGGCACACTCTGTCTGAAATATGGCGGCGGCGGGCATGATGCTGCAGGAACCTGTCAGGTCGAAAATTTGCGCGCGCCGGAGGTGATGAAAGAGCTGCTGGAGCAAATTAAGAAGGATGGATGATAATAGCTAAGCGCCACAATCCAACCAAGTGCCAATTGTTCCCATAGTAACCTTACAGCTTTCATAGTCCTGTGAGGCGGAATCGTGCTTCCTTATAAGATTAAGGTTGCGCCATGTTTCGCTCAACACATACACGTCCTCGCCGCCCAAACCATGATAATTTTGCCAGCGCTCATCACTGTTCCAGCCTTGAATTCGTCGCGATGCGCCCGCGCAAGCCGCAACATATTCCTTGTAACTCAGCTTTCCACTGTAAAAGTTCTCATTGGCGCATTCAAACGTTGCGACCAAAGCAACCACTGCGATGTTACTGGAGGGTATAACCTCAGCCTGCGTCATATTTCATAACCTTTTTGCGTATTTTTAGTACATGGCAACAATAAAGGTCAAGCTTTTTTCTTGCTTTTATTTCAGTGGTTTCTAGATTGCTTTCATGACAAAAAAAGCTCTCCTCTGGTTTCGTCAGGATTTACGACTATCGGATAACCCCGCCCTCAATCACGCTATTGATAAGGGCTATTCCATCATTCCCGTATTCATTTTGGATGATGTGAATGCGAAGGAGTGGAGGCGCGGCGGAGCGCAGAGATGGTGGCTGCATCAAAGCTTAAACGCACTCAATATCTCTCTTGATAATCATTTGGCCTTTCAAAAGGGCGATGCGAGGGAGATTATCCCCGCCCTTGTGAAAGAGACTTGCGCGGAGGCTGTGTTCTGGAATCGGTGCTATGAGCCCTGGCGGATTGCACGCGATAAAGAAATTAAACAGAACCTGAGAGACGGCGATATTGAAGTAGAGACGTTTAATGCCTCGCTTTTATGGGAACCATGGGAGGCCCTGAAAGACGATGGTACGCCCTATAAGGTCTTCACACCCTATTACCGCAAGGGATGCCTGCGCAAGGGTGAGCGCGAACCGGATGAACCGCAAAAGCGCCCTGATCGTATCACCTATGGCAACAAGGTTGCAGGCCTTACTCTCGATGATCTTGGTCTTATACCTGAAATTAAATGGTATAAAGATATGGCCGCCATCTGGGAGCCTGGAGAGAATGGCGCGCAAAAACGTTTGCATGCATTTTTGGAAGATGGTCTTAAAGGCTATAAGGAAGATCGCAATCGACCAGACATGGAAAATGTCTCGCGGCTCTCCCCTTTCCTGCATCACGGTGAAATTTCCCCGCGTGAGGTCTGGCACCGCGCAAAAGCAGCCGGTGCGGCCGAAGGCCTAGAGAAAGATACAGATCATTTTTGTTCCGAGCTTGGCTGGCGGGAATTTTCTTATTATCTCCTTTATCACTTCCCGAAAATCACATGGGAGAATTTGCAAGAGAAATTCAATGACTTCCCCTGGGTCGCGCAAGAAAGCAATGATTTAGAGCGCTGGCGGCGCGGGCAAACAGGCATCCCGATTGTCGATGCGGGGATGCGCCAGCTCTGGAAAGAAGGATGGATGCATAACCGCGTGCGGATGATTGTGGGCTCTATCCTTGTGAAAAATCTGCTGATCCACTGGCATCGCGGGGAGGAATGGTTTTGGGATACGCTGGTCGATGCGGATCTGGCCAGTAATTCCGCCAGCTGGCAATGGATTGCCGGATGCGGGGCCGATGCCGCGCCCTATTTCCGCATTTTTAATCCCGTCACGCAGGGGCAAAAATTTGACCCCAAGGGCGAATATGTCCGCAAATATGTGCCAGAGCTTCAGGATTTCCCCGACAAGCATTTGCATGAGCCATGGAACTCGGATAACCCGCCCGCCAATTATCCTGCACCGATTGTGGATCTGAAGGGATCGCGCGAACGTGCGCTGCAGGCCTTCCAATCCATCAAAAAACAAGATTAAATGAGAGGGATGAAAACGCCCACCTTAAACCCCGGTGACATGATTGGTGTCTTTGCCCCCTCCTCTTATGTGGAGCGTGAAGATATAGAAGCGTCCAAAGCCGTAATGGAAGAGCTGGGTTATCAGGTTTTTGTACACCCGCAGACCTATGCGCGGCACCATCAATCCGCAGGGACGCATGAGGAGAAGGCCAAGGCACTTTATGAGCTATGGGATAATAAAGAGATTAAGGCCATGTGGGCCGCAGGGGGGGGCAACCGCGCTCTCCATTTGATTGATCACTTGGATTTCACGAAATTTAAAGAACCAAAAATTCTGATCGGATTTAGCGATGTGACGGCGCTTTTAAATGCTTTTAATGCAAGGCTAGGCATCACCACATATCACGGGCCGGTGTTTAAAAACCTCTATCGCTATAGGCAAATGGAGCATTTAAGAACGCTATTGAGCGGCAAGGATACGCCCTACCCCTTTGAAAATTGCACGATACTGCAGGAAGGGGCAGCCGAAGGACAGCTTGTTGGTGGCAACTTGAGCGTGTTTCTGCCCCTGGTCAGCACACCGGACTGCCCGGATTTAAACGGGGCTATTTTATTTCTCGAAGATTGCGATGATCATATCAGCCGCTTTGACCGCATGCTTCTGCACCTCAAGCGCCAGGGTGTCCTGGGAAAAATAAACGGCCTGATAATCGGAGAATTCTTGAATCTGCAAGACAGTGCGCGGCCCTATGGCTTTACCCTAGAGCAGATTATAAGAGAGCACACCCAAAACCTTGATATTCCGGTGGTAATGAACACTCCATTTGGACACGGGGAAACTCTTTACACCCTGCCCATTGGTACAAAATCCCGGCTTGAAGCCTCTAGAACAGCAAAGCTTTCTCTTTTTAGATAAGCCGTTTGCAATTTCACCTCATAAAATGAGAAAAATTTTCTCAAAAAAATTTGAAAAAATGAAAAATTACACGCGAAACGTGACTCCATTTTCAAGGTTTTCCAAAAAAAAACGTTTATTATGTAATTTTTTATAACAACTATTTGTTATTTTATGAAAGCCTAATATAAAGCTTGACTAACATATATGCGCATATGGTACCATCGGGACAACCAAGAAAATAAATGAAGCAAAACAGGGTTTCACGTTGAAGTGCAAAGAGATCAATAATGATGGCTCTTTCATCGCGTGGGGTATAGGCTTCCATTACAAGTACGATGCAAAGCATCGCATATTGGATGTTACCTCCGCGAGGAATAGCAGACCGCTAACCCATATCGTGCTTGACGACGATTTGTCGGAAAGCCCGTTCCGGTTCGTGCTGCTACTTGAAAAAGCCACACAAATTCAGGCGCTTATGCTGAGCAATAACGCCACAATAGATTTATCCGAAAATTTTGAGGATGAGCGGCTGATCGCTATCTTTATCAGCTGCATGAATCTTGCCCGCTTCTCCTATAATTTAAGCAGACATGATTTTCAAACTTTTGAAAAGAACTTCTGTGAGGACATGCCGCTGAAGTCCTTGCGCATCCAGCGCATTGAGTGCCGCGACCCGTTGCAAAGCTTCTACTCCGCAACACTGGAAACAGAAACCTCCAAAGAAATGGTGAAGCGTGCCCATTCTTTGGGAAGGCTGGCCATAAAAATTTCCGAAGGGATTATTCACGACCTGATTTCTGCCGAATACGGCTATAGATTTAAAAACACCGCCGATGCTCTCCTATCAGTGTCTTCAAAGCTATCAATTATTTCGCTGATTATTAACGATGCCTTTCTCCCCGCCCAAAAATTATCCCCAAAAACACGCCACCACTCCGAAACACAGCCTCAGAAATAAGGGACAACGCAAAGCTGAACCAAAAGCAGAGA
>CAYGSN010000004.1:0-44847 GCA_964352675.1 uncultured Pseudobdellovibrionaceae bacterium
CGCTTACGCGGGCGGAGTTACAATCCGCTGCCTTTAACCACTCGACCACCCCACCATACGGGTAAAATAAAGATCGATTATTAGGACTTGCAACAAAAAAGACTTTCCGTGCCCATGTCAAGTCTGATATCACATCTCTCATGAAAAAACACCAGAAAAAGCACCACAAAGACGGTGCCCCCGCCCCGCATCACAGGCCGCAGCTCTATGGGTTTCATGCGGTGAGCGAGGCCTGGCTGAACCCGTCGCGGCGCACCACCGCGCTGTATCTGACAGAACAGGCCAAAAGCGGATTTGAGTCTGTGCACCGTAAAGCACAAAAGCTGTGCCTGAAGCGCTGCGAGGCTTATGAGATTGACAAGAAGCAACTGGATAAAATGCTCCCCGCCGGGGCCGTGCATCAGGGGATCGCCCTGGCCTGCGAGAATCTACCGGAAACAGATATCCAGGATATTGTTATCCGCGCTGCCCAGAAACCTGACAGCCTGATCGTGATTCTGGACCAGGTCACAGACCCGCATAATGTTGGTGCGATCTTGCGCAGCGCCTGCGCCTTCGGCATTGACGGCATCGTGATGCAGAAAAAGCATGCCCCCGCGCTGGATGGCGTTCTAGCCAAAACCGCCTGCGGTGCCGTCGAACACACGCCTGTGGCCTATGAAACCAATCTCAGCCGCTCAATCGAAGCGCTGCAGGGTGCGGGTTATTTCGTCTATGGGCTGGATGAACGCGGCGAACAGCATATAGGGCAGATCAAAAAGGGCGGGAAAACTGCACTTGTTCTGGGGGCCGAGGGTCCAGGCATACGCCATCTGGTCAAGGAACATTGCGATGCGCTGGTGAGATTGCCCGCAACCGGGCCGATCCAGAGCCTGAATGTCTCCAATGCAGCGGCCATCTCGTTTTACGCCCTAAAACCCTAAAATAGCAGAATATATAGAATTTGAGACAAATTTATCTCAAATTTTTGACATTCTCATGCCGCCCTTGGTACAATAAAACTATACAAAATATAAAAAATAAACCCGTGCCAAAATTTGCGGGCAAACGGCGTAAAAAATTAAAATTAAGCAAATATATAGAGGATGATGAAAAAGATTGGTGTGTCTCAAGAAACAATTTTCCCTCTCCTGACAATAGAGAGTTTATGCGTCTACGGACCGCTACTGCTGGCGGCCCTGTTCCTTTCCCCTTGAAACCCGCAAATAACTTTAAGGCCGGGGCGCCCCTCTGGTTTTAAAGTGGTTTCACGTAAACTCAAACCCCTTCCGCGCTCCTACAGCCGGAAGGGTTTTCTTATGACTTACCGGTCCGGACTAGCGCCTAAAGGGCATCAAATCCTGATCAGCGGCAATTTGTTGGTCACGTTGACGAATATCATGGTCATTCATAACCCGCGCACCGTTATCATCCAAGATAAAAGGCGGCAAGCTGACAATCGGAAAACCTGTGCAGCCCCCAGCGGTCAAACCGGCAGCACCGACAACCGAAGCTGCAGCAGCCCTTAAAACTCCCTTTTTTCCCAATTTCATTAACATCTCTCCTGTAAATTATTATGTAATTTCGAGACAATAACATAATCGTTTTGTCCATGACAAGAAAAAATATGCATTTGAACATCGGGGTCCGGCATGCTACCTCGTTAATCTATGAACACTTCTCCCGCCCTAGATATAGACACGAGTGAAGACGAACTCTTCCTCATTGATGGCTCCGGTTTTATTTTCCGGGCCTATTTCGCCATGGCCTATGGCCGCAAATCCGGCATGACCAACCCGGACGGGATCGAGGTCGGAGCCGTGTACGGCTATACGAACATGCTGCTCAAAATGCTGCGTGATTATCATGCGCCCTATCTGGTCGTGGTGTTTGATGCCAAGCGCGAGAATTTCCGCAACGAGATTTATCCGCAATACAAGGCCAACCGTGATGAAACGCCAGAAGACCTGATCCCGCAATTCCCGCTGATCCGCGAAGCAACCGAGGCCTTCGATATTCCCTGTATCGAGCTGGAGGGCTATGAGGCGGACGATCTGATCGCCGCCTACGCCAAGCTAGCCAAGGCGCAGGGCAAAAAGGTCGTCATCGTATCCTCCGATAAAGACCTGATGCAGCTGGTTGATGATGATGTACGCATGCTCGATCCGATGAAGAATAACTGGATCGGCCAGGCCGAGGTGCTGGAGAAATTCGGCGTCGCGCCAAACAGGGTCGTTGATGTGCAGGCGCTGGCCGGTGACAGCACCGATAATATTCCCGGCGTACCGGGCATTGGCGTGAAAACGGCGGCGCAGCTGATCAATGAATACGGCTCGCTGGAGGCTTTGCTTGAACGCGCCGGTGAAATCAAACAACCCAAACGCCGTGAGGCACTGATTGAAAATGCGGAGCTGGCGCGCATCTCCCGCAAGCTGGTGAAGCTTGATGAAAATGCGCCGGTGCCGATCCCGCTGGAGGAGCTCAAAACCCATGATCCGGACAAACCGGCCCTGATGGATTTCCTGCAAAAGCATGCGTTTAAATCGATCATCACACGCCTCGGCGGCACTATAGAAGAAACATCAGAACCGCAAAACCAGCAGCAGGAAACACAGATTGAGGAACTGCCGCCACCTTCTCAAAATGAATATATCCTGATTAACACCGAAGATGATCTGCAAAAATGGATTACCGAAGCACAGCAAACCGGAACGTTGTGTATCGATACAGAAACAACAGCCTTAACGCCGGCCAAAGCCGATCTTGTCGGCATCTCACTTTGTATCAAGCCGGGCCGCGCGGCCTATATCCCGCTGGGCCATATGCAGGAAATGGATCTGCTCGGCGAGACCAAGGACGATACGCCGCAACTGCCGCTCAAGAAAACACTGGACATGCTCAAACCCGTTCTTGAGGATGAGAGCATCATCAAAATCGCCCATAACATGAAATATGACTGGCAGATTTTTGCCCGTCACGGCATCCGCGTTCATCCGTGCGATGACACAATGCTGATCTCCTATGTGCTGGACGGCTCCAGCCATAGCCACGGCATGGATAACCTCTCCGTCATGCATCTGAACCACCAGCCGATCAAATATGAAGACGTCGCCGGCAAGGGCAAAAACGCCGTCACCTTTGATAAGGTACCGATCGACAAGGCCCTTGAATACGCCGCCGAAGATGCGGATATCACGCTGCGGCTTTATCACATACTCAAGCCCCGGCTGGCGCGCGAAAAAATGGCCAGCGTGTATGAGAATATCGAGCGCCCGCTGATCCCCATCATCGCGCAGATGGAGCTGGACGGCATCAAGGTCGATCCGGTCGCGCTTAAAAGCATGAGCACCGAATTCGGCAAACGGCTGGTGGCACTGGAGGAAGAAATTCACAAACAAGCCGGTACACAGTTTAATATCGGCTCGCCCAAGCAGATCGGCGAAATCTTGTTCGACCAGATGGGCCTGCAGGGCGGCAAGAAAACCAAGACCGGTCAATGGTCGACCGATGTCAGCGCGCTGGAGGAACTGGCATTGCAGGGCCACGACATCGTGCAAAAAATTCTCGACTGGCGCGGGCTGTCAAAACTCATCTCCACTTATACCGAGGCGCTGCAGCAGGAGATTAATCCCGCAACGGGCCGTGTCCATACCTCCTATCACATGACCGGCACCAGCACAGGACGGCTCGCCTCGTCTGACCCAAACCTGCAAAATATCCCGATCCGCACCGAAGACGGGCGGCGCATCCGCGAGGCTTTTGTGGCCGAGCCGGGGCATATATTGCTCTCGGTGGATTACTCGCAGATCGAGCTGCGTCTGGCCGCCGAAATGGCCGGAGTCGAAGCGCTCAAACAAGCTTTTAAGGACGGGGTGGATATTCACAGCCTCACAGCTTCACAAGTCTTTGACGTCCCGCTGGATCAGGTCACGCCCGAAATCCGGCGCCAAGCCAAGGCGGTGAATTTCGGCATTATCTACGGCATTTCCGGCTGGGGGCTGGCCAAACAGCTCGGCTGTGATCCGGGTGATGCGAATGATTTTATCAAGCGCTATCTGGCGCGCTTCCACGAAATTCAGGTTTATATGGAGACGGCAAAGGATGAAGCGCGTAAAAACGGCTATGTGAAAACGCTGTACGGGCGTAAATGCTTCACGCCCTATATCAACGCCAAAATCCCGGCCCAGCGCAGCGGGGCGGAGCGCGCGGCAATCAATGCGCCGCTGCAGGGCACGGCGGCCGATATCATGAAAATCGCGATGGGTAAAATGCCAAAAGCGCTGAAAGAGGCGGGCCTGAAGGCCAGAATGTTGCTACAGGTGCATGATGAATTGATCTTCGAAGTGCCGGAAAGCGAGCTTGAGTCCACTAAAACTCTGGCGCTTCAGATCATGGAAAATGCGTATCAGAACATAAACGGGGTGCACATCGGCACCCCATTATCCTGCGAAGCGGGCTCAGGCAAATCCTGGGCCGATGCGCATTAAAAACCTAGCAGCGTTCACAACCAGGAAGGATACGCTCTATAAAATGGTTTTGATCGACATCTCCCCCGCAGTCAAAATCACGAATGACTACAGACCCCAATCCTGGCTTTACCGCTGCAGGCGGAGGATTTTCTGCCGCTTGCGCAACAGCCTCTCTAAGCTGACTGGGAACAGGTTGCTCAGGTTTTCGTTCTGTCATATTCTTAATCTCCTTCTTTAAAGTACTATTTCTACAAAAAATTTCAGGGCATGGGAAACAAATTCATCAAAATTCATCAATTCCCATTTCATGAAGGTTTTCAACCGCCCTAATTGAATTCCACGCATCGAGCGGCAAAAAAACAGGCTTCAGCAACCATTCGCCAAGCCTGTTTGTCCTATCCGCCGCATCAGCAAAGCCATTCACCAAACCAAGCCCGATCACATCAAGCGCCCGATCCATTTCCGCCTCGTTGCGAAGACCGCCCAGACGCATAAAAAGGGGCTTGATGGGGTTCATGGTTTACATTTTCACACTAGGATAATGATCTCCACCTGTGGCAGGCTCATCGGGAACAAAATCCTGAGGATTGATGCCTCCTGAAATAAGCTCTTGACAGCACTGCTCTGCAATATCTCCTAGAGCGTCATCGGCTCCGCCATCAGCTGCACGACTCATACCTTCCAGCCTTTTACTAACTGCTTGCTGCAAATAGGTCAGCCTTGGTCTTTGTTGTTGTGTCATTGTTTTACTCCTTACTCTTTTTTCAAAAACTCGTTCTCATTTAAACAATTTTACCTAACCCACACTCGCAACCCGTGTCAACATATATTTTCATAATTGAAATATAATTGCCGAAGCGTAATAATTTATTATATTATATGCTTATATTATTTTTGTAAGTAATATTTGATCTACTTTCAACATAAAAATGAAAACAAAGCGACGGGCAAAAAACATCTTGCTTTTGAACGGCAAAATCCTCTATAAACGCAGTTCTAATAAACAGTCTGGCTCAAATATCGGCTGCCTCGGCTGTTTATAGTATAAATTATAAGGAGAAGAAAATGCCGAAGATGAAAACGCACTCCAGTGCGAAGAAACGATTCCGTCTGACGAAGAGCGGAAAGGTCAAATTCAAAAAAGCCTTTATGCGTCACATGCAGATGAACAAGCCAAAATCCATGAAACGCAAAGCCCGCAAGGCCGGCACTATGTTCAAAGCCGATGGTGAGAACGTGGTAAAGTTCCTGCTGCCGAATTCAAAACGCGGCAAGACCAAAACTGTAAAGCGCAAGGAGGCAAGCAATGGCTAGAGTTAAAGGTGGCCCACGCGCCCACGCAAGACACAAAAAAGTTATCAAGCAAGCCAAGGGCTATTACGGCCGCCGGAAGAGTTGTTTCCGTACCGCAGTTCAGGCTGTTGAGAAAGCCGGTCAGTATGCTTACCGCGACCGCCGCAACAAGAAGCGTGATTTCCGCGCTCTATGGGTGCAGCGGATCAATGCGGCAGCACGCCTGAACGGCATGAAATACTCAACCTTCATGCACGGGCTGAAACTGGCCGGGATTGAGCTTGACCGCAAAGTCCTGTCCGATATCGCCATCCACGATGCAACTGGATTCGCCGCGCTGGCTAAGCAGGCACAGGCTTGTTGTGACAAAGCACAAAAGGAAAAGGCTGCTTAATCACGAACGACACATAAAGTTTAAAGAAAAGAGCAGTCTCGATGGGATTGCTCTTTTTTTATTGCCAAAGATCCAAAACCATCCGGGCTGTTCTCCTGTTTAAACCCAACCTTAAAAAGGAGAAAGACCATGACTAAAATTTTAACCCCGGAATTTGCCGCCCTGCGCGAACAAATCGATCACATTGAGCGCGGCGGTTTTCAAATCCCTGATGATGAACCGCAGATGGCGGTCATCTATTCCGGCTATGTGACGCAGGCCCTCAAACGTGCCGTGGCCCTGGGGATCACAGACGAGCAAACGCTGATTAATTCAGGCGATTGGCCGGAACACACACTGCCAGATATGAGGCAAATCCAGGCAACCTTTGAACATATCCGAACCCGGCTGGTTTATTCCCTGCGAAAAGAACACGGGCAAGACCTAATGGATTCAATATGGCAGCCCTAACAAATGCCGCCGCATTATTTTCATATTTTTTGTTGACGACCTCGAGCAGATGATATACATATTCCTTAAAAAGGGAGTTATAAATGCATAAAACTGTTTCTAAAGAGAATCTTACAAGCATGATTGAGCGTTGCAGTGCTTTTCTCAAAGGAGATTTTCCTGATCATATAAAGGGCGTTCAGGATGCCGCTGAGAGATTATGGAGACTTTATGATATAGCCGATGCCATTTTAAAAGATGCGCATGATCTTGGGATTTCAAACCGCGATCGTCTAGTGCGCCACTTCTCATGGAGAGAGAAATCAGAACACAAAATTTTTGAAGACTCTTACATAAGAGATTTGATAATGATACCTGCTAACAATACCTATTACTCTAAAAGTGAAAAGACCTATGGTCAGGGTCGGGGGCTTGTTGGCAGGGAAAATATTACTCAGTCTTTTAGAGAAGCTGTGCGCCATGTCAGAAACAATGCACAGCGGCTGCTGAATGGTGAAGTTATACCTCATAAAGAAAGCCAACCAAATAGCATAGAGTGGAAAGCAGCAGCGCCTTTACCAAAGGCCGCGTAAAAATCCGTGTTCCTCCGCGTATATCTGTGGTTCATTTAAATCATGAATCGCAAACTCATTGTCTTTGACTGGAACGGCACGTTGCTGGCCGATACGGTACAATCCTGGAAGGCCGGGAATGACTGTATGGAATTTTATGGCGCAACGCCCATCACGCTAAAGCAATACCGGGAAACCTTCACCTTCCCGATCCTGCATTTCTATGCCAAAAACGGCCTCTCGGCCGATACCATTCTGGCGCGCAAGGATGAGGGCAATGCGGTTTTCCAGCGCAGCTATGAAGCGCTCGCCGCCCGCGCCCGTCTGCGTAAAGGCGCCCGGCCTTTGCTGGAGTGGATTAAAGCACAGGATATGGGCTGCATCATCCTGTCCAACTACCGCACCGAGAAAATCCGCGAGCATTTAAAACGCCTGAAGATCGAGGATTACTTCCACCATGTCTCCGCCCATGAGTGCGACGGCAGCTCCATCCTGCACGCCACCTCGAAAATCGAGAGGCTGTCGGAATACATGGTCAAACGAGACTACCGACCGCAGAACACAATTATCATAGGCGATAGCACCGAAGAGCCCGAAATCGCCCGCCATCTAGGGCTGACCAGCATCGGGATTACAGACGGCTATATCACAAAAGCCCGCCTGCGCAAGGCCGGACCGGATTATATCGTACACCATCTCAAAGATATCATGCCCCTATTGTGAAAACTCCGCTCTTGCCCTGTCTTCCAGTGTAGTTTAAATAAAATCTATGAACGACATCCAAAACCTAAAAACCGAACTGACCCAAGCCATTGAGGCCGCAAATGACCTCAAAGCGCTCGATGATGTGCGCGTCTCTGCCCTGGGCAAAAAGGGCCAGGTCACCGCGCTGATGAAAACGCTGGGCCAGATGAGCCCGGAGGAGCGTCAGGAACAAGGCCCGCTGCTTAATGCGCTGAAAGACAAAATCGCCGCACTGATTGAGCGGCAGGAAGCCGTGCTGAAAAAGCAGGAGCTTGATCAACGCCTTGCGAGCGAAACCATCGACATTACCCTGTCCCCGCGCCCGGCGCAGATGGGCAAGATCCATCCGCTGTCCCAAACGATTGACGAGCTGATCACGATTTTCGGGGCCATGGGATTCACCGTTGCCGAAGGGCCAGATATCGAGGATGACTGGCATAATTTCACCGCGCTCAATTTCCCGCCCGGCCACCCGGCGCGCGAGATGCAGGACACGTTTTTCCTGCCCGAAGACCCCTCCGAGAAAGATCCGGAGCGCGCCAAAAAGCTGCTCCGCACGCATACCTCTTCTGTCCAGATCCGCCATATGGAGAATGGCAAACCGCCGTTTAAAACCATCTGCTTTGGCCGCACCTATCGTTCGGACTGGGACATGACCCACACGCCGATGTTCCACCAGATGGAATGCCTCTATATCGACAAAGATGTGACAATGGGACACCTCAAAGGCTGCCTCACCGATTTCGTGCGCGCCTTTTTCGGTATTGACGATCTGCCCGTGCAGTTCCGCCCCAGCTTCTTCCCGTTCGTTGAGCCCGGCGCGGAGGTTGATATCGGCTATTACAGGAAAGGTGATGGCATCAAACTCGGCAAAGCGCCCGATGGGCAAGAGCAAAAATGGATGGAGATCCTCGGCGCCGGGATGGTGCACCCGAATGTGCTGAAAAATTGCGGCGTTAATCCGGAGGAATATCAGGGCTTCGCCTTTGGCTGCGGCATTGAGCGCATCACCATGCTCAAATACGGCATTCCCGATTTGCGCACGTTTTTTGAGAGCGATATCAGATGGTTGCAGCATTACGGCTTTTCCCCGCTTGATCGGCCAAACAGTGCTAGTGCGTCATGACAGTGACAATTCGCCCTTTGGAAAAAAACGATTTTGATCAGTGGCTGCCGCTCTGGGACGGCAATAATATGGGCCAGCGTGATGAAGATGTTACGGCCGAAACATGGCGGCGCTTGCTGGATTCCGCCGCTCAGGTCAATGGCTTATGCGCCGAGCATAAAGGCAAGCTGGTGGGGCTGGTGCATTATATATTGCACCCGACGACCGGCGCGATTGAGCCTGTATGCTATATGCAGGATGTCTATGTCCATCCGGATCACAGGCATCAGGGGGTAGCCCGAACCCTGGTCACGGAATTGGCCAAAATTGGGCAAAAACAAAAATGGGCACGCATGCAATGGCTGGCCGAGGCGGATAATATCGCCGCACAAAATTTGTACAAAAATATCGGCGTGAAGCTGAACTTCACATTGCATGTCATGCCGCTTGGAAAAATGTAAGCCGGAAAATCTAGGACACAGAAATGAAATTTACACTCAACTGGCTAAAACAACCCTTGGATACAAAAGCTTCCCTTGAGGAGATTTGTGAGACGCTGACCAATATCGGTCTGGAGGTCGAGGGCGTTGAAGACCCGGCGAAGGACTATGCGCCATTCAAGGTCGCCTATATTGAAAAAGCCGAGCCGCATCCGGATGCCGATAAGCTGCAAATCTGCACGGTGAAAACGGAATCCGGTACGCTGCAGGTCGTTTGCGGCGCGCATAACGCCAAAACCGGCATGTACGGCATTTTCGCGCCCGAAGGCTCTTATGTTCCGGGCATTGATCTGACCCTGAAGAAAACCAAAATCCGCGGCGTTGAATCGAACGGCATGCTGGTCTCCGAGCGTGAAATGTCGCTGTCCGATGAGCATGACGGCATTATCGAGCTTAAGGGCGAGCCCAAGATCGGCACGCCCATGGCCGAAGTTTTTGGCCTTGATGATCCGGTTATCGAGATCAACCTGACGCCCAACCGCGCCGATTGCACTGGAATTTACGGCATTGCGCGGGATTTAGCCGCCGCTGGTTTGGGCACGCTGAAGCCCATAAAAGCCGCGCCCGTGAAAGGCACATTCAAATCCCCGATCGATGTCACAATCGAAGATACGGAAGGTTGCCCACTGTTCCTTGGCCGTATGATCAAGGGCGTGAAAAACGGCCCGTCGCCGGACTGGCTGCAACAGGCGCTGAAGGCCGTCGGCCTGCGCCCGATTTCCGCGCTGGTCGATATCACCAATTTCATGACGCTTGATCATGCCCGCCCGCTCCATGTTTATGATGCGGACAAGATTAAGGGCAATATCACTGTCCGCGCGACCAAAGGCGGCGAGACGCTCGAAGCGCTGGACGATAAAACATACAACGTGACAAAAGAGGCTGTCGGAATTTGTGATGACAGCGGCCTGATCGGTCTTGGCGGAATTATCGGCGGCACCTCGACTGGATCGGAAGAAAGCACAATGAATGTGTTTTTGGAATGTGCCTATTTCTCCCCCGAACGCATTGCCCGCACCGGACGTGATATCGGCGTGATCAGCGATGCGCGTTACCGTTTCGAGCGCGGTGTTGATCCGGAATTCACTTATGACGGCATGCATCTGGCCACGCAGATGATTCTGGATATTTGCGGCGGCGAGGCCAGCGAAATTGTTGAGGCCGGAAATGTGCCCGAATGGAAACGCGAGATCACCTATGATCCAGCCTATGTGGAGCAATTGATTGGCCTTGATATCCCTGAAAAACGCCAGTTTGAAATCCTTTCTGCGCTTGGGTTTGAAGTTAAGGGCCAAGGCCCGTTCACCATCACGCCGCCATCCTGGCGCGGTGATGTGTTTGGAAAAGCCGATATCGCCGAGGAAGTGATCCGCATCATCGGCTTCGACCAGATTCCTTCTATCTCCGTCAACGGCGCAAATACCGGCACGATTGCCGAAACACCGCTGCTCAGTAAAACACGTTTGGCGCGCAATGCGCTGGCGGCGCGCGGATTGAATGAATGCGTCACCTGGTCATTTATGAACAGCGATAACGCCTGCAGTTTCGGCCTGAATGACAATGCGCAGCTGCAATCCCTAACGCTTAAAAATGCGATCTCGTCCGAGATTGATGTCATGCGCCCATCCATCCTGCCGAACCTTATTCAGGCCGCGATCCAGAATGAAGCGCGCGGCTATGGCGATGTTGCGCTGTATGAAATCGGCCCGGTCTTCGCCGGAACCAAGCCGGAAGACCAGCAGATTATTGCTGCGGGTCTGCGCGCTGGGAAGCATGGCGAGCGCCATTGGAGCGATGCAAATGCCGCACGCGCCGTTGATGCCTATGACGCCAAGGCCGATGCTCTGGCCGCGCTCGAAGCCTGCGGCGCACCCGCAGCGAACGCGCAAATTTCCCGCGATGCGCCGGATTATTACCATCCCGGACGATCCGGCTCTATCCAGCTTGGCCCGAATGTGCTGGCCTATTTTGGTGAAATCCATCCCGGCATCGCGCAGGTCATGGATACGAAGTTCCCGCTGGCGGGGTTTGAAATTTTCCTGGGCAACATTCCGCAGGCGAAGAAAAAAACCGGCACGGAAAAACCGCTGCTGAAGCTTGAACCGCTGCAACCGCTGCACCGTGACTTTGCATTCTTAGTGGACGAGAACATTGCGGCCGAGGATCTAACCCGCGCCGCCAAGGCCGCCGATAAAGCGCTTATCACTGATGCGCAGATTTTTGATGTGTATCAGGGCAAGGGCGTTGAGCCCGGCAAGAAATCCGTTGCGCTGTCGGTGACCATCCAGCCGCGTGAGGCCAGCCTGACCGATAAAGACATCGAAGAGATCATGAAAAAAATCAGCGACCTGGTGCTGGAAAAAACCGGCGGCGTGCTGAGGGGTTAGACTTCTTTGCCCAACTCCTCGGCGACGATGTCTTTACGGCTGAGTTTGCCGATCATGGTTTTAGGCAGAGGATCCTTGCGGAATTCAATCCGTTTGGGCATTTCCATTTTTGAGATTTTGTCTTCCAGAAACTCCCTCAGATCCGCTTCCGAGAGATCGCGCCCTTCCTTGAGTTTAATCCAGGCCTTCACGATCTCACCGCGCTGCTGATCCGGCAGGCCGGCGACGATGCATTCCTCAACATTGGGGTGCAGGTAAATCGCTTCCTCAATGTTACGCGGATAGACGTTATAACCATTGGTGATGATCATGTCCTTGATGCGGTCGACGATGTAAACATAACCCTTTTCGTCCATGATCCCAATATCGCCGGTGTAAAGGCGCATCCCGCCGTCGTCGACTTTACGCAGCACGTCTGCCGTCGCCTCTTGCTTGTTCCAGTATCCTTTCATGACCTGCGGCCCGCGAACACAAACCTCGCCGCGTTCCCCGAAAGGAACCAGCGTGACTTTGTCCTCACGATCGATAATCTCAACAATCGTACCGGGCAGGGGCAGGCCGATCGAACCGGCGATATTCTCACCGAAGGGCGGATTGACATGCGTCACCGGCGAGGCTTCGGTCAACCCGTACCCTTCCACCACCACGGCGCCAGTCTTGGCTTCGAAAGTTTTCTTCACTTCCACAGGTAAAGGCGCGCCGCCGGAGATACAGAATTTAAGGGAGGAAAGATCAAAGCTGGAGATTTTCTTGTGGTTGTTCATCGCATTGAAAATCGCCGGAACAGCAGCCATATAATCCGGTTTGTGCTTGTTGATCAGCTTGAGTGTCTGGTTCAGGTCAAAACGCGGGATTGTCAGGATCTGCATCCCCGCATAAACCGCCATATTCATGGTCACCGTCATCGCGAAGACATGGAAAAACGGCAACACAGCCACCATCTTTTCCTGCCGCCCCTGCGGATCAGGAAAATTCGCATAGCATTGCACCGCATTGGAATAGAGATTGGCGTGGGTGAGCATCGCGCCCTTGGGCACACCGGTCGTTCCGCCGGTATATTGCAAAACCGCAATATCGTTCATCACGTCAATCTCCGGAATATCCACTGCATCGTCATTTTTCACGATGTCATGGAACCAGGAAATACGGTCGGATTTTTCAACCTTTGCAAGGTCCTTAAACTTCAGAAGCGAAAAAAGAATGTTTTTCGGGAAACTCAGAATATCCGTGAACTTGCAAACTACAATTCTGTTTAGCCGCGTGGAAGACAGCATCTTGTCCATTTTGTCGTACAACATCTCCAGATCCAGTGTGATCATAATATCCACTTCGCTGTCTTCAATCTGGTGGGCCAATTCGCGCTCGGCATAAAGCGGATTGAAATTCACCACCGTGGCGCCAATTTTCATCACCGCGTAATAGGCGACAACAAAATACGGGCAATTCGGCAGGAACAGTCCGACCCGGTCACCTTTGCGGTATCCCATTTTTTGCAGGCCCGCCGCAAAACGGTCGGCATGCGCCTCAAGCTCGCGCCAGGAATATTCCTTCCCCATAAAATTCATGCCGGTACGATCCGGATATTTTTGCGCCGCATCATGCAGGAGTGTGTAAAGCGGAGCGGGGCTGATCTGCATGCCCCAGTCGATATTCGGATCGTAACTTTTGAGCCAGGGAAAATCAGAGTTTTTTATCATAGGGTGCAACCTGCGTTAAGGGTGGGTTTTTAATGTCTTACCTTTGATTTTAACGTGAATCCGGATTTTATGCTACGCTCAAAAATACGGACCATGTCGTAAAAACGATACAATATTGCGCAAATCCAAGCTGGATTTCTCCTTGATTTTAGGGCATTATGGGTATGTATAAATTATTCAAGTTTCTATTATCTTCATTTTTCGTGTCATTAGGGTAAGTATCTTTGAGCACCGTCGCCAACGAAAATCTCCAGCAGGATACTCTTTCAGAATCAGAGTTTGAGCCGATCGAACTTCACCTGAAGTGGTTCAACGGAACAAAAGGTTTTGGGTTTGTTGTTCCGGAGGATGAAAGCTTTGATGCTTTCATCCATATCACCACGCTGCAAAAAGCAGGGCTTCATGCCGTAGGCGAAGGTGCCATTTTAAAGTGCACGCTTTTTGATGGCCCAAAGGGCAAACAGGTCAAGGATATTACTGAAGTTATCAATCCCGGCGAAGTCAACCTGATGCCTGAAACGGACAGTGAAGACGGCACGTATTCCATGGGGGGCCTGGTGAAATGGTACAAACCGGAAAAAGGATTCGGCTTTGTTATTCCCGATGACGGCATGAAAGATATTTTTGTGCACAAAAGCCTGCTGGACAAGCTCGAAATAGAAGAGCTGGAATCCGGGCAGCGCGTTAAGGTTACGCTGAAGGCTGTTGAAAAAGGCCGCGAAGCCGTCGATATTGAGATTATTCGTTAGAACTTTTTAAGTCTAACTTTGACTTTCGTCCAGAGAGAGATTTTCCAAAGTTTTCCCGCAACATGAGGGCCGAAGGCGTAACGATCAACGTTAGAACGGTTGAAAAACTTAGGCCAAACACGACGGCTGTGGAAAGCTGCGCCCACCATTGCGTGGACGGCGCGCCGATGCTCACCTCACGCGCGACAAAATCAATATTCATTTGCAGCACCATCGGCATCAAGCCCACAACTGTGGTTACCGTTGTTAACAAGACCGGACGCAGGCGCTGCGCGCCCGTACGCAAGATAAGTTCCCGCACATCCATTTTATCGCTATAATCCCGGCGCAAAATATCGAACGTATCGATCAGCACGATATTGTTGTTCACAATAATACCCGCCAGAGCAATCACCCCAACCCCACTCATGATAATGCCAAAAGGCTGGCCAGTGACCATCAAACCGATCATCACGCCAATCGTGCTCATAATCACCGCAGTCAAAATCAGCAGTGCGCTGTAGAAGCTGTTGAACTGAGTCACCAGAATAATGGCCATGATAAAAAGCGCCACAACAAAAGCATTCATCAGGAAGGCTTGCGAGCGTTTCTGGTCTTCATCCTCGCCCTTAAAGCTGATTTCAATATCCGGATCGAATTTATCGGCATTCTCCGCCAGCCAGTTTTTAACCTGCTCCACCTTCGCATTGGTATTCACACCGGGCGGCAGATCCGCCTTCACGGTGACCACGCGCTTCTGGTCAACACGGTTAAGTGTTCCCACAGCCGGTTGGGCCTTGCGCTCCACGAAATTGCTAATCGGGATCGCGCCGCCGCCGCTCTGTGATCCTTCTATACGAACCCTATCAAGTTGATCCAGCGTCCGGTCTTCCGTGTCGTGACGCACCACAATATCAATCTCGTCATCACTGTCATCCGGGCGGTATTCAGCAACCAACAATCCATTTGTAACCATCCGAATATAAAATCCGACCGTAGTCAGGTCCAGCCCAAATTTTGCGGCCTGGGCACGGTCTACTTCCATTTCCCAATCAATGCCAGGCAGAGGGCGACTGTCCTCCACATCTCGAAAATCACCAAGCTCCTCAAGCGCAGCCAAAACCGTTTCAGCAGACGCATCCAGCTTTTCCGGAAAGCGCGACGCCAGCTGCACCTGCACCGCTTTTCCGGTGGGCGGTCCACCTTCCTGCTTTTGGGTTTCAATCCGTATACCGGCAATATCGGAGGTTTTTTTACGGATCGTATCGAGAATTTCATCCGCCGGGGGACGCTCATCCCACTCCTTAAACTGCAACTGAATTTGCCCTACCACATCTTCTGCTAATTCCGATCCCTTTTGAGCAGAACCACCGGAGCGCGTATAAACCGTCTTGATCCCGTCTGTTTCCAGCACGCGCCGCTCCACCTCCCGCACCAATTTGTCCTTCTCAAAGATAGACAAATTGCCGCGCGCATGGACCAATACGGTAGAAAAATCAGGTTCGATGTCCGGAAAAAACTCAACCCCCTTGCCGAACTTGCCATAGGCGAACATAACCCCAACAAGCAAAACCACCGAAGTCAGCAACACCAAAGATGGCCGATTCAGGCAAGTGTCCAACACCTTTAAATAACCGCCAGTAAAACCTTTTACCTCTTTTAAATCACCATTTTCAGCCGCAGCCAGCATCTTCTGCGTTTTCTCATCCACTGCGCCAGGCTTGCCGATCAGCGCGCCCATCACCGGAACGAACACCAGCGCCATCAGCAGAGAGGACGACAAAACTGCGATCAGGGTAATCGGCATGTATTTCATGAACTCGCCCACCACATCCGGCCAGAACAAGAGCGGCGCAAAAGCCGCCAGCGTGGTTGCCGTGGAGGATGTGATTGGCCATGCCATGCGTTTGGAAGCAATGGCATACGCTTCTTTACGCGGCAGCCCTTCCGCCATTTTCCTATCCGCCAGCTCTACAACAACAATGGCACCGTCAACCAGCATACCGGTGGAGAGAATAAGCGAAAACAACACCACGATATTCACGGTCAGGCCCATTGTGAAAATCACAAGGATACCGGTCAGAAACGCCCCCGGAATGGCAACACCCACTAGCCCGGCAGCCCGCACGCCCAGCGCCCAGACCACCACAATCATGACCAGCAATATCGCGCTGATCACATTGTTTTGCAAATCCGCAAGCATGGTGCGGATGGTTTTGGATTCATCCTGAGTATAAGCAACCTCAACATTGTCGGGCCAGAGTTTTTGCTCTGTCTCGACGATTTTGCGTACCGCCTCAATCGTGTCGATGATATTTTCGCCGGAGCGTTTAACCACCTCAATTGCAATCGCACGTTCCCCGTTCAGGCGCGCAAAATTCTCCGGGTCTTTAAAAGTTCGACGAATTTCGGCAATATCGCCTACTGTAATTGCAGAATCCCCGCTTACCCGCAGCGGCATATTCATGATGTCAAAAACACTTTCGAACAGGCCCGGAACCTCAATGGCAAAACGCCCCGCTCCGGTGTCCAGATTTCCAGCTGCGACCAGACGGTTGGAACGGTTGAAAAAATCCAGGATCTGGACGCCGTCCAGCCCATAGCTTTCCAGCAATTCAGGCTTGACTATGATCTCAACCAATTCTTCGCGATCACCCGCAATACCAGCCTCCAGAACGGAGGAAATCCCTTCGATTTTATCCTGTAAATCCCGCGCAAGGCGTAGAAGAGCACGCTCCGGAACATCTCCGGACAAGGTAACAATGAGCACAGGAAAGAGACTGAAATTTACCTCCGTCACTTTCGGCTCGTCCACCTCATCGGGTAAATCGGGTCGAACCTGATCCACTGCTTTTTGCACATCGTCCAGCGCCTTGTCCTTGTCAAATCCGGCCTGAAATTCCAGCAGCACAAATCCGCCGCCCTGATACGCGGTCGAGCGCATTTCCTTGATCCCCTCAATGGTGGACATTTCCTGTTCCAACGGCCGGATCAGAAGCCGCTCGGAATCATCCGGAGAAATTCCTTCCAAATATGTTGAGACATAAATTTGCGGGATATCGATATCAGGGGAAGATTCTTTGGGAATCGCAAGATAGGAATAAGTGCCTGCAATGATAAGCAACAGGAAGACGGACAACACCGTGCGCACATGCGAAAGCGAGGCATCGATAATCGGCGCCATCATAACAGGCCATCCCCCTCTGCCTGAACTGGGTGAACTTTTTGGCCTTCGAGAACAAATTCCTGTCCGACCGTTATGAAGCGGGCTTGTTGCGGCGGGCCGGAAATCCACATTGCCCCAGGTTTATCAGCCAGAATTTGTACAGGAACAAATTCAACAATATCCTGCGCATTCACAATTTTCACACCAATCTGTCCCGCATCATTCAAGGTCAGGATAGACGGAGAAATTTTATGTGCCTCCCTCTGCGCCAAGGGAATCCGAATTTTTGCCGTCAGCCCTTCTTTAACAGAAAGATCAGAGTTGCTCGCCGTCATTATCACGCGAAATGTGCGGGTCTGCGGATCGGCCGCCGGCGATATATAGGAGATCACACCTTTAAGCCCCTGCCCATCCAGAAACTCCGCGAAAGCGGGACCGCCATCATTGATATCCTGGATGCGGCGCTCAGACACATAGCCGACCAACTCAATCGGGTCCAGATCGACGATGGTAAAAATGCTATCCCCTACCGATAGATAATCGCCTATTTCCGCCGCCTGCTCATATATAATCCCATCAAACGGCGCGTTGATTTTGGTCTTGGCCTGGTCAACCTGGCTAAGGCGCAACTCCGCCTTAGCCTGTTCCAGGTCGGCTAGAGTTTGTGCCAGCCGGACCTTGGAATTAAACCCTTTATTCTCCAGCTTTTTTGCCGCGTTATATTCAATCTGACGCTGGTTTACCCGCTCCTGCGTTTCTTTAACCTTGGCCTGACGATCGCGGATTTCAATCTTGGCAAGGGCCTCATCTTTGGAAACACGCGCGCCTTCCTCTTTCAAAATCTCCTGAACCTGGCCGCTACTTTCGGCGCGCAGAACCACGTTTTTAGAGGCCTGAGTCCGCCCCGTCACCACAATATCGTCAGCATAAAGCTCAGCCGTCATGTCGCGCACCCGCACATCCTGCAGAGGCTTGTCCTGCTCGGCGCTGTCAAGCGCCCCTTCTACTGAAGTATTCGCCTGATCTGCCGGATGAGGTTCGTGGAAAAACAATCCGGAACCGATCCACACCAGCGCCACCACAGCGACAATCACAGCAACAAATTTTGAAGATTTCAGAAAATGCATAATATACCGCCTCCGCCTTCCGCAATACGGTTCTTTTATACGCCAAAAAAACAAAAACACCAATCCCGAAAAGGAATTAGTGTTTTCTAATTTGATAAGAAAATAACGAGCTCAACGGCAGGCTCTTTATCTAGCAAGCACCTTTTTTGCAGCCTTAAGTTCCGCCGCCGATACGCTTTCCAAATCTGCTTCTTCTTCTTTCAGAATTCGGTTTCGTGTTGCAGCCTGATAAGCAACCTTGGAATGATCGGCACAGTAAGGCAGACCAGGATAAATATCGCCACCACAGAAACCAAAATCACCCTGCTGCGGATCGCCTTCCGGCCAGCGGCACATACGATTGTTGAGCTCCAACAACCCAACAAGATCTTCTTTTTTGATAACGGGCTTTTTGTTGTTTTGCTCCACCACCCTAGCCGGTTTTTTCTCCTGCTTCTTAGCAGGAGGCGTAGAGGTGTTGGCCGGTTTCTTGTTTTGTTGTATCGGGGAGACACGGTTGGAAAGCTTGAGCCTGTGGGCTTTTCCGATGACAGCGTTGCGGGTGACACCCCCCAGTTCTTTTGCAATTTCCGCGGCGGTTTTACCTTCGCCCCAGAGTTTTTTCAAAAGCGATACGCGTTCATCAGTCCAACTCATCATTTTCTCCCACGAAAAGATAAAACAAGCTAAACGCTTGATTTTATTGAATAAATTACATTTAAACTAGAGAAGAATACAGTATCACCAAGCAAAATTTCCGGCAAGCATTCTTCTCAAAAAAAAATTCTTTATCCACACGAGGCCGGTAAAAAATATTTTTATACCTTATCAAGGCCCATATTTGTGAGGATTTCCGCGCGCTCCTGCCAGTCCTCTTGCACCTTCACAAAAAGCTTGAGGTGCACGCGGCGCTCCAAAAATTCCTCCAGCTCCGCCCGCGAAGCTTCGCCGATGCGCTTAACGCCCTTGCCGCCCTTTCCCAGCACAATAGCCTTTTGCGAGTCCTTTTGCACATAGATAATTTGTGAAATTTTTACATCTCCATTGTCAAACTCTTCCCACGCCTCTGTCTCTATATGGATGGCATAGGGCAGTTCCCGATACAGAAAATCGTATATTTTTTCGCGCGTGATTTCCGCCGCCATAAACCGCAGCGACATATCGGTAATCTGCTCAGGATCAAACAGAAACGGGCCTTCGCGAACTTCCTGCGCCAGGGCTTTCATCACATCAGAAACCCCGCTCTTCTTCAGCGCCGAAATCATAAAGGTTTGATCAAAATCAAATGCGGCGTTGAAAGCTGCGGATACCCGCAATAAATCCGGTTTGTTCACCTGGTCGGTTTTGTTTAAAATCAGGAAAGATTTTTTGCCAACCGGAAGCTTTGCCATCAGATCTTTATTTTCTTCCAGCGCATTTTTCTTAGAGGCATCAACCAGAAGAGCAATAACCTCCCCCTCCTCCAGCGCATCATAAGCAGCATTCACCATTGATTTTTCAAGAGATTTTTTAGCCGCAAAAATTCCTGGCGTATCCACCAGAATAATCTGCGCGTGCATATCTTCGCCTTCATACATGGCAATCCCCAGGACCCGGCGGCGGGTGGTCTGCACCTTTTCAGATGTGATCGAAACCTTTGCACCAACCATCGCATTAACCAGCGTCGACTTACCGACATTGGGCCGGCCGATCACGCTGATAAATCCGCATTTGTTTTCTACACTCATGATCAAAGCAAACCATTTGTTTCGAGGAATTTTTTAGCCGCATCTTTTTCAGCTACCTGCCGTGATTTGCCCTGCGCCCGCGCATCTTTATACCCCTCCACATGGACGCGGATTTTAAAGACAGGCGCATGATCCGGGCCGCTCTGGCTTTCAATCGTATATTCGGGAAGCGGCAAACCCTGACTCTGCGCCCATTCTTGTAGTGCCGTTTTAGGGTGCAATGGCGGAGCGCTCATTTTATCAAAGCGCCCGACCCAGAGCCTACGGATCAGCGCCTCGCACTTCCCGAACCCGGCATCCAGATATAAAGCACCGATCAGCGCCTCAAAAACATCAGCCAGAATATTGTCGTTTTCTGCACCGCCCGCTGCGCGCTCGGACTCGGATAAGTTCACAAAATCCCCCAGGCCGGCTTCCGCCGCCACCTGCGCCAGCAAGCTACCCTGCACCAGTGCGGCCAGCCTTTTGGCCAGATCACCTTCCGCCTCATCCGGAAACCTCTCATATAAAGTCTGGGCCACGACCAGCCCCAGCACCCGGTCACCAAGAAATTCCAGACGTTCATAATTTGCCGCACCAGTGCTGGAATGCGTCAAAGCCTGTGCCAGTAAGGCTTGGTCTGAAAATTCATGACCCAATATTTCTTCGAGAGGCTGGAAGTCTGAAGCACTCATTGTGTTTGGAACTCTTCTCTTTTAAGATCCCTCTGGCGGACGCACAGGATCGATAGAAGTGAAAAACCGGCCATACCGCAGCGCCCAGGGCCACTTCCAGAATTCAAACAGACCGGCTGATCCGTCCGTGGAGAAGAAAATAAAATCTGCCTTACCGACAAAATTCTCAAACGGAACAGGTCCAACAGCATGTGTCACACGGCTATCTTGCGAATTATCGCGGTTATCCCCCATCATGAAGTAATGCCCTTCCGGCACCACATAGACACCGGTATTGTCCAGCGGATCATTATCGCTCTCTTCGAAAATTGAGTGCATAACTCCACCGGGCAGGGTTTCGATATATTCCGTCATCGTCACCGTACCGCGATGCGGGTCTTCATCTTTTTTCAGGCCCACTGTTTCGCGTGGCACCAACTCGCCATTGATATAAAGACGACCCTGGCGAACCTGTATGGTTTCTCCGGGAAACCCTATAACCCGCTTGATATAATCAATCGATGGATTGGACGGCAGCTTGAACACCACCACATCGCCGCGCTGCGGCTCATCGGCCCAGATACGCCCCTCAATCGGAATAATACCGAACGGAAAGGACGCCTTGCTATAGCCATAGGACGGTTTGTGCACGAACAGGTAATCCCCAATTTCCAACGTCGGCTTCATGGACCCAGAGGGGATATTAAACGGCTCATACATAAAGCTGCGGATCAAGATAGCCAGAACGATTGCAATCATCGCCGTGCGGAAAAAATCGTTGAGTTCTTCCTTTGCCGTTAAGGGCGGCTCTCCGGCTTTTTCGGACATATTCGCCTCCGCTGCACTCTCGGCGCTTTTATCAATATTTTCACTCATGATGAAATGGATTTAACATGAAAAATCAGCGGGAACCAGTATTATATCATTTTGCGCCTTAAATTAAGGCTTCTGCGGACGCGCTTCGATAACTACAAATGCCTGCGCCAAGGGCGGTTCATCAGATAAGGTCAGGTGAATAACAGCCTCAAAACCCGTAGGGGTTAAGGATTTCAGAGTTTCTAGCGCCCCACCTGTTAAAACCAGAGAAGGACGACCATCCGCATCATTCACCACCCCAATATCGCGCAGAAAAACCCCGTGATTGATCCCCGTGCCCAGCGCTTTGGCACAGGCTTCTTTGGCAGCAAAACGTTTGGCATAGGTCATAACCCGCAGCCCACCCTCTTCACGCGCCTCGGCCGCCGCACGTTCGGCTTTGGTAAAACACCGCGCGATAAAGCGCTTTTCGTGATTACCCATCAATGCCTCAATGCGGCGGATATCAACTAGGTCGCTGCCAATGCCTATCATCATTTCTTCTGTCCCGTCAGCTCTTTGGCCACTTTGTGGACCTTGCGCAAGCGCGCCTTTTTGCGCGCCAGCTTCGCGCCTTTAACCATATTAAAGAACATGAGATACCACAGCGGCCAGGACAACAGGGCAATCAAATATCCGCCCGCCGCCCAGGGGAGAAAAATCCGCATCGGATGGTGACGCACAATATCCCAGAACACCGCAAAATCGATATTCTGCGGTAGGGAGGTGGAGGACGGCAAGCCCAATGCATTAAAAATCACGCCGCCGAATTCAATGGCCAACCACCACATAAACGGAAATGTCCAAGGATTGCCGACGAACGTACCGATCAAAGAGGCCAACAAATTGGCCCGCAAGATATAGGCCAGGATTCCCGCCTGGATAAAATGCGTACCCACAATCGGGGTAAAGGAAATAGCCGCCCCGCATGCCAGGCCAGCGGCAATCTTATGGCTGGTATCGGACAGGCGCACCACCCGGTGCTTTATATACCTACACCAGCGCAAAATTCCCATTGAGGGCCAGAAAAACTCCCGTAACTGCTGGAATTTCGTGCGGGGAACGCGCCGTCTGAACATGAGAAAAAATCGCCTAGTATCGTGTTAGAATCGCAAGGTTACTGCCTCCCCTATTTATAACAGCAAATGTTTAATAAGATAGAGAGATGGGGTGTTTTTTTATGATGAACATGGTGGTAGTTTACAAATATGGAGACTCAAAAGATGAATATTCAGGATCACATACGGATTGTTCCAGATTTCCCGAAGGCGGGGATTAATTTTTACGATATCGCCACCTTGCTGGCGCATCCGGCGGCGTGGCGGGAAACAATAGCGCTGCTCCAGGAAAAAATTGAATCCTATCAACCCGACATGCTGCTGGGCATTGAAAGCCGCGGATTTCTGGTCGCCGCACCGTTGGCTGTGCAGATGGGGTGCGGCTTTGGCATGGTGCGCAAAAAAGGCAAATTGCCTGGAAAAGTCATCTCTTATGAATACGATCTGGAATATGGCTCTGATATTATTGAGATCCAGCCGGACCTGATCAAACCCGACAGCAAGATCGTGCTGATTGATGATCTGCTGGCCACCGGTGGCACCATGCATGCTGCAGAACAGCTGGTACAAAAAGCAGGGTCAGAGGTTGCGGCCTGTTTCTGTATCATCGAGCTAGAAGGTCTGGGTGGGCGCGACAGGCTCAGCGCCCCTTTCGAAGCCCTGCTGAAATGTCCTGCTTAAAGCCAGCCCACTAGCGCCCGCCGCTTCCGCTTCGCGCGCGCTCGACACTAGTGATAATCGGTGTGGCACGCAGGGCTGCGATGATATTGTTCAAGTGCTGGATATCGCTGACATAGATGTCGACGATTAAATCCCAGAAATCGGTCGAACGGTTGGTGATTTTCAGATTCAGGATATTTCCGCCGTTCTTCGCAATCACCATTGAGAATGTGCCCAGCGCGCCCTGTTCGTTCTTGGAAGGTCACTTTCAACCGCCCAGCATATGCCTCCGGCGTGTCCGGTCCTTCGCCCCATGATACATCCAGCCAGCGCTCGGGTGTGTCGGCGAAGGTTTCCAACGTCTCACAATCAATCGTGTGGATGGTCACGCCCTTGCCCGTGGTTACGATACCCACAATCCGGTCGCCAGGCAGCGGATGGCAGCACCGTGCCATATGCACCGCCATGCCAGGAATAAGTCCCTTGATTGGCATGGGAGCATCAGAGCCACTTTGCGGGCGCACCATCACCGCCTGATCCATGGCCGATGCCGGACGTTTCGGCATTTCGGTCTGGTGACCCGGGAAAATCGCCTTAAACACATCACGGGCAACCAGGAGGCCGGAACCGATGCGCGCATAAACATCGTCATTCTCATCGGCCTTCAATTGCTCCAGAACTCCGGCAACCGCCTTCTCAGTAAAATCATAACCTTCCTGCCGGAAAACCTTTTGCAGCATAGCCTTGCCCAGCGTGATATATTCATCGCGCTGCTGCAGGCGAACAAATTTACGGATATGCGAGCGCGCCTTACCGGTGACCACAAAGCGCTCCCATGTGGGGGATGGGCTTTGGGTTTTGGCTGTGATCACCTCCACCTGATCCCCATTACCGAGCTTGGTATTCAGCGGTGCGATCCTGCCGTTGATCTTTGCTCCCACACAGCGGTCACCGATATCGGAGTGCACAGCATAAGCAAAATCGATCGGTGTGGCGCCGTTGGGCAGCTCAATCAAATCTCCCTTGGGCGAAAAGACATACACCTGGTCCTGGAACAGCTCCAGCTTTGTATTTTCCCAGAAATCCTCCGGCCTAGATTCTTGCTCCAGAATATCCAAAAGCTCCCGCAGCCAGCGATATTTCTTGACGTCCTGGGGCTTGGGCATCTGTCCGTCTTTATAGGCCCAGTGTACGGCAACCCCCATCTCAGCATTCGAATCCATATCACGGGTGCGGATTTGAATTTCAATGCGCTGCTGCGAGGGACCAAGAACGGTGGTGTGGAGCGACCTGTAACCATTGGGTTTGGGAGTGGAAATATAATCTTTAAAGCGGCCGGGCAAGCTTGGATACTTGCCGTGAATCATGCCCAAAGCGCCGTAGCACTGCTCCTTCGTATCCACAATAATCCGAAAGGCCATGATATCAGAAAGCTGCTCAAAGGACACATTCTTGCGCTGCATCTTCTTCCAGATGGAATAGCGCGTCTTTTCCCGACCGTATATTTCACACGGGATATTCACCCCGTCGAGAAGATCTTTCAGCTCCGCAATAATCTTCTCAACAACCGCGCCGCCTTCTTTCTGCAGGAAGGACAGCCGGTTAAGAATGCTCTCCCGGGCTTCGGGATTCAAAACAGAGAAGGCCAGATCCTCCAGCTCTTCCTTAATCTGATGCACGCCGACACGCTCCGCCAGAGGCGCATAAATCTCTAGTGTCTCCAGCGCAATGCGGCGGCGCTTATCGGGGTTTTTAAATCCTTCAATCGTACGCATATTATGCAGCCGGTCGGCCAGCTTCACCAGAAGCACACGGATATCCTCGCTCATAGCCAGCAGGAGCTTTCGGAAATTCTCCGCCTGCTTGCCTTCCAGGGTCTGGCTTTCGATCCGGGTTAATTTGCTAACGCCATTCACCAGATCTGCCACTTCTTTGCCAAAGCGTTTTTCCAGATCTTCGTAAGTAGCCTCCGTATCCTCCAACGTATCATGCAATATGGCTGTAACGATGGTGCCAACATCCATTTTCATCTCCGCCAGAATGCTTGCTACCTCAACAGGATGGGTATAATACGGCTCGCCGGAGGAACGCGTCTGCCCCTCATGCATCTTCTTGGCGTAATCATAAGCCTCTTCGATGGTTTTCGGATCCAGCCCAGCATTATAGGCGCTGACCTGGTTGACCAGCTGTTCCTGTGTGATCATGGCTGTCTTTGAAAAGAGTGTTCGTTCATGCTTTTACCCTAGCACGGAATTTCCTAAAAATCATGAATTATGACGCTGTGGGCCGCATAAAACCGACAGAAGGCACAACAAAAGAAAAACCGGCCGCCTCTAGAGCTGGGGCCGGTTTCATTCAAAACTCAAGACGTTTTAATTATTCTTTGACAGGGTTTCCTGCCAGATCCTGCAGAGACGGCTCGCCCTCATCCTCATCACCGATATTTTCATCAGCATACATGCCTTCTTCGCCGTCATCCTCTTCATCGCCGTCCAGCGAACGGCTGGCGATTGTGCCCCATTCCTGCTCGCCGTCCATGAAATCAATGGTTTCCTCATCGTCATTCGGAATAATGCGCTGATGATTGCGGATCAATTCTTCTTTGAGGTTTTCGATATCAATCGATTCAACAGCGATTTCCCGCAGGGAAACCACCGCATTTTTATCATTGTCACGGTCCACCGTCAGGGATGCGCCGGAACCGATCTTGCGCGCTCTCTGCGCCGCAACCATCACCAGCTCAAAGCGGTTTGGAAGTTTTTCTACACAATCTTCAACTGTTACGCGTGCCATATTTATCCTCTTTCATATCAATACGAAACCGTTTTATAGACAGTTTGCACCGGAAAGGCAAGCTATTAGTTCTTCATGGCCCGGTTGAATTTACCGCAAAACAAATTATTTCCAAATTCGTTATTTTTCTGTTGAAAGTGGTGGGCGCTATCGTATATCACTGAATCCTAATAAAAATAACAATGAAAAGCTCGAGTACCCAATAAAATGCAAAAAAACAATAATAAAATCAAAGATATACCTTTCTACAAAGACGAAAAAGTAGCCTTGTTTATTGACGGCTCCAATCTCTACGCAGCGGCAAAAGCGCTGGAGTTTGATATCGATTACAAGCTCCTGCTGAAGTGGACCGCCTCTCAGGGGCGGCTGGTGAGGGCTTTTTACTATACCGCCCTGATTGATGACCAGGAATACTCGCCGATCAAGCCGCTGGTGGACTGGCTGGATTACAACGGATACTCGATGGTAACAAAGCCCACCCGCGAATACACCGACCAGCAGGGCCGCAAGAAAATCAAGGGCAACATGGATATTGAACTGGCCATTGATATGATGGAGCTTGCCGACCGCGTGGACCATATCATGCTGTTTTCCGGTGATGGCGATTTTAAGCGCCTGGTGGAAGCCGTACAACGTAAGGGCGTGCGTGTCACAGTTGTCAGCACGATAAAAACCAATCCCTCAATGGTGTCGGACGAATTGCGCCGTCAGGCCGACCACTTCCTTGATCTGGATATTCTGGCTGATTTTATCATGCGCGACCAGGATACGGAGGCCCGCGCAAGCGAAAATCAGGAAGCAGCATAACACCCCGGCTTGACTGCATAGCTTTCCATCCTCTATGACGTAGAGTTATGAGTGTTTCAACACCCTCCACCGATTGCCTTTTATGTCCGCGGCTTGCGGAGTTCCGCCATAATAACCGTCTTAAATTTCCGGATAAATACAATGCTCCTGTTCCATCCTTTGGCTCCATAGACGCACAACTTCTTGTTGTTGGGCTGGCACCGGGATTGAAGGGAGCCAACTTTTCAGGACGCCCCTTCACCGGAGATTACGCCGGTGAACTGCTTTACCCTACCTTGATTAAGTTCGGCTTTGCGCGCGGACAATACGGCGCGGGTATTGATGACGGGCTGAAACTGGCAGATGCGCGCATCACCAACGCTGTGCGTTGCGTTCCGCCGGAGAACAAGCCAACCGGACAGGAAATGAATACTTGTCTGGATTTTCTTAAGAACGAGATTGCGGCCATGAAAAACCTGCGCCTCATTATTTCTCTGGGCCTGATTTCTCACAACTCCGTTCTGAAAACACTAGGACAAAAACAATCGGCGCATAAATTCGCCCACGGAGCGGTTCACGAATTAAACGGCGTGCGCCTCATGGATTCTTATCATTGCTCCCGCTACAACACGAATACAGGACGCCTGACCGAAGACATGTTCCATGATGTGTTCAGAGCAGCACAAGAACAGCTAAGCACGGCCTGATAAAAAAACCTACTCCGCCGCGATTTTTTTATCGTCCTGGACAATAGTTCCGGTTTTTGCATCACCGCGAATTTCTGTCAGGAAACCTATAATTTCAGTCTGAAGATGATCCGAGATCGTGGCCAATTCCCCGGCCGCATCCAAAACAACTCTCGCAGATTCTCCGCTTTTCGCCGCAGTTTGCTGCACCTCCTGGATGTTGCGGGATACTTCATTTGTTCCGGTCGATGCCTGCGAAACATTACGCCCGATTTCTGATGTCGCGGCATTCTGCTCCTCCACCGCGCTCGCAACCGATGTTGTAGCATGATCAATCTGCTGCACATTGTCGATAATGCGGTTCATGGCCTCCACGCTTGCACGGATCGCTTCCTGGATACGCCCGACGCGCCCGTCAATTTCCTCGGTCTTCTGCGCCGTTTCCATGGCCAGCTTCTTGACTTCATCGGCAACAACGGCAAAGCCTTTACCGGCCTCGCCGGCACGCGCCGCCTCGATCGTCGCATTCAGGGCCAGCAGGTTGGTCTGATCAGCAATATCCTTAATCGCACCAACCACCTCGCCGATGGAATCGGCCAGCCCTTCAAGCTCCCGAACAGATGTGCTTGTCGTCTGCGCCTCGTCGGCCGCCAGGCTCGCACGCTGTGCCACATCGGAAATCTGGCGGGCAATCTCTTGAGACGATGCAGCCAGCTCCTCGGCCGCTGCTGCCACAGTTTGTACATTCGAGCTTGCCTCTTCCGCCGCCGCCGCTACAGCCGAACTGGATTGCGTTGTTTGCTCCGAAGCGACGGTCATAGCCTGCGCCGTTGCGCGCATCTGGTCGGAAGATCCGGTTAGATTGCGGATGAGCCCGCCTGTACGGCTATCAAAGTCATGGGCCAGTTTCTGCAGGGCTTCTTTCTTTTCTTGCTCAGCTTTTATTTTGAGCTTCTCTTGTTCTGCTTCCATCGCTTTCATCTCAAGGGCGTTTTCTTTGAATACCTGAACGGTCTTGCCGATATCGCCTATCTCATCGCCGCGATCGGTATGGGGCACGGAAACATCCAGCTTGCCATCCGCCAGTTGTCGCATTGATGTCACCATCTCCGTAATTGGCTTTGAAATTCCGCGAGAGAACCAAACCGAGAGCAAACCAACCAAAAGCACAATCCCAAAGGATGCAGCAGCAATATATATTTGCTGCTGAATAACAGCTTTGAGCATCTCATGCTCAGCAATCTCCGTAATCATGGCCCAACGCACACCCTGAAAATCGAATGGCGCAAAGGATGTCATCACCTTTTCACCGCGATAATCTTTATCCCAGTGAACACCGGAATCGCCCCTCAGCGCCTCATCCACCGCAGACTCTTTTACTTCCTCTTTCAAAATTGTGTTCTCTTCCTTAAAACGCGACTGTGTGCGCATAAGATGATCAGAACCAACCAGAAAACTTTCAAAGGTTTCCCCAACCCCTTCATTGGCTCTCATGACATTATTTAACCTGTCGATAGGCATCTGGAACACCAAAACCCCAGCAAAACGCCCAGATTGATTCAAAATAGGCGTGGAAATAAAGCTGGCCGGGGCATTATTACTCGGCGCGTAGGGTTTAAAATCGAAAAAAGAGACGGATCCGGCTTTTGGATTATCCTTAGCAGCCTTAAAAGCCTTGGCTAAATCAGTGTCCTTCCATTGCCCACGATACATATTTGTGGCGTAATCCGCCTCTTTAAAAACCGTGTAGACCAAGTTTCCATCCGTATCAAACAGGAAAATATCGTAATATCCCCTCAATCTTAGGAAATGCCTGAACCAGGGGTGATACTTCTTATGTATGTCGCTATATTGAGAGCCATCAGGAGCATAATCCAGCTCTTCCTTGGACCCCAAAGGATGGGGGTTTTTTTCGATGTACAAATCCTGAAGAATCTTGGTTTGATTACCACCCAGCACATACCACGCATCAGAAAAATCATAAAGTGCCTGAACAACAAAAGGATTGGTGGACAAGGCCGATAAATCCTCTTCAATTGATTTGAGATAACCCTCTAGAGACTGACTCTTCTCCGACTTCAAAACCAAAAGCTTCTGCTTGGCGGCATCAATTGAAGCCTCATAAGACAATGTGTTGGTGATTGTAAAAGTTATTGCACTATTGAGAATAACAAGAGCAATCATGATCAACGGAAGTTTTAAGGATATTTTTTTATGTGTCAAAAAACTTTTCATCAAATGAGTCCTTCATTTTTGTAAATTCTATAGATTTGGGTAAATTATTATAAACGCAGGAAGGTTACTCAGCACTTAAAGAAATACGAAAAAAAAGCCTGTGAGCACCACGGGCCTAATTATAAAAGAAAAAAATCTTTTGGCTACTTTACTTTCTTGGCAACTGAATTTGCTCTTTGAGCATATCTTTTGAACCGTCTATTTTTGGCTGTTCAGCTCCAGCCGCTGGCTCAATATTCTCTGGCTGAACTTCATCAGGAGACACGGAGGGCTCCTGGTGCTCACTTTGAATGCTGCTGGATGATTTTTGATAGGGCTTTTGACCCTTTGTCAAAGCTGTAGTTGCTGATTTTTCGCCGGCATTGGCAAAAGAAGCACCAAACAACAAAAACGTGCCCAATAATACAAATGTGTTTTTTAACATGGTTAATCTCCTTTATTTTTCATGTGACAGCACAAATTAGCACTCCCAAACTATATTTACAAAACTTTTAAGGAAAACTCCTTGAAATTGAAAAAATAACACGCTCCTCACACCCATCAGCACATTCACCCGGCTCATCTAAATCTGTATCCACAAATTGAAGCGCCAAATCAAAACCTTCAAAACTATAGCCCACACCTACGGAATAATCGACATAATCCTCTAGTCCGAAAGCCGCATTATCATCAATTGTTTGGTACCCGACATGGCCAGACAGTGTGAAATCATATGGCAATGGAACGTCCACATACCCTGCGTAATAAACAGCATCGCCGCTATCACCAAAATATTCAGGAGAATAATTCACCGCCGCAGAGACCGCAGCGGCCTCAAAATCATATCCCAAAGCTAGGGCGACTTCAAAAAAATCATAATTTAATGAGTCACGCGCGCCGGGATAATAATAGTAAATACCACCCACATCAAATGTCAGGCCACCACCCAACTCGCCAGTGTAGCCACCATATAAATCCACCTCTAGATCCGCATCGGTAAAATCTACGCTCGAGCCCCAAGCACCCAGATAAAGGCCGCTATCATGGCTGTAATCGAAACTTCCCTGAACCGCCAGCTCCTCATCACTTTGTGATACACCCCGGAATGCATAATCTGTTGTGAACCCGACAGTACCGGAAAATTCACCAGGAATAACGTCGCCAGCGTGGGCCGGAAGAGTAAACAGAGATAACGCAGCTAGAAGAGATAAACCATATCGCATTTTTCAATCCTTTTGAGCTTTTGCAAAATTTGTAAATATAGACGTGAGGATAGAGAAGAGCAAAAATGAGAGTCAATTGATCTTTATAAAACGTGGTCAAATTGCCGTGAATAACAAAAAAATGGATACAATGATATTTCTAGGGATTAAGCGCTTCAGCAGCGGTTTGCGGATTAAAGCTTCCACGTTTATAGATTAATTTGTTTAGTGCATGGACATAGGCACGTGCAGACGCCACCAATGTATCCGCATCTGTTCCCTGGCCGTTGGCAGTGCGTCCGCCTTCCTCCAGGCGAACGGTGACTTCCGCTTGCGCGTCGATCCCGCCCGTCACTGCATGGACCTGATACAACTTCAGGCGCGTGCCTTCATGCGGAACAAGCGCTCGAATAGATTTGAAAATCGCATCGACCGGCCCATCACCATCAACCTTAATCAATTTCTCTGCGCCTTCAATGCTGAGCGTGATCTCGGCTGTTTGCGGGCCAACTGTTCCAGCCTGAACCTGCAGTGCGACAAATTTAATCGCGTCATGCTCGCTGATTACCTCATCTTCAATCAGGGCAATCAGATCCTCTTCGAATATTTCCTTCTTCTTATCCGCCAGTTTTTTAAAGCGATCAAACGCATCCTGCAGCGCATTATCGCCGAGCTCAAAACCCAGCTCTTCGAGCTTGTTGCGGAAGGCGTGGCGGCCGGAATGTTTGGCCAGCACCAATTTGGATTCTTTCAATCCCACAGAATCCGGGGTCATGATCTCATAGGTCTGCACGTTCTTCAGCATCCCGTCCTGGTGAATTCCACTGGCGTGGGCAAACGCATTCGCCCCGACAATCGCCTTGTTGGGCTGCACGTTAAAACCCGTAATCGCCGAGAGCGTGCGCGAAGTTTTAGTGATTTTTGTTGTTTCAATATTGGTTTGATAGGGCAGCATATCCGGGCGCGTGCGGATCGCCATGACGATTTCCTCCAGCGCCGCATTGCCCGCGCGCTCCCCGATGCCATTGATCGTGCATTCCACCTGCCGCGCCCCGGCTCTTACGCCCGCCAGTGAATTGGCCACCGCCAACCCCAGATCGTTGTGGCAATGGGTGGAGATAATGGCCTTGCCTATATTCGGCACACGCTCAAACAGCATCTCAATTTTCGCGCCATATTCCTCCGGCACGCTATAGCCGACCGTATCGGGAATATTGATCGTCGTCGCACCCGCCTTGATCGCAATCTCCACCGCGCGGCACAGGAAGTCATCTTCCGTGCGCGACGCATCTTCGGCGGACCATTCGACATTATCAGTGAAGCTCCGCGCAAATGTGACACTTTCTTCAACCGCCCCCAGAACCGCATCCGGCTCCATCTGCAATTTATGTTTCATATGCAGCGGCGATGTGGAGATAAAGGTATGAATGCGCCCACGGCCTTGGTCTGTGGCGGGTTTAATCGCATCGGCAGACGCTTGAATATCCGTCTTCTTCGCCCGCGCGAGACCACAAATCACAGCATTTTTTGTTTGCTTGGCAATCTCATGAACCGCCTCAAAATCTCCCGGCGAGGCCACCGGAAACCCGGCCTCAATCACATCCACACCCAGCGCATCAAGTAAACCCGCCATGCGCAGCTTTTCTTCCAGATTCATGGAACAGCCCGGCGATTGCTCGCCATCTCTTAAGGTCGTATCAAAAATGATAATGCGGTTATTGTCAGACATAGGCCGTCTCTTAATGTTTGGGGCTACTTGTCTTCCAGGGAGCGCGCTTCATCCACCAGCATAATCGGAATGCCGTCACGGATAGGATAGGCCAGCTTGGCTTGCTCGGAAATCAGCTCAGCGGCCGCACGATCATACCGCAGGGGCGTCTTGGTCAGCGGACAAACCAGAATTTCCAACAATTTTGGGTCAACATCTATGCTCATATAAAATTGATATGAGATTTAAGGCTAAAATGCAAACCTTATTGCATAGGCTTTCCACCCTCAATCTGCCCGTAAAGCGCCATTTCCAGCATCGCCATAAAGTTTTTGGCCCGGCTTTCACAGCACGGTGCTTCCAGCAAGGCCTGTTTTTCTTCCGGATCAAACGGACAGATCATGGAGAGGCAGGTAATCAGGCGACCGCTTTTCGCTTCATCAATCATTGTCCAGTCACAGCTCAGCCCCTGCTTCTTGAAATAACTCGCCAGCAATTCATACAGCTTTTCGCGGTTCACATCCGGACAGTTTTTTTGATAAATGTCGTTTTTAAACTCCGCCCAGGACGCTTGCGCCTGACGATAAAGCGTCGTGACATTCAACTCCTGCACAATCTTAAAACGGCAAACCCCGGTCAGAGAAATAAGATATCTTCCATCGGGTGTCTCGCTGAAATCAGTAATTTTTCCTGCGCAGCCAACAGCATAGATCCCTGGCTTGTCTCGACTCTGGTCCTTCGGCTGCACCATACCGATCAAACGGTTCGAAGCCATCGCATCTTCAACCATTTGCAAATAGCGTGGCTCAAAAATATTGAGCGGCAATTGCCCGGTCGGTAAAAGCAACACGCCCGTCAGCGGAAAGATCGGAAGACTGTCCGGTAAATCTTCAAAATCTGGCGCGAATTCAATTTTCTCCATGGGATTAATTTAGAATAAAGCCTGCCTAAGAAAAGAGCAGGGAAGAAAGTTTTTTACGTGCCGCAACTGTCAAAGGATCGCTATGCCCCATAGCCTCGAAGAATTTCAGAAGCTGCTTGCGCGCTTCCTCTTCATTCCATTCACGATTTCTCTCGACAATATAGAGCAGCTGGTCAATCGCTTCTTCCCGCGCGCCTGCCGCAAATTGCGCAACAGCCAGATCAAACCGCGCCTGATGATCCTCCGGGTTGCTCTCAACCGCGCCCAAAAGGCCCTGCAAAATGCCGTCGTCGGGACAGTTTTGTGCTAGCTCCAGCGCCGTTTTAACCTCGGCAATTGCACTGTCTTTGGCCATCTCCTCCGGCGCGTTTTCAATCATATCCTGTGCTTGTCCTAGCTCGCCTGCAGCAATCATCACACGCACCAACCCGGCATAGGCTTTCGCATTCGTCTCTTCCTGCTGCAAAATTTGCAAATAAACCCCCTGCGCGGTTTGCAAATCCTGCGCGGCCAAAGCCTCCGCCGCCCCTTTTAATGCTTCGGGAATATCTATCGCATCGGGCTGCGCCGCCCGCGCGGCCTGAACCAGCTTGGTGATAAATTCCTTCACCTTACTGTCGGGGACAGCACCCTGAAACGCATCAACGGGCCGCCCCTGAAAAAAACCAAAAACAGTTGGAACAGATTGAATGCGCAGGGCCTGCGCCAATTCCTGGTTCTCATCGAGATTGATTTTTGCCATGATGACTTCGCCGCCCACCGCCTGCACCGCTGCATCCAGAATGGGGCCGAGCTGTTTGCAGGGGCCGCACCACGGCGCAGTGAAATAGGCAATGACAGGAACCTGCATCGAAGCCTTGATCACGCGCTCTTCAAATTCTGGCGTGCCGACCTCGAAAATTGTCGCGCCCTTTGTCGCTCCAAAATCGACAACATTGTTATCTGCTGGGTTATCTGCTGGCTGGGCCGGCGCTTTATCTTTACCAAAAAACATGTCCTAATTTCCTTTGTCCTTACATTTAGGCGCTCACCCTTCAAAAAGCAAGGGTCACAGGCTCATGTTCCGTATAAGCAAAAAATGTCAGAAGATCGCGCGGCGCAATCGAAACCGTCATTGCGTTGTCCATGGGGTGAACATTTATAACCTCCGCCTGCATCATCGCCGCATCCAACAACACTTTCACATGATGATCCGCATCATTAATCACGCAAAACGGATTGACCGATCCGGGTCGGATTCCGAGATACTCCCAGAGCCGCTCCGGTGATGCGAAGGACAAGCGCGCACTCCCCAAATCCTTTTCCAGCAGCTTCATATCCACCGCCGTATCATTGCCCGCCACGACCAGAAACATGGCTTTTTTCTTATCACGCAGAAATAAATTCCGGCAATGCAGCCCGGGAATATGCGCCTTAAGATGCTCCCCTTCCTCCACGGTAAAAATCGGATCATGCCGGTGCAGCTCATAGCGGATACCCAAGGTTTCCAACACTTCCAGAATCATTTTTGAATCAACGGGCAATGGCGACGATGATGAAATATCCTGTGTCATGCCCTGTTATCGCGCGGAAAGAGCTACAAAATCAAGCCCACCGACGACTTCTCATACATTCTTTATTAACTTTTTTGCCTTAGGATAAGGGTGAAATTAAGTGGGGTGTAACTTGAGTAACGATATTGAAATAACAGAGGAAGAGCCAAAAGGCATGGAGCCACAAGAACTTATGGCGGGGCTGGCCTTACTGGGCATGGAAGCCTTGAGCAATTCCCTCATGGCCGGACGCCTTCCGCCCGGCATGGCTGCAGCCATGTTCCCCAAGGAAATTTTCGACTTTATGGCAGAAAACGGCCTGGATACAGGTTTTGTCCTGGAAGATCTGAGGCTGTCCCTGGGCGAGCCGTCCAATATCCCGCCGCTTTATTCGCAATATAAAGAAGCTGCAGCCAATAATCCGACCGATCCGGTTGTTACTTTTGATCTCAGCACCATCAAACCGGGGCAAGCATGAATATCGAACTGGGCATATTGAACGATGGCGGCGTTATGCTGGTGAGCGATACGCCCATGCCGCACATCGTCAAGCGCGTTGAATTTTACCGCGACCAGCGTCTGTTCATGTTGATTTATCACACGGAAGACGAAAACGGCGAGCTTATGCACTACGAAGTGCCGGAAAAAATGGTGCCTCCCGTGGAAAAAAGCCCGGATGTCATCGTCTATAACCTCTTCAAAAATCATGACCCGATCGGCTATAAAGTCCCGCTCATAAAGGTCGGCGACCTTTATTAAGCTTTTTGGCTTGCATTCACGAACAAAATCCTTATATTCGGATTTCTCAATCCCATATTAGCGAGTGTAGCTCAGGGGTAGAGCATCTCGTTGCCAACGAGAAGGTCGAGGGTTCGAATCCCTTCACTCGCTCCATTTTTTCATCCGATATAATCCAATTTAGTCCAGAAAATCTTACAAAACAGTGGCTTTCGTGAGACTATTGTCCTGCCCCATAAAATACGATACCCCAATGGCCTTAACAAATCTGCAATGTAAAAATACCAAAAGAAAAGGCTCATAAGCTAGCGGCTGGGCGGAAGCTCGGGCAATTTGATTGTATAGGGTGAGGCAGAAGCTTCAGAAAAAGCTTTAATACAATCCGCCGGTGCCGGTTGTAGCCTCCTCGCCGCTGGCATGTGGATCAGCCCCAACGGCCTGCATCAGGTTAATGCCCTGACCGTCGAGGATATACATGTCGTCGGTCGGCTCGGTGCCAACCACGAAAGCCTCCCAGATGACCTTCTCATCACCGGGCTGGGCGCGGACCCCGGTTTCGGCATTGATCTGGACCTGACGGATGCCGGGCGGAATCCGAAACGGCAGGATTGGCTCATCCTTCAGCGCTTCTTTCATGAAATCTTTGAATATTGGCACAGCAACGGATGATCCCGTCTCACGCTTTCCCATGGAGCGCGGCTCATCAAAACCGACAAATACGCCGACAGCCAGATCGGGTGAAAAGCCGATAAACCACGTATCTTTGGATTCATTGGTTGTGCCGGTTTTACCCGCCAGCGGACGGCCCAATTCGCGGATCTTCGCCCCCGTGCCGCGCTGGACAACGCCTTCCAGGATGGAAACCATCTGGTATGACGTGCGCGGATCGGCAATCTGCTCCCGGCTGTCAGGAACCGGCGGAACGCGCTGGCTCTGCCATTTAATAAGGCTGCCGCAGCTGGGACAGTCGCGGGTTTCATGCCTATAAATCGTTTCGCCGCGCCGATCCTGAATCCGGTCGATAATGCTGGGCGTTATCTTTTTCCCACCATTTACCAAAACGGCGTAGGCCGCCGTCAGGTCCAGCAAAGTTGTTTCTCCGGCGCCCAGCGCATTGGCCAGATGCGGCTGCATATTCGGATCAATCCCAAACTTGCGCGCATATTCAACAATCGTATCCATGCCCAGGAAATCCGCCAGCCGCACTGTCATCAGATTCTTGGACTTCTCCACACCCACACGGATGGGGGTCGGACCATAATATTCATTCGAATAATTGGTCGGGCTCCAGAAATGGCCGGGGCGGTCCTCGATTACAAACGGCGCATCCAGCACCAGCGTGGCCGGGGTAAAGCCCCGCTCCAGCGCCGCCAGATATACAAACGGTTTAAATGCCGATCCGGGCTGGCGCTTGGCCTGAACGGCGCGGTTAAATTCCTCATGCGCGGGCACGAACCGCCAGCCGCCCTGCATCGCCAGAACGCGGCCCGTATGCGGATCAATTGCCACAATCCCGCCCTGCACATCTGGAACTTGCCGCAGTTCATAAGTGTTTGCACCCTCTTTCACTGGCTCCACCATAATGACATCGCCGGGTTGCACCACCTGATTGACCGAAATCACCTCCGGTCCCTGCGCATAACCTTCATTCAGGTATTTCCGTGCCCAGCGCACCTGCTCCAGCTCCAAAGCGCCGGTCGGCCCTTCGGCAAACCCCAGAACAGCCTTGTTCGGCTCCACGCTCAACACCATCGCCAGACGCCACTCCGGCAGCATTTCTACCGGACGGAACAGCTCGGAGAGATTCTTCTTCCAATCATCCAGCGTATCTAAATGCTTATACGCGCCCCGCCATCCGTGCCTCTTATCATAGTCCATCAGCCCATCGCGCAGGGTCTTCACCGCAATCTCCTGCAAGCGCGGATTGATTGTCGTGCGCACAGCCAGACCGCCGCCATACAAACTATCCTCTCCATACTGCCCGGCCAGATCGCGGCGCACCTCCTCGGCGAAATACGGCGCTGTCACGATTCCACTTTCATCGCGTTCGGTGGTTTCCAGCGGTGCAATTTGGGACAATTCCGCCTGCGCCTTGGTGATGTAGCCATCTTCCTCCATCCGTCCGATCACCCAGTTGCGGCGCTGCAACGCGGCTTCGTATTTCCGCACGGGGTGATAATTGTTCGGCGCTTTCGGCAGGGCCGCCAGATAGGCCGCCTCGGCAATGCTCAGCTCATCAAGCGATTTGTTAAAATATTGTAACGCCGCCGCCGCCACACCATAAGAGCGATAACCCAGAAAAATCTCATTCATATACAGCTCCAGCAGCTTGTCTTTCGACATCGCCCGCTCCATCCGGTAAGCCAGTATCGCCTCTTTGATCTTGCGTTCATAGGACACTTCATTGGTCAGCAAAAAGTTTTTCGCCACCTGCTGGGTGATGGTGGAGGCCCCCACGGGTCGACGGCCGCTGCCTATATTCTTAATATTGCTCAGGGCCGCGCGCACGATCGCCAGCATGTCCACGCCCTCATGCGTATAGAAATTCTTGTCCTCGGCGGCGATAAAGGCGTGTTTGACAATATCGGGAATATCATCAATCGCCATGAATATCCGTTTTTCCTGTGCAAATTCGGCCATCAGGCGACCATCCCCGGCATAGAGCCTCGTGACGATCGGTGCTTCGTAATTTTTCAACCGCTTGTAATCAGGCAGATCATGGCCGTAATAGCTGAACAGATAGACAACACCAACGATCCCGGCAATCAAACCCAAAAAGCCGAGGGAAAACAATCCAAGAAATGCGTACCAAAGATATTTCATGCCTGTCACAAAACCATTTTAAAACCCAGAGGAAGTATTTTTTGCAGCTCAAGAGACACTCTGCTTAGGCCGCCTGGCGCGTAATCGGGCCGATCGCACGCCCATGGATAAACTGATCGACATATTCGTTGCCCGAATGATCCAGCTCATCCACCGCACCGTGCCAGATAATCCGCCCCTCATAAATCATCGCCACATAATCTGCGATCTTGCGGGCCGAGGCCATATCATGCGTAATCGACAATGTCGTCGCGCCCAGCTCCTTGACTTGCTCAACGATCAGTTCATTAATCACATCCGCCATAATCGGGTCCAGCCCCGTTGTCGGCTCGTCAAAGAAAATAATTTCCGGATTGGTCGCCACGGCGCGCGCAAGCCCCACACGCTTTTGCATCCCCCCGGACAGCTCGGCCGGAAAAAGGTCGGCGACATTTTCACTCAAACCCACCGATTTAATTTTCTCAATTGCAACTTCGCGCGCTTCGGCCCGGTCGCCGCCGCGCCCATGGATCATCCCAAAGGCCACATTTTCCCAAACCGGAAGTGAATCGAACAACGCTGCGCCCTGAAACAACATACCAAATTTATGCATCATCTCATCACGGCCTCTGGCGTCCATGCCCACCGTTTCCTGGCCGTCCACCATAATCGTACCTTCGTCCGGCGTAATCAGACCCAAAACGCATTTCAGCATCACAGATTTCCCGCTGCCCGACCCGCCAATAATGACCAGCGACTTGCCCTCCGGAATTGTAATATCGATTCCGTTCAGCACATGATTATCGCCAAAAGCTTTCTTCACGCCCTTAAGTTCCAGCTTGGCAATTGGTGTTTGCATCGTCGTCATGAGAACAGTATTTGTGTAATGATATAGTTGAAAATCAGGATCATGATGGAAGATGAGACAACCGCATTCGTTGTCGCCGCGCCCACGCCCTGCGCCCCGCGCTGGGAATTAAAACCGTTGTAACAGCCTAAAATCGAAACTATAAACCCGAAAGCCCCGGCTTTGACCAGGCCGGAGACCACATCCATTGTCTCCAGAACGTCCCAGGTCTGCGATAAATAGCTGCCCGGTGAGAAGCCCAGATTATAAATTGCAACCATATAGCCGCCGAACACCCCAATAATATCGCCGATCAGCACCAGTAAGGGCAGCATGATCGTCCCCGCAATCACGCGCGGCGCGATTAAATATTTGAACGGGTTGACCGAAAGCGTGCTTAAAGCGTCAATCTGTTCGGTCACCCGCATCGTCCCTATCTCCGCTGCAATCGCCGCACCCACGCGGCCCGCCACCATCAGACCGGCCAGAACCGGGGAGAGCTCCCGCGTAACCGACAGGACCACAACCCCGGCAATTGCGCTCTCCGCATTAAACCGCGTAAAGCCGGTATAGCTCTGCAACGCCAGCACCATCCCGGTGAATAGCGCCGTCAAACCCACCACAGGCAGGGAATAATAACCGATATCAATCAATTGACGCAGGGTCTGCGAGGGGAAATAGGGAGGCGCAAAACAATGCAGCACCGATTGAAACACAAAAACTGCCAACTGCCCGACCTTCCGGAAGAAATTCAAAACCGTCTTGCCGATGGCTTCGCACGTATCCAGTACAAAGCCCGCCGCGGGTTTTGTGCGCTCCATCCAGTCTTTGCTTATATCTTGTGTTTTCATATTTTATAGGTTAGCTTTATTTTTAATTTTTGAACCCTAGACCAATTCAGGGCAAATATCTAGCCCATTCAGGCTGGGTAACATTGAAATATAACGAAAAAAACGACTGAACATCCATGAAGAAAATCGATCCGGCAAAACTCGTCCCCATGGATCTGTATGAAAAAGACTTCCCCATCCGTGTGGATGTGGCCTATAGCCGGGCCGATAATTTCCTGGGGGAGCCGATTTACCACGAAAATGCCCGGTTATGGCTGCATGAGGATCTGGCCAAAGTCGTCCTGCGCGCGGCGCAAATCGCCCATGAAAAACACGGCGTGCGTTTCGTGCTGCATGACGGGCTGCGCACGACTGATGCCCAGAAACACATGGAAAAAATCGCAATTGCGCAAGGCAACGGCGCATGGCTGGAAGAGCCGCGCATGCTCTCCCCCGAGGGTTCCGGCGCGCATCCGCGCGGCATGGCGATTGATATTATGCTGGAGGATGAAGACGGCCATCCGCTGGATAAAGGCACACCTTTTGATCTCATGTCCCCGGATTCCTCACCCGCAGGCAATCGCGCGCACCGCGATCATCCCCACCTTACCCCGGCCCAGCAATACATCCGCGCCATCGAGCGCGAGGCAATGGAGCAGGCCGCATTGGAACTCAAGATTGATCTTACATGCCTGCCCGAAGAACACTGGGATTACAGGATCGCCGCAGATATCAGCAACCAGCACGCCCCACTGGCTGATGCTGACCTGCCGCCGCAGATGCGCTGCGTCAATCCAGATCTGGCCGGCGGGCCTCCGGATTTTGATGGTTCTCACTTTGAAGATCAAAAAAAACGCCTGAGCGCAATCGTCAGCGCCTGTACGCCCGTTGATACCGCGCACCCAGCGCCGTAAGCACCTCATAGCCAATTGTTCCGGCATCGCGCGCCAGATCGTCCGGGCTCTGATGCGGGCCCAACAGCTCCATTTCATCGCCCGGTTTGGGACGCTCCTGCGGCGGCACGTCCGACAAATCCACCGTCGTCAGGTCCATCGACACCCGCCCGCGAATGGGGCAGCGGATACCATTCCAATACAAAGCACCGCGATTGCCCAGCGCCCAGAAAACACCGTCCGCATACCCGGCAGACACCGTGGCCAGCGGCGATTCTTTTTCAAAACGGTGCGTTGCACCATATCCCACATGCGCGCCCTGATATACTATTCTGGTGCGCATGACTGGCGCAGTCAACGATACGACACGTCTCATAATATTTCCCTGATGGGGAACAGGGTTCAGGCCGTATAAAGCCATTCCGGGCCGCACCATATCGAAATGATAGTCCTCGCCCAAAAAGATACCGGATGAATTGGCCAGCGAGCGTTTCGCCTGCGGGAATTTTTGTGCAATCCGGTCTGAAATTTCTGTGAAAATTTCCAGCTGCACTCTGTTCATATCGTGCTCCGGTTCATCCGCGCAGGCCAAGTGCGACATCACGCCCTGCACATCTATGCCACTCAGCATGTCCAAATTGCCCAGCAGCTCCCGCGTTTCCACCGATCCAAAACCCAGCCTGTTCATACGCGTATTGAAATGCAGGAAGGCGGACAGCGCCCGGTCAACCTCACCGGATAGTGCGGCATAGGCCTTCAGCTCCATAAAGCTGCCTATCACCGGGGTCAGACGGAAATCCACATAGGCCCGCGCATCGCTGCTGTAAAATCCGTTTAGGATAAAAATGCCAACATCACCATAGGCCCGGCGCAACACCAACCCCTCATGCAGATTGGCGACGAAGAAATTGTGCGCTCCCTCCTCACGCAGCGCACCCGCAACCTCCACCATGCCCAGACCGTACGCATTGGCCTTGACCGCCGGGGCAATCTCACAGCCCTTGGCCAGCTTTAATTTCAGGATACGGTAATTCTCGCGCACAGCGCCCAAATTGATTTCCAACCGCCCCGGGGCCCAGCGCTCCTCATAATCGGTAATATCGGTAAACATCTCCATCGGCGTATATCACCTGAAAACAGGCGAAAATTCCAGCGAAGAATTTAAAAATGATCAGAGCTGATGATTCTGATCCAGATCGCTGAAGCGCGTCAGGTTCGGATCGAAATGCAGCTTAACCGTGCCGATCGGGCCATGACGCTGCTTGGCAATGATGCATTCGGCGATATTACGCGCCCTCTCACAGCTTTCCTGCCATTGCATATGCTTCTCCGTGCCCGGCTCCGGTTCGGTCCGGTGGAGGTAATATTCCTCACGGTAGACGAACATTACCACATCCGAATCCTGCTCGATCGACCCTGATTCCCGCAGATCCGATAGCTGCGGGCGCTTGTCCTCGCGCTGCTCCACCTGCCGCGAGAGCTGGGACAATGCGATCACGGGGATCTGGAGTTCCTTCGCAATCGCCTTCAAACCGCGCGTGATTTCCGAAATTTCCAGCACCCGATTCTCCGAAGATTGGCGCGATCCGTTGCCCTGCAAGAGCTGCAGGTAATCCACCACCACACAATCCAGCCCGTGCTGGCGCTTCAGGCGGCGGGAACGCGCACGCACCGCACCAATAGACAGGGCAGGCGTATCATCAATATAAAGTGGCACCTGGCTCATTTTTTGGGACGCCTCAACAAAAGCGCGGAAATCGTCTTGTTTTATATTTCCCTTGCGGATGGCATCGCCGGAAATGCCCGATTGGTCGGCCAGAATACGTGTGGCCAACTGGTCGGCGGCCATCTCCAGGGAGAAAAATGCAACGCGCGCACCTTCTTTCCCGCCTGTCTCAGCAAATTTCTTCGAGGCGTTAAATGCCCAGTTCACAGCCAGCGCCGTTTTTCCCATAGACGGACGACCCGCCAGGATTAACAAATCCGAATTCTGAAACCCGCCCAGCTTCTTATCGATATCAATCATGCCCGATGTGATTCCGGTAACATGGCCGTCGGTCTTATAGGCTTTTTCCGCCAAATCAATGGCTGTCAGGACCGAATCGCGCAGCGTGACAAACCCGCCATTGACCTGACCGCTTTCGGCCAGCTCGAACAGATGCCCTTCAGCTTTTTCAATCGTATCACGCGCATCGCTGTCCAGCGTGTGGGCGTACGCATCATTCACAATATCCTCGCCTAGCGTGATAAGCTGGCGGCGCAAATGCAAATCGTAAATCGTGCGGCCGTAATCCTCGGTGTTGATCACGCTGATCACGCTGCCCGCCAGATCGGCGAGATATTCCGCCCCACCGACATCGCTTAAATCCGCATCTTTTTCGAAATAGTTTTTCAAAGTCACCGGGGAGGCCGTCTGCCCGCGCTCCACTAGGCGCTCAATCGCCGTATAGATCCGCTGATGGGCGGGCACGAAGAAATGCGGCGCTTTGAGGAAATCACTCACCTTCTCCAGCGCGCGGTTGTCAATCAGAAGTGCGCCCAGCAAGCCCTGCTCGGCCTCCAAATTGTGTGGCAACATACGGTACAGGCGTTCGGGCCCTTCGGATTTGTCCGAAGAGGCAGCATTACCGCCGGCGGCATCACCCCGGCGCTCCTGAGTTGGTGAATATTGAATCATAAAAAAAGGCTAGCAAAGATTTTAAACCCTTTGCCAGCCTTAATCTCATTCCCCCTTGTGAATTATGGGGATAGCTATTCTTTATTCGTCTTTATCAGACTCTTCGGATTCAACGGCCTCTTCTTCGGTAGCGCCTTCAGCTTCAGCAAGAGCTTCCGCTTCCGCCTTGGCCACAGCTTTCGCAGCAGCTTTCTCGGCGCGGACAGCATCCTGTTCATCGGCTTTCTTCTGCGCTTCGGCTTCCTCGGCCTGCTTTTCCTTCTGGGCTTCAAATGCACCTTCTTCAAGAACATCCGCCAGAGCCGAATCATCCTCATTCTGGAAATCTGCAATCTGTTCGGAAACCGGCGCTTCATCATCCTGCGAGATCATAGCTTTTCCGGTTTCAGCCTGAATTTCAGCTTCTTCCTTGGTGCGGGCGATATTCACGGTAATCTCTACCTTCACTTCAGGGTGAAGTGCAATTTCAACGGGGAACAAACCAATCAGCTTGAAGTTCTGATTCAAGCGCACCATGTCGCGGCTGATCGCTTCGCCAGAAACTTCGCTGGCCTGCGCCGCAATGTCGCGGGAGGTCACGGAACCGAAAAGCTGCCCAGCTTCGGACGCTTGGCGGAGCATCGGAACTTTCAGCCCTTCCAGCTTTTTCGCCAATTTCTCGGCGTCCTTGCGGCGGTTGTCGTTATCGGCTTCAA
>CAYGSN010000004.1:44857-117639 GCA_964352675.1 uncultured Pseudobdellovibrionaceae bacterium
GCTTCAAGCTGTTTTTTCTGGGCTTCAAAATACGCGACATTGTCCTTGCTGGCGCGCAAAGCTTTCTTTTGCGGCAGCAGGAAGTTTCTGGCATATCCGGGACGAACGCTGACAACGTCACCCATCTCGCCAAGATTATCGACGCGCTCAAGTAAAATAACCTGTGTAGACATCTATTTTCTCCTTAATACGGGAAGGCCGGACTTAGCGGCCGCCCTCATCTGAACCCACATAAGGCAGAAGCCCCATGAAGCGGGCGCGCTTGATGGCTTTGGCCAGTTCACGCTGTTTCTTTTGAGAGACGGAGGTAATCCGGCTCGGGACCATCTTGCCGCGCTCTGAAATATAGCGGCCCAGTGTTCTGGTGTCTTTCCAGTCAATGTCCGGCGCGTTGGGGCCTGAAAAAGGGCAGCTCTTCTGGCGCTTGAAAAATGGACGTTTTACGGTTGGTGCATCAGCGGCGCTCATGTTATGCGGCCTCCTTTTCCTGGTTTTTATCCTGGTTCTTATCAACCATAATTGACGGGCCGTCAGACAGGGCCTCGCGCTTTACAGTCAGACTGCGCATAACATCGTCATGAAGGCGCATAATACGCTCAAGCTCGATCACGGCCGTTCCCGGCGCATCACTTTCGATCAGCACGTAATGGGCTTTTCTACTTTTGTTGATTTTATACGCCAGTGTGCGCAGGCCCCAATGTTCGGTTTTGGCCACCTTGCCGCCCTGGTCTTCGATGATTTTTCCAAAAGTTTTGGCCAATTCCTTGACCTGCGCTTCCGTCAAATCCTGCCGTGCCATAAACACGGTTTCATAGTAAGGCATGTTTCGTCCTCTCGGTTACAATTTCAAGGTCAAAATTCACCACGAATTTCGATCCTAAACTGAAGCTGACCGTACATTTACAGCCAGCGAGGTTGTTTAATGTGAGGGGACAATGCCGCAAAACCGGAAGAAATGCAAGTTTTTCTTTCGGTTTTTATGTCTGCGTTTCTACGCGGAAAAATCAGGGAGGCCCACAAGCAGGACCCACCTTGCAGCCTATACGGTCTGATTGGCAACCTTGGAAATCTGTTGCGCCATCGCAATAACCCATTGATCAGGATCTGCGCCCTTGTTCTGTGCCATAGCCTTGCGCAAAATAAGCTCAAGCTGCGCACCGGTCAAATTTGGATTGTTCAGGATAGATTTAAATTGTGCAAGCGACATAGACGCAAAGCCAGCATAATCGGTATTTAAACCGCCCTGACAGCCGGAAAAGGCATCTGTGGTCTCCTGAATCAGACACTGCACCTGTTGATGGATTGACGTTTTCATTATACTCTCCCCAGAGATTATTTTTAAAATGGCTTAAAATATTTTTGACCATCGCGCAGCTTTGCCTTGAAAATCCGGCGACGGTGTGTACTCAAAATCTACTCAAAACTGTAAGAATGAACTTAAGCGTAACCAAAAACGGGAGAATAATGCAAGAAATTTTTTGCATTATTTAAGCACAAAAATGAAACTTTAATTCGCTGCGGCGCAAAAAACTTTGTATATTTTGCTAATATACAACCAAACTGAAGGAGTTAACTTGATGACCACTGCATTCGTTTTTCCCGGCCAGGGCTCACAATTTCTGGGGATGGGAAGAGATTTATCCGATAATTTTCCCGTTGCACGTGAAATTTTTGAGCGAATTGATGAAACACTGGGGCAAAATTTAAGCCGAATCATCTTTGACGGGCCGGAAGAAGACCTGAATTTGACTGAAAATACGCAACCGGCATTGATGGCCGTCTCTATGGCCGTTATGAAAGTATTGCAGGAAAACGGTGTTGATATCGCCGATCGTGCAGCTTTTGCCGCCGGGCACTCCCTGGGCGAATATGCAGCGCTCACGGCGGCGAGCGTTTTAAAACTGGAAGATACGGCGCGGTTGCTCAAACTGCGCGGACAGTCCATGCAGAAAGCGGTCCCTGTTGGTGTCGGCTCCATGGCTGCTATACTGGGGCTGAGTTTTGAAGAGGTCCAGGCGATTGCCAAAGAAGCCTCGAATTCGGAAATCTGCGAGGCGGCAAATGATAACTCCGTAGGTCAAGTCGTCGTCAGCGGTCATGCCGGAGCGGTTCAGGCCGCCGTCGCCCTGGCCAGCGAGCGCGGCGCCAAGCGCGCGGTCATTCTCCCGGTCAGCGCCCCGTTCCACTGCGGCCTGATGCAGCCTGCAGCCGATATCATGCGCGAAGCACTCGCTGGAGCGACATTCAATGCGCCGACCGTCCCAATCGTCACGAACGTCACTGCCCAAGCCGAAACCAATCCCGATACGCTACGTCACTTATTGGTGGATCAAATCACCGGCATGGTGCGCTGGCGCGAATCCGTACTCTGGATGAAGGAAAATGGTGTGACCAATATCGTTGAAATCGGCGCTGGCAAGGTTCTGTGCGGCCTGATCCGCCGCATCGACAAGGATATTTCCTGCACCAGCATCGGCACAGCGGAAGAGATTAAAACTTTCCTGAAAGATTAAAATCTTAAGGGACTAAGTCACGCAGGGCTTCACACGCCGTTGACAATGCGCCCGAGGCATCATGCCCAGCCCGGCTGTAACGCTCGGCTAGGCCGGTCAACGCATCATGATGTTCGCTTAAAACCCGGGCGGCGTCAAAAGGAATGGAGACTTTCATCATTGCACCATCCCTTTTTCCGCATCCTCGATGGATTCCATGATATCGTGGATGGCCTGCAATAAAGACGATGGGGCATCCGCCGCCAGGCACGCCATGTAAAATTCATGCCAGGCGCGGGACAGCCCGATCTCATCGGGCGCAAAACCTTTGACAACATCTCGTAATACCGCTGCGTCCACAGCAACGGTTTTCTCCGCCGTTTGGTCCGGATACATACTATTCATAATGACACACTCTCTATAAAAGGATATTTTTCCTCTTTATTATTGACTCCAGTATGCCTAAAAACGGTTAAGAAGAAATAAACGAAAAGGATAAAAACATGTTCAATCTCAGCGGAAAAACAGCCCTCATCACCGGCGCGACTGGCGGCATTGGCGGGGCGATTGCCACGGCCCTGCACGCGGCGGGCGCCCATGTCGGAATCTCCGGACGCAATGAGGATAAGCTGGCGGCGCTGGCCAAAGAGCTAGGCGAGCGCGTTTCCGTCCTGCCCGCTGATCTGTCCAGCAGTGATGCCATCGCCGATCTGGTCAAGCGCGCCGATGAGGCGATGGGCCAGATTGATATTCTCGTGAATAACGCGGGCCTTACGCGTGATGGGCTGTCCATGCGCATGAGCGATGAAGACTGGCAACAGGTGATCGATGTGAATATGAGCGCGACCTTCAAACTGGCCAAGGCCGTCCAGCGCGGCATGATGAAACGCCGCACCGGGCGCATCATCAATATCGCCAGCGTGGTGGGCGTCACCGGCAATCCCGGCCAGTGCAACTATGTCGCTTCGAAGGCCGGGATGATCGGCTGGTCCAAGGCGATGGCGCAGGAAATCGCCAGCCGCAATATCACCGTGAACTGCATCGCGCCGGGCTTTATCGCCACCGCGATGACCGATGCGCTCACCGATGATCAAAAGGATAAAATCAACGCCACCATCCCCGCCGGGAAAATGGGCGCTCCCGAAGACATCGCCGCTGCCGCCGTCTATCTGGCCAGCGACGAAGCCACCTACGTGACTGGCCAGACGATCCATGTGAATGGCGGGATGGCTATGGTTTAGGTTTTGTTATCGAGGATTGATCTAGGTTTTGAAAGAGCACAGCAACGGCGTAGACCTCAATCTTTCAGCAAAACAAAGATCAAACCTTATCCACATGCGCCGCTTGAAACAGGCAAAAACGCTTTGCTTTGCGCCAGTCTGTATGATAGCAAAATTAAATGGCTTGAAATCGAGAGCAAAATCGGTAAAGTCTCGTTTCGATTGAACTGACAAAAATAATGTAAATTAAGGATAAGGAATTTTTCAATGAGTGATGTAGCCGAACGCGTGAAAAAGATCGTGGTAGAGCATTTAGGTGTCGAAGAGGACAAGGTGGTTGAGGGCGCAAGCTTTATCGACGATCTTGGTGCTGACTCCCTGGATACGGTTGAGCTGGTTATGGCGTTTGAAGAGGAATTCAGCGTTGAAATCCCCGATGATGCGGCTGAGAAAATTCAGACTGTTGGCGATGCCGTCAACTTCATCAAAGAAAACGCTGACGAGTAAAGATTAAGCCCCTTTTACAAATTTAGGGGCTGTCTTTCGTCATTAAATCCTTACATTATAAAACCATGAGACGCGTTGTTGTCACAGGATTAGGGATGGTGTCCCCGCTCGGTATGGGCGTGGAGCATAACTGGCGTGAAATTACAGCCGGAAAAAGCGGCATTCGCAAGATCGAGCATTTCGATGTCAGCGATATTACCTCGCAAATTGCCGGGGTCATCCCCCGCACCGAGAGCGAAACGCCAGAAAACGGCGCATTCAACCCCAACCTGTATCTAGAGCCTAAGGAACAGCGCAAAGTCGATATTTTTATCACCTACGGCATGGCCGCGGCGCAAGAAGCCGTTGAGGATTCAGGCTGGACACCTACGGATGAAGAAAGTCTCAATCGAACGGGTGTTTTGATTGGCTCCGGCATCGGCGGGCTGGATGAGATTTATAAAACCTCCACCTTGCTGAATGAACGCGGACCGCGCCGTATTTCACCTTTCTTTGTTCCGGCCGCGCTGATCAACCTGACCTCTGGCCATGTCTCCATCAAATACGGCTTCCGTGGCCCAAACCATTCTGTAGTCACCGCCTGCGCGACCGGCACGCACGCCATTGGTGATGCCGCGCGCCTGATTGCTCTGGATGATGCCGATGTGATGATTGCGGGCGGCGCAGAGGGCGCAGTCTGCCGCCTGGGCGTGGCTGGCTTTGCCGCGGCGCGTGCACTCTCCACCGGATATAACGATCGCCCATCTGAAGCCTCCCGCCCCTGGGATCAAGACCGCGACGGGTTCGTGATCGGCGAGGGGGCCGGGATCGTGGTTCTGGAAGAATATGAGCACGCAAAGAAACGCGGTGCGAAAATTTACGGCGAAGTCACCGGCTATGGCCTGTCCGGTGATGCGCACCATATAACCTCCCCGGCCGAGGACGGAAATGGCGGCTACCGCGCGATGGAGGCCGCCCTGAAACGCGCGAAGCTGAACCCCACAGATATTGATTACATCAATGCGCACGGCACTTCGACCCCTGTGGGGGATGGCATTGAATTCGGTGCGGTAAAACGGTTATTTGAGAGCGCTCTTGATAGCGTCTCAATGTCGTCTACGAAATCCGCGATTGGCCATTTGCTCGGCGCGGCTGGAGCAGTTGAGGCGATCTATACCCTCAAAGCAATGGAAACCGGCATCATCCCGCCAACATTGAACCTGCATAACCCCTCAGACGATTGCCAGGGCATGGACCTCACACCGCTTACGGCCAAGGAAAAGACGATCAAACACGCGCTATCCAACTCCTTTGGCTTTGGCGGCACGAACGCGTCCCTTATCATGAGCGCGGTTTAGGCTTGCAACTCTATTTCACAAGATTCAAACTTCTGAGATGAAACATCTTCTCAATATTGCTGTCTTCCTCTTCACCCTCGCCGTCATCGGCTCCGTTGGCGCCTTCTTCTGGGGGGCGCAGCAATTCACCAAGCCTGGCCCATTGCCGGACCCCGCTTTGTTCATGGTCGAGCGCGGCGATCACCTCAATAAAATCGCCGGCAATCTTTACGCTGGAAACATTATCGAAGACCCCTTCATATTCATGATCGGCGTCACGCTGAGCGGCAACCAAAGCAAGCTCAAGGCCGGGGAATACGAAATTCCAGCCGCCGCAAGCCAGAAAGACATCATGCAATTGATGCGCGAAGGCAAAACCTTCGCCCGCCGGATCACCTTGCGCGAAGGCCTGACCAGCTTCGAGATCGTGCGCGAATTAAAGGCGCATGAAGAGCTCAGCGGCGATATCACCTCCGTCCCGCGCGAAGGCACGCTCCTACCCGAAACCTATGATTACCGCCTGAACGAACCGCGCCGGGGCGTTCTACAGCGCATGAGCGAGGCGATGAGCAACCTCCGCCAATCCTTATCCAACACAGCCACCCCAGAAAATCAGAGCAACCTCTCTCTCCCGGTATTTGAATTATGCAAAATAAAACAGGAAGAAGGCCAGGAGCTTCCCTCTCTGCAATCTCTGCTGGACAATGATAAATGCTGGCACAAAATTATCACGCTGGCCTCCATCGTGGAGAAAGAAACCGGAAAGCCCGATGAACGCCGCGCCGTTGCGGGGGTATTCTATAACCGCCTAACCAAGAATATGCCGCTGCAAACCGATCCCACCGTGATTTACGCCATCACCAAGGGTGAGCATAAAAATGACGGCAAAGGGCCGCTGGGGCGGCGCCTGCTCTCCAAAGATATGGAAGTGGACAGCCCTTATAACACCTATAAATATCCCGGCCTGCCCCCCGGTCCCATCGCCAATCCGGGCCGCGCCAGCATCGAGGCCGTGCTCAACCCCGAAAGCAATGACTATATTTACTTTGTTGCGGACGGCACAGGCGGGCATGTCTTCGCCAAAACACTGGCCGAGCATAACCGCAACGTGGCGGAATGGCGCAAGATCAGGCTTAATCGAGAGAGGAAGTAACGCTATTCTTTATTAGGGTTAGATTTTGGCGGGGCTGGGGTTTGCCCGCCAGCTGCCCGTCCGCCCGAACTCCCTAGCCCCAGCCCCGGCACATTTAATCCCGGAACGTTCAGCCCCGGCGCAGCATGCGGGCGGGCCTCCATCGCATGACGGCGGGCCAGATGCGGCGCGAATTGCAGGCTGGAGGGAACGGCATCCCCCAGGACGCAGCGCATCGTATCCTCCGCGCCCAGATCTTCCCGGTGTACCGGCTGGCCGGTGATGCAGCGCTTGACGAAATATTCAAAGGCCTGCAGCGGACGATCGGGCTGGCGCACCGATGAAAATCCGTCGCCGCGATACGGATCATCCAGGAACATCAGCGGAATTTGATAGGCCTGGGCGATATGCCCGTCCTTGACCGCGCCCAGATGCAGATGCGGGCAATAATCCAGCACCTCAAAAAATTCTTTTTCCACCGGAATATTCAGCTCCAGGTGATCCATATCCGCATATTCCAGGCTCATCACCCCGCTCTGCGTATCGAACAAAATGCCGATGGCTTTCTGCATCAGATTTTCCGATGTGATCAGCCCGGCCTCACCTTTCTGCGTGAACAGTAAATCAATATTCATGGAGTGGATTTTATCCTCTTTATTGTTATATATTTGTAAGCTTAACATAGCTATTCAAGCCGTGCCATTACGTCCATCATTCCAAAACAATAATTGCTTGATTTTATTTTTTCAGTAGGCGCGAGCGACGAAGAGTATAAACTAATACTTTGGGAGCGAAGCAACGCCCTGAAAAAATAAAAGGAAGTAACTATATGTGCGGGCTCGCCGGATTTCTTGCTTTTGAGACAAGCCTTAAACGCTCCAATATGCATCAGATTGCGAAAAGCATGACCGATGCAATTGTCCATCGTGGCCCGGACAGCCATGATATCTGGCAGGATGCGGATGTGGCGCTCGCGCTTGGTCACCGGCGACTGGCAATTTTGGATCTCAGCCCGGAAGGGCACCAGCCCATGGCCTCCGAAACCGGGCGCTATATGATCGTCTATAACGGCGAGGTCTATAACCACCTGGAACTGCGGGCGGAGCTGGAAGGCGCGGGAATACGTTTCCGCGGGCGCAGCGACACCGAAACCATCCTCGCGGCCTGCGAACATTGGGGCATCAACCGAAGCCTGCAAAAGCTCAATGGCATGTTCGCAATTGCGCTTTGGGATAAAAAAGACCGCGCGCTGCATCTTATTCGCGATCGATTGGGAAAAAAACCTCTTTATCTCGGGTGGTCGGGAAAGAGTTTTGTCTTCGCCTCCGAGCTCAAATCCTTTCATGCACATCCGGATTTTCAGCCCGAAATTGATAAACAAGCCTTTGGTATTTACATGCGATGCGGATATGTGACGGCCCCACACTGTATTTATAAAAATGTGTGGATTTTACCGGCCGGGCATCGCCTCACGATCGATTTGGCCGTAAATAGCCAAAAAATTGCGCCCGGTGATGACCTGTCCGAAAACATGGAATCTTACTGGCATCATGGCCAGGTTTTACAAGCGGCGCAGGGCAATCCTTATGAGGGAAGCGAGAGTCAGGCCGTTGAAGAATTTGAGAAATTACTCTCCACCTGCACACGCCAGCGCATGATCTCCGATGTACCGCTCGGTGCTTTTCTCTCCGGAGGGATTGACAGTTCCGCCATCGCTGCGATAATGCAACTTCACTCCCCAAACCCTATAAAAACCTACACAATCGGCTTTCACGAAGCGGGATTTAACGAGGCGGAGTACGCGAAAAAGGTTGCGGCGCATCTGGGAACCGATCATCACGAGCTCTACCTAAAACCCGGTCAAGCTCTTGATATCATTCCGACAATGCCTGATATATACGACGAACCTTTTGCAGATTTTTCCAGCATCCCGACTTTCCTTGTTTCCAAATTCGCGCGCCAGGATGTAACGGTGGCCCTGTCCGGTGATGGCGGCGATGAAATGCTCGGCGGCTATAACCGTCACTTCATGGGGCCAAAAATCTGGAACAAAATCAAATACTTGCCACGCTCCGCCCGGCGCGCGCTGGCGGCCTCCATTCATGCCGTCTCGCAAGAACGTTGGGACAAAACCCTGCCCGGGCGCCCGCAATTTGGCCGTGCGATGCATAAACTGGCTGATCTGCTGCCGATGCGCGGCCCGCATGAGATTTATGAGAGCCTCATAAACCATTGGGATCACCCGCCTTTTTCCTTTGATACCAAGCCCTTACCCCTGCTGCATGAAGACCACGGCGCGGTGGCGGGCCTCAATTTCGGTGAACAGATGATGCTCTGGGATACACTATCCTACCTGCCCAATGACATCCTCACCAAAGTTGACCGCGCCTCCATGGCTGTCTCGCTGGAAACCCGCGCGCCGCTGCTGGATTACCGGATTTTCGAATTTGCCTGGCGCTTACCGGAATCTTATAAGCTGCGGAATGGTAAGGGAAAATGGCTGCTGCGCCAAGTTCTGGGCCGTCATGTCCCACGCGAATTGTTCGAGCGCCCCAAACAAGGCTTTACCGTCCCTATCGGCGCATGGCTGCGTGGACCGCTACAGGATTGGGCCGAAGATCTGCTCGGTGAGGATTCACTCAAAGCCCATGGCTTGCTGAATACGCATATGGTGCGCAGCCTGTGGGCCGCCCATAAACAGGGCAGCGCCGACCACACGATGAAACTCTGGACCGCCCTGATGTTCCAGGCTTGGCACAGGCGATGGATGTGATTAGACTATGACTATGAGCATCGCCATCACAGGAGGAGCAGGTTTTATCGGCAGCGTTTTGACGCGCCGCCTGGTTGATGCGGGCGAAGACGTACGCATCCTTGATATTCAAGCCTCCAAAGCCTTCCCCGATCTGCGCCGCGATAGCGATGTCACCGATGAAGCAGCGATGATCCGTGACCTCGAAGGTGTAGATGTGATTTACCATCTGGCCGCCGAGCACCGCGATGATGTGCAGCCCATCCAGAAATATTACGATGTGAATGTCGGCGGGGCGCAAAATGTTGTGGCTGCTGCCGAGGCGCACAATATCAACACGATTATTTTCACCAGCACAGTGGCCGTTTACGGGCTGGATGCCGGTGATCCGAAAACGGGATCAGTGGAAACAGATCCGGCCAATCCGTTTAATGATTACGGCCAGTCAAAGCTGGACAGTGAGAAGGTCTTCGAAGCCTGGGCGGCGAAAGATCCGAGACGCAAGCTGGTCACGCTGCGTCTGGTCGCTACATTCGGGCCGGATAATCGCGGCAATATTTATACGCTGATGGATCAAATCGCGCGCGGGAAATTCGTGATGGTCGGCAGCGGGCGCAATCATAAATCCATTGCCTATGTCGAAAATGTTGCAGCCTTTTTGCAGCATTGCATGAGCCTGCCGCCCGGACTTCACACTTATAATTATGCCGATAAACCGGACCTGAACATGCGTGAAATGGTGGCCGATATCCGCTCTGCGCTTGGACTGCCGGGGATGGGGCCACACGTGCCTTATGCGATTGGCCTGGCCGGCGGGATGACATTTGACGTCGCCGCGAAGCTGACAGGGCGCACATTCCCCATTAGTAAAATCCGCGTGCAGAAATTCTGCGCCAATACGATTGTGAATGCGGATAAGGTTCAAGAGACAGGGTTTCAAGCGCCGTACAGTTTGAGCGAGGGGCTGAAGACCATGATCGAGGCGGAATTCCCGACCGTTCAAAAAAACGCTGCATAATGTGCACGAAGCTTCTCTATATCATCAATCACATTGACTGGTTCTGGAGCCACCGCCTGCCGCTTGCCCAAGGCGCACAAAAAGACGGTTACGAGGTTTATGTTGCGGTTACAGACTCCACCAAAGATAAAAAACTGGCGCAGCAAAACTTTACCGGGCTGGAGCTTCCGCCGTCTGATCAAGGCTTTACACCCTTAACCATTTTAAAAACCATCTGGGCGATGCACAAGCTGATGGCAGAGCAAAAACCGGACATCGTCCATGCTATCACGCTGAAATACGCCTTTATGGCCGGGCTGGCCGCGCGCTCGCATCCGCATATCAAAATCGTACACACGATTGCCGGGCTGGGATATCTTTTTTCCGGCGAAGGCATGAAGCCAAAGATATTGCGCACACTCATCGGTCCTTTTTTAAAGCTGGCGCTTAAGGGCTGCAACACAGAGCTGATTTTTCAAAACCCGGATGATATGAGCTTGCTGATTTCACGCGAATTTGCCCGTAAAGAACAATGTCATCTGATCCGTGGTTCCGGCGTGGATGTGCAGCAATTTGCGCCAACAGAAGGCGCAGAAGAAACCCCGCCGCTTGTCGTCATGCCGACGCGCCTTGTGCATGATAAGGGCGTAGCCGTGTTCGTGGAGGCCGCACGCCTCTTAAAATCGCGCGGCGTTAATGCCCACTTCCAAATCGCCGGCGGCATCACCACCAATAACCCGCTGGCGATTTCACAAAAAGACATGGAAGAAATGGTCGCCGATGGCGCGGCGCAGTGGCTGGGAAAAGTTTCTGACATGCCGGATCTGCTCGGCCGGGCCAGCCTTATTGCCTATCCATCTTATTACCGCGAGGGCATCCCCAAAGTTCTGCTGGAGGCCTGCGCCATGGGCAAGGCGATCATCACCACGGATCATCCCGGATGCCGTGAAGCCGTGGCACATAATGATAATGGTCTTCTGGTCCCTATCAAAAATGCTGCGGCTCTTGCCGATGCCATTGCAGAGTTACTGCAGGATAACCAGCGCCGCAACAAAATGGGCCGGCGCAGCCGTCAGCGCGCGGAAGCAGAATTTGATGTCAGGCTGATCGTTGAAAAAACGCTAGAGGTTTATAAAGATTAATTTCTGCGCGGATCGAAACGATTATTATCAGCATCAGAACCTGTGATACGTAGAGCCTGCATAACATAATAATAGTTTTCTTTTATTGTTTCATCATCAGGATACGCTGCATACGCAATTTCTATATGCGATCTTGCCTTGTCAAATTTATCGCACATACAATAAATAGTAGCCAGATTAGCGTGTAAAAAAGGATCGCTTTTTTGATTCAGAGCCCGCTTTAAAATCTCTATGGCTTCATCGGTACGACCCAACCGCGCATAGCAATTTGCCGCATTCCCATACACATCAATATCATCATGCTCACAATCGGAAATTGATTCATAAATCCGCACACCGGACTCAAAATCCTCCATCAGAACCGCACTCATAATATACGCCGAATAAGTAACGGATGCAGGGTCGATCGAGACAGCCGTTTCAAAATGTTTTCGAGCGTCTTCAGGACGATTTGAAAACATGAGAGTTTTTGCCAGATCATCATGGGCCTGCGCACTCATTGGCTCAATATCGACCCTTTTTTGTGCGTAAGAAAGGGCCTGATCCACACGCCCCAATCTCATAAATTGATATATTAACTCAGGATAAGGCTCCATATCTCGCGGATTTTTTTTAATCTGACTTTCCAGATCCTGAATACGCTTTTCACGCCCAGGACCAGTCGCATTTTCTTCCCATTGCTCATAAATATCTGACATATAAAACCTCTGTATTTTTACAGAGGTTTACAGCAAGTTATTAAATATGTCAATTTTTTATTGGTAAAATAAAGTCAACAAGCCCTAGAATGTGAACTGCTTCTCAACCGCATCCAGGCCCGCTTTGACCAGCACGTGGATTGGCCCACCCTGAAACTCTGCTGCCACATCCTGCGTCTTGGGAATTTTCACCGTTGCCTGGCGCTTATCGTTTTCATCAATCGTAACGTGCGGCAGTGCCGTCAAGCCTGCATCCCCGGCCGTCACAAAAACATCAAAGCTCTCAAACCCGCCTTGAGAAAACACCCGCAGGACCATGCCATCCGGGCCGCTGACGATCGTATTGATTTTTAATCCGGGCAAATCCTCCGGAGATGGCAAACGCCGCTTTGCCAATTCGATCTGCGCCCTGTTTTCGTGGGCCTGTTCTTCATCCAGATCAGCCGGCGCAGCCGATAACACGAAAGTCTGCGGAATACAGATATCCTTGCAGACCATGATATCCAGCTTCAATGCGATTTTGCTGGCCAGGCCGTTATCGGGAACCTTGATCTTTAAAGGCAGGGCCGCACGGCTCTTGTAACCAAAGGTCTGGAATCCAGACTCATCAAAACGATGTGGCACAGGCCAGAACACCGTGACTTCACCAATATTTTCAGACCCACTCCAGTCAAAGCGCGGGGGCAATCCGGCATCACCCGGCACACGCCAGTATGTGTGCCAGCCTTTGGTCAATTCCATCTCGAGAACAGCCTCAACCTCACCCTGCACGGCTGGGGCAGAAAGCAACCGTGCACGCACATAATCCGTACGTTCCCAGTCTTGTCCGGCCTGCGCCCCTCCGGACACAGCCAATACCAATGCGAATAAGACGCACACCGCTATTTTTGAGACAAAAGTCATAATCTTCACAATACCGCTCCTCTTGATTTATTCCTTCATTATAAAGCACAATGTGAGGGAAATACCATGAGCGATAAAAAGAAAACGACAAACGGCGGCAAAGACGCCTATTTGACAGGAAAGCTGCTTCTGGCAATGCCGGCCATGGGCGATCCGCGCTTTCACCGTGCCGTTATTTTTATGTGCGCTCATAGCGAAGACGGCGCGATGGGGCTGGTCATCAATCACGGATTGCCTGGCGTGGAGTTGGAACAGCTTTTGGAGCAACTCGGCATGACGTCGGATATTCAGATTGATTTAAAACAGCTGTCCTTGCCCTTGCTGGCGGGTGGCCCTGTGGATTCGGTGCGCGGGTTCCTGCTGCATAGCGGAGAGTTTAGCCAGGCCGATACAGTTAAAATCAACGAGTTCTATAGCATCACCGGAACGATTGAAGCCCTGCGGGATGTCGCGCGCGGCAACGGGCCCGAAAATGTTTTGTTTATTCTTGGTTATGCCGGATGGGGGCCAGGACAATTGGAGCATGAACTGCAGGACAATGCGTGGCTGGTTACCGAGCCGGATTCAAAAATCATTTTCGGCATACCCAATGACGAAAAATGGGAAAAGGCCGTGCAGAAACTCGGCTTTGAGCCGGGCATGCTTTCCGGCGCGGCTGGACACGCTTAGAAGAAATAAACCCCTTTGGTGAATACGGTTTTCAATGTATCCTATTGCTCAGATGCATTTCTTGTATCTGTCTATCATGCACAAAAAGGAAGTAACGATGGCCGCACCAGAAAACAATACCGGTTTAAAACGTATTTACAACGCTTTCTTTTTTTCCATGCACGGATTCAAGGCATGCTTCCGCACCGAAGAAGCCTTCCGCCAGGAAGTCTATCTGGCGCTAGTCATGATCCCGCTCAGTTTTTTTCTCAGCGACACTGTGATTGAAAATGTATTGTTGTTGGGTGTTATCGCTCTTGTCCTGATCGTTGAAATTCTTAACACCGCAGTCGAGCGCGCGATTGACCGCATATCATTTGAAAAACACGAACTCTCTAAAGAAGCCAAAGACATGGGATCCGCCGCAGTATTCATTGCCCTTGTGCTGGCCGGCGTTGTCTGGGCGATGATATTGCTGCCGAAAATTCTTTAGGCCGTATTATTTAAGCAGCCAGACGCTCCGAAATTTTCTCGTAAGACTCCATTTTCGAAAGCGGTCCCAGAGCCGCAACAGTCGGCTTGCCGCGGAAAATCTTTTGCGCAACATTTAGAATTTTTTGTACATCTATCGCATCAATCTTTTGTACCATTGCCTGTACATCCAAAACTTTGTCCCGGAATATCAGATGCTTGGCTTGCTGATCCGCACGGCTCATCATTGATTCCCGGCCCATCAACATATTGGATCTCAACTGCGCCTTGGCACGTTCAATTTCCTGCTCATTTACCTCGCGCGTGATTTTCAAAACCTCATCACACACCACGGGAATGAGCTCTGGCAAATCATTCGGCCCTGTTCCTGCATAGATGCCAAACTGCCCATCATCTGCATAGCCGGAATGATATGAGAATACGGAATAGACCAGCCCACGCTTTTCCCGCACCTCCTGGAACAGGCGCGAAGACATGCCGCCGCCCAGAATGGTGGATAGCGCCTGCGCGGTATAATAATCCTCATCCAGACGCGAAATCCCCTGAAACCCAATAACAACATGGCTTTGTTCCAGATCTTTCTGCAGCCGATCCTCCCCACCTTTATAATTCGCCGCTTTTCTGCGCGCAGCATTCTGAGCAGGAAAAGCAAGAAAGACTTCGTGCGCCTTTGCTACAAATTCATCATGATCGACATTTCCAGCCGCAGAGATCACTGTGTTTTCAGGAGAATAAAACTCGCTGACATAGTTCATCAAAGTCTCACGCTCCATGTTTTGAATAATGTCAGCCCGGCCCAAAATCGGTGCGCCGAAAGCCTGATCGGGATAAGCGACTTCGTAATAATTGTCGAACACCAGATCATCCGGCGTGTCGTGGCACATGCCAATTTCCTGCAGGATCACATGGCGCTCGCGCTCCACCTCCTCTTTCGGCATAACGGAGTTCTGGTACATATCGGCCAGAACCTCTAGCCCCAGCGCAGTATCTTCCTTAAGCAAATGGATGTGATAGCTGGTCAGCTCGCGGCTGGTATAAGCATTCATGCTGCCGCCTACATTCTCAATCACTTCAGCAATCTGCGGGGCGCTGCGGGTTTTCGTCCCTTTGAACAACATATGCTCCACCATATGCGCCGCCCCATTATGCGACAGGTTTTCATTGCGCGTTCCTACGCCAACCCAGATGCCGATCGCGGCCGTATCCACCGAGGGCACATGATCGGTAATCACGCGCAAACCATTATCGAGGATTGTGATTTTTATGTCTGACATTGCTTTATCTCTCCAAAATATAGGCGCGTATGGCGCTTTGAACCGCTTGTAAATCATTGGGTAAAATATCGAACTGCTCTTTGCGTTCCATCAAATCGCCTAAATGATCCGGCAGGGCCGGACGCTGGCCGATGGCTTTTTCGACCGCATCGGGAAATTTCGCCGGGTGAGCCGTGGCCAGCGTAATAACCGTGCCGTGCCCGCCTTCGGATTCAAGCTGGCGCGCTGCATGCATCCCCACCGCGCTGTGTGGATCGAGGGTGTACTGGTTTTCCTCGTAAACCGCCTTGATTGTCGCCAACGTTTCTTCTTCGGAACTTCTAAATGCCTTAAACCACTTTTTTGCATTATGTAAAATTAAAGGTGGGGTAGTAGCAATTCGATTGTTTGAAAATTCCTGCATAAACCCCTTCAGCGCCTCCGCATCTCTTCCCAGCGCATCGAACAGATAGCGCTCGAAATTGCTGGAGATCTGGATGTCCATGGACGGGCTCATGGTCGGCTGAACCTCTGCCGTGCGCATCTCACCGGTTTCAAGAAACCGCGTCAGAATATCATTGCGGTTCGTGGCAATCGCGAGCGTTTTGATCGGTAGTCCCATCTGCCGCGCGCAATAGGCGGCAAACACATTTCCGAAATTTCCGGTCGGCACAACAAAGGACACATCGCCATCCACCTGCAGCACCGCATGCACGTAATAGACAATCTGCGCCATGATGCGCGCCCAGTTAATCGAATTCACCGCCGATAAATTCATCTCTGTGCGGAACGGCGCATCATTAAACATCGCCTTGACCAGATTTTGGCAATCATCAAACGTGCCATCGAGCGCAATATTATGCACGTTGGGCGCATCCACCGTGGTCATCTGCCGGCGCTGTACGTCCGATACGCGCCCCTTCGGATGCAGGATAAAAATTTCTACCCGGTCCGAATGGCGGCAACCCTCAATCGCCGCCGAGCCCGTATCGCCGGAAGTCGCGCCGATGATCGTCACACGCTCATCACGTTTGGTTAGAACATGATCAAATAACCGCCCGAGAAGTTGCAGCGCCACATCCTTGAACGCCAGCGTCGGGCCGTGGAACTGCTCCATCACATAAAGGTCATTCGAGAGCTTATGCAGCGGCAGCGGCGGATCATGGCGGAAAATATCCGGCCCGTATGCCTCCTCTAAAATCGTACGAAACGCATCGCGCTCAATGCATCCTTCCACGAAGGGAAACATCACCGCCTCGGCCACATCAATATAGGATTTGCCCCTCAGCGCCGCCAGATCAAGCGCTGGCCAGCTTTCAGGTACATACAACCCGCCATCAGGCGCCAGCCCGGCCAACAAGACCTGCTCAAATGTTTGGGGGTTACCCCCGCCGCGCGTGGAAATATAGTTGATCATACCGCTCTCTTTTTAAAGCTCCACAAGCTTTATAGCGCATTCTTTACAAAATCTTAAGCTTATTTTCGTATGATAAGCGGATAAAAAACTTAAAAAAACAAGGCAATAGAGGGTAATAGGCATGACAGAGGCGGCAACTCCAGCGCCTGAAGTGGTTTCTGCGGAACAAGCGCGGGACCTTTACCGTGTTGGTGTTTTATCCTCTCTCAATCTCGATCGCTCCCCAGATTTAAAGGGGTTTAGAAGCCCTGATGGAACGGGCATTGGAGATTCTTCCTACGATCCTGAACACCAGACATACCAGCTAAGCTTTCGCGTGCCAGGTAAAGAAGATGAACATTGGCGCCAATGTAATGTTGGCGAGGTTGATCCCGCGACCGGCAATGTAAAAATTGATCCGCGCGGCGTCTTGTATGAACGGTGTGAAAAGGATGGCACTCTTTACATAGGTGAAAATGGCCCAGAACGCATTGCCATTCGGATTGGATCCCGCAATACGCCCGGTGATCTCGCGGATGCAAGAGGTATTGTTGCTGGCGATAGAGATGTTCTTGATAAAGTATTCAAAGAGGGGAAAAGCTTTGGTGAGCATGTTGCCGCTTATATCTCTGCAAGCGCGGAAACAAGGGATGGCAATCAAGGTAAAATTATTGTTGGTGCACATTCGATGGGTGAAAACAGTGCAATTACGACTGCTGCTGCTATCAATGAACAACTTGGGCGCTCTCCTGATAATCAAGTTAACAGAGTTATTGCAGCGCCGCTTGGGCCTGGCCAAGCCTTAAAAGAGGGAGCAAGATTTATTGCAGAATCTCAAGGGGCTGAAGCTACGCCAGAGCGTATGCAAGCTATCATGGATACAATCGCAGACGATACGGTGATGACACGACCGAAAGTCTGGACGATCATTTCCGAACTTCATGTTGGACCAGAAGGGTATGAAGGCGGAAATGATATGTATGGACAGCAGCTGAGCTACAGTCCAACAAACTACCGCAGTTTAATTTTAGGGGATGAGGATGATTTATTTCTTACATCTGATGAATTCAAAAACCTGAATGTTCTAAGCCACAATACACAAGCCATGGTGAATGGTATGCTTGCGCATGGATTGCAAGACGCTCTAGAGCCTCGGGAAATTTTTAATGCAACGCATAAACCAAAAGGCTGGACCAGAGATCAATCCCTTGCTTACACGGATGAATTTAATACAGAAGTCACAAAAGCAATGGATTTGAAAAACATCTTCACCATGGTTGTGCAATTGGTTGAGGATGTCGTGGATTGGCTCAAAGGTACAGATCCCGAAGAAACCGCACGCCGCAGTTTTGAAGATCACGAAATACCAGAAGACCCATCCAGAAATGTTGTCGCCAGCATTGGAAACAACAATGTCTTGAACCCGGCAGCCTAAGCTGCTCTTTTCTTGAAATCTTTGAGCATTTCGATAAACGCCACATGCATCGGCGAGGGGAAATCGAGCGTAAGCTCTGGATGAAAGGTCGTGGCCATATAATGCCCACGCGAAACCCAGGCGGGTGTGTTTTCATGGCTGGCGTGAACCGTAACACTGCCATCAACGGCGCGGATTTTTGGCGCGCGAATGAACGACACCGGATAATCCTCCACCGCGCTGTGATGACTATCGATCTGTACACCATAAGCATTACGCTCGACCGTCATCGGCAGAAGGGCGAAGGATTTTTGCGCCGGACTGGTCACCGTTTCGGCCATTAAAATACAGCCTGCACACACGCCCCAGACCGGCTTGGCCGCAAACTGTTTGCTAAGCACATCCCATAAATCAAAGCGTTCAATGAGTTTGAGCATCGTCGTGCTTTCCCCGCCAGGCAGGATGAAGGCATCAACTTCAGCAAATTGTTCAGGAGTCTTAACCGCACGGAATTCCGCACCTGCTGCTTCAATATGCGGCCTGTGCGGATTGACTGCGCCCTGTAATGCCAATATACCGATTGAGATATTTGAAGTCATTTTTTTACTTTGTCAAAAATCCGACTGAGGCAATACCCAGCATAATTCCTATGATCTTGTACAAATCCAGGCTTTCCCTGAAAACACCGAAACCGACCAGAGTGGTCAGGATCAGGCTGCCGATCAACCATACAGCATTGGTCCTCACCAGCCCTCCATATTTAACCGCGTAGAAAAACCCGAAATTCACCGCAGCCAGGCCAATGGCGCCGCATAAAAGAAGCAAAAGGATATTCCGGCTCAGATAAAGCGTTGCTTCAGGCTGGAACTGTTTATATGCACCAAAGGCAAAAAGGTGGATGACAAAAGTCATCAACATCAAGACGCCCATAAACACAAAGACATTTGATCGTTCTGTCCCGATTTTCACCGCCACGTCATAGGCCACAATGCCTGCAATCGAAAGCCCCACAAAAATCGCCCAGACAGCCGTGCTAGCCATTATCACCCTTCCAGATTCCGCATAAAGTCCGGAACATCATCAATCCGCAAAATTTCAGATTGATAAAATGTTTTTGCGCCTAGTTTTTTATACCAATCAATTGAACGCGTATTATCAGCTACGGGCGGCAACATAATCCCGTATTTACCTTTAATAGCAATATTTGCGATATGGTTAAGTAACGCTTTGCCAATACCCTGACCGCGATGATCCGGATGCGTGTAGAGATCCTGAATTGTGATCATCGATTTCGCCGTAAATGTCGCATCGGCCATATTGTAATTTGCAAACCCAACAACATGAGAGTCCTGCTCAGCTAAAAGCGTAACACTATGGCCGCGCTCAATCATCGCCGCAATAGCATCGGCAGCAGTATTGAAAGGCAGTCCCTCATGCTCTGCTTTTTCTGCAAACATCTCATAAAGTATTTGCGCATCGGCGGGCGTGGCTTTGGCTTCACGAATTACGATCCCGGACATCACCAACCCCGATTGGCCATCAACATAGGCTCGTCAATCTCCGAGATCTCCGTCCCGCGCATCGCCACGCCGTCCAACTCCTTGGATGCCTCAAGCACGATCTTCGGATCATCATAATGCGCGGTGGCCTTAACGATGGCCTTGGCAAATTTCTCCGGGTTATCGCTCTTGAAAATACCGGAGCCCACGAACACCGTTTCCGCCCCCAGCTGCATACACAGCGCCGCATCGGCCGGGGTCGCAATGCCGCCCGCCGCAAAGTTCGGCACCGGCAGCTTGCCCAGCTCACGCACAACACGCAGCAGTTCAAACGGCGCACCCAGATCGCGCGCCGCGCTCATCAGCTCGGCCTCATCCATATTGCATACCCATTTAATCTCGGCATTGATCTGGCGCATATGGCGCACGGCCTCGACGATATTGCCTGTACCCGGCTCACCCTTGGTGCGCATCAGAGCTGCGCCCTCGCCAATCCGGCGCAGGGCCTCACCTAAATTCTTTGCACCGCAAACGAACGGCACTTTAAAATCTTGCTTATTAATGTGGAATTCCTCATCCGCCGGGGTCAGCACTTCGGATTCATCAATGTAATCCACGCCGATCGCCTCAAGAATTTGCGCCTCGGCAAAATGCCCGATCCGGCATTTCGCCATCACGGGGATAGAGACGGACTTCATAATTTCCTCGATCAGCTCCGGCGGGCTCATCCGCGCCACGCCTCCAGCTTTTCTGATATCGCTCGGTACGCGCTCCAGGGCCATCACCGCCACCGCGCCCGCATCCTCGGCCACCTTGGCCTGATCCGCCGTGACCACATCCATGATTACCCCGCCCTTGAGCATCTCTGCCAGGCCGGTTTTCAGGTTGATTACAGTGCCATTTGCATTGGTTGCCGGAGTATTGTTCTTTGTCATTGCTTTGTTCCCTTAAAATATGCGCGCCATTTATGCATATATGGAGCAAAAATGCAAAGATTCAATGTACTACCAGTATTTGGGGAATAAATACCTAAAGGCCGCAACACATAGGCCTCAAATGGCTTCACAAGGACGGATAGAGAAGATTTACAGCTTAAGGAGCGTTTATTCAGCAGCCAGCTTGGAATAAATATCCTCGCGGCAAGTTTCGTCCATCAAACGGTCTTCCCAGTCATGGCGGATCAGGTCATCGGCCATTCTCTGTAAACGGCCCTGATCGGAAACAATATCCCAGCAATGCGGGCGGCGATGGCGCATTGTATCGAGCACCTGTTTGATATTAAAAATAACCGGCTGCAGGCCGCCATGGGCTTTGACCTTCGGTCCTAACACACGGTAAGGAAAACCAATCTGGCGCAAGGATTCCAGATGCGCGGGTTCCACCATCCAGACACAATCCAAAATGCGGGCTTCCATCGCCGCCTCAAAGGCGCCCTGAAGAAGCGCAGCCTGCATATAGGGGATACGGCGGCGAACAAAGGTCATACCGTCCATGCGAAAACCGCCATGGACATCCTGGTCATGATAGGCAGAGAGAAATGGCCCATCAGCCTCACGTTTGCGGAAGCGCGGCGCCGTACAGAATCGTGAAATCTCGCATAAAGACAAGGCGCGGGAATCATATTTCAACAAGGGATGATCACAATGCTGCTGCGCCGGAAAACTCTCTGCGGGGGAATCGTCATTCGGTAAAACCACACGCAATGTCCCAACAGTTTCACGCGTAAATTTATGCATCAAAATGTAATGCACCGAGCGCTCATCATAGAGATCACGCTCGATATAACTGCCATCTTCATGAGGATCTTCCACCCCGTGTTCTTCGCAGTAAACCTTGAAACGCAGGCCGAACGCCTTCTTCTTCAACGCAGCGGTATCGGCGCGGATGAGCTCAAAACGCTTATAATACGCTTGTAAAAAAGAACGATGATTAAGCAATTCCATACAGTCTTCAAGCAAGGTCGTGACTGGACCCTTATGTGGTTGTGGCATTTCCCAAACCCTTTCTTTGGCGTCTCTATCATGTAACCATCATCATGCTAAAACCCCCGTGAAAGATTTTAACATTAATTACATAATAATTATACGATCAGAGCCGTTAATGCCTCGTATATTTTACGGCGCAGTTAAAACGTATTTGATTTAAATTCCGGGAGTTTACGCCGCCTCTAGCAGCACCCACCGCGCGGGTTTGTGGTGTCGTCCTCATCATCGTCATGATGGTTGCAATGCGGGCCATGGACATGCTTTTCGCCCTTTTCCTCATGGGAATGATCGTGGCCGTGATTACAATGCGGGCCGTGCACATGACCGCCCGCAATTCCCGTCCCTATTGGCATGGTTGAGGAGGATAACAGGCTTCTTTTAATCCAGTCGGTTTTCTTGCTCATCTCTTGCTCTATCGCCTTTACGGGCGCTCCGTTTTGTGGTGTCTTATGCCTTTATACAACAAGGATCGAAGATGAGTACAGATAAATTGAACGAAGCAATTGAAGCGGTTTACCAGTCCCTGGCCAATGATAACGAGGATATCGACCTGCACATCGCAAATCTGAAGGCCGTAATGAACGAGAAGGGCGAAAAAGAGGCCACATTCATCCCCGAACGCCTCAGCCAGAATAACCGCGCGGGCCGAAAAATGATGCAGGCCTATTTCAAAAAGCGCGGGGTAAAGGTTGTCTTTGCCTCTTAAAGAGCCCGCATTGCAGAAACAGGCGCCGCCGCCCATGCCGCCCTATAACCCGCCCATGCACCGGGCGCTTTCGGTGGTATACATGGATGATGACCTGCTGGTGCTGTCCAAACCCTCGGGCCTGCTCAGCGTACCGGGCCGTCATGCGGATTGTTACGACTCACTGGAGATCCGCGCGAAGAAAGCCTTTCCCGGCGCACTGCTTACCCACCGGCTCGATGGCGATACATCCGGCCTGATGGTCATGGCGCGCAACAAGCGGGCGCAAAGCCTGATCGGCAAGCATTTCCAGCGCCGCCTGATCGCCAAAACCTATATCGCGGTTGTCTATGGCCATGTGCAGGGCGAGAGCGGACTGATCGATCTGCCGCTGCGCTGCGACTGGCCAAACCGCCCGCGCCAGATGGTCTGTTATGAACATGGAAAACCATCCCAAACTGAATGGAAAGTGCTGGAGCGCGGGGTTTCGGAGGACGGCGTGCAATGGAGCCGGATGGAGCTCAAACCCCTGACCGGGCGCAGCCACCAGCTCCGCGTGCATATGCTCTCGCTTGATAAAGAAAATGGCGGCCACCCGATATTGGGCGATGAATTATATGCCGATCCTGTCGCGCTAAACGCCGCCCCGCGCATGTTGCTGCATGCACAAAGCCTGAGCCTCCATCATCCAAAGGATGGAGAACTGGTGACGTTTGAGGATAAGGCGGAGTTTTAGGTTTTTGAACCAGACCACCTTGTTAATCCCGTGCACCTCGTTAATAATCTTCATATTCCCAAAAAAACATCCATCTCTACGCATAGACAGGATTATAAAATAAATCATTATTTATTTTTTGGCGGCGCATATCTCGTAAATCAATCATGGAAAGCTTGCGATTCAAAAACTCTTTTGCGATCTCATCGTTAAAATCTCGATTGCGGGTATATCTCACTTCCAGATCTTTGTTTTGTTCAATTGGAGCCATATCTAAAATGCTGCGATCCTCAATTTTCTGAACCAAAGAGCTCTGCGCGGCTTTTACCGCACGCATCGTATATTCAAATGGAGAGTGGTTATCTGGTTCCGGCAGTGCATGAAAAAGCATCCCGCCACTATCTAAACCTTTTGAGAGCATATGAATTGTAGAGCCAACCAAATGCGGATTATTATCATATAGCGCCCAAAAATTGCACGAAGACCCACGGTAGTAAGGAGAAACCCCCATATGGATATTAATCGCACGACTCTGCACCAAATCATCAACGAGCCAACCCTTAATATAGCTTGCTCCAAATACAACATATATATCGGAATCCAGTGCAGGTTCTAAAACGGCGCGCTCTACAAAATTCAAATCTCCGCTTTTCAGATAAAGCGATTGCACATTATCTCCCAAAAATCCGATCTCTCCAAAAATCGATTTTTCTGCAGCCATAACATGCGCGAAGTAATCCTGCATCACGTCTGATTTTTTAAAAAAATCTGCAATTTTTCCTGGAAACACTGTGTTTCCCTCAATCACTGCGTAGCAAGAATCAGAAACTGCTGCCAAAGAACGAATGAGGCTAAGATGCCGTGGCTGATTACTTGTAAAGACCGTAATCTTCATGAGAGCTTCTTTATTATATTTGCATGATCTTCACGCGGGACTTCATATGGTGATTTTATATCCTGAACCTCCATATTGGAACGAAACCCGATTTCAACGTTCAAAGATTTAAGGATGGAAATTGTATCATCGTTATAAGATCCGCAAGGGTGAGACATGGCCCAGATTTTTTGACCCGTTACATCCCGTAAAAAATTATAGTTCTGGATAAATTCTCTTTCTTGCTCCTCATAATTTAGAGCGCCCATCCTCATCGGATGAGAATGAGAGTGTAAGCCGACAACATTCCCCATACCAACCAAATCTTTCAAATGTTGCTCTGACATGAATAGCCTCTCCTTTGCAACATGCTTATCATACTCATGAGTTGTCATCATATCATACATCAATGTCTTGTATTTTTCTGGACCTAAAACCATATCGCGCACATATCGAAACCGTCTATCCATATCCGTATAAAAAGGAAAGCCACTCAAATAATCCGTGGGGTATGTCCCTTTATAGAATTGAAATTCTTCAGCGTCTTGTACTTGAAAAAGTTCAAAGAATTTTTGATAAAACTCCTCCAGAGATGCGAACTTTATGTGACGAAAATCCCTAAAAAACTCAAGATCGTCCGGCATATCTGTGAAAGCGCTGCTATAGACAAAAAAATAAGCAAAAAGATTGCGTTTCTTTAAAACTGGAAGAGCCACATCTATTTGACATCTCAAGGCATCATCAAAACTAAGACAGGTTTCTTTGCCTGTAAGGCTTCCTTTTTTGATGCGCGCAGCAAACTCATACGGATTAATTAAATCATATTCAGAATCCAGATAATCTAACATGACCTCAAAATCAGAAGCACTAATTGATCCCTGACCCGGAGCATGGAAATCATCGTGAAAATGGTGGAGCATGATCGCAAAACTCATCAGAAAATACTCTCACTCCCACTCAATCGTCCCTGGTGGCTTAGAAGTCACGTCATAGACCACGCGGTTGATGCCGTGCACCTCGTTAATAATGCGCGTGGAGACACGCCCCAAAAACTGGTGATCGAAGGGGTAGTAATCCGCCGTCATGCCATCGGTGGATGTCACCGCCCTTAACGCGCAAACATATTCATAGGTCCGCCCGTCGCCCATCACACCGACCGTACGCACGGGCAGGAGGACGGCAAAGGCCTGCCAGATTGCATCATACAGCCCGGCATTTTTAATTTCCTCCAGATAGACCACATCGGCCTTGCGCAGGATATCCAGTTTCTCCGCCGTGATCTCGCCCGGAATGCGGATCGCAAGGCCCGGCCCGGGGAAGGGATGACGCCTGATGAAATCTTCATTCATGCCGAGCTCACGGCCCAGCGCGCGCACCTCGTCTTTGAACAATTCACGCAAGGGCTCGACCAGTTTCAAATCCATATGCTCAGGCAACCCGCCGACATTGTGATGGCTCTTGATCGTCACGCTCGGCCCACCGGTGAAGCTCACGCTTTCAATCACATCCGGATAGAGTGTGCCCTGCGCCAGAAATTCGGCATCGCCCACGCGCTTGGCGCAATTGTCGAACACATCAATGAAAAGGGAGCCGATCAGCTTGCGCTTCATTTCCGGGTCGCTGATCCCCTCCAGACCGCTCAGGAATTTTTCGGATGCGTCCTCATGGATCAGCGGAATGTTATAATGATCGCGGAACAACTCCACCACCTGCAGGCTTTCATTCATGCGCATCATACCGGTATCAACATAGATGCAGGTGAGCTGATCGCCGATCGCCTCATGCAGAAGAATGGCCGTCACCGAGCTATCCACCCCGCCGGACAAGCCGCAAATCACCTTGCCCTTACCCACTTGTTTGCGGATTTTCTCAATCGCCTCTTCCTTGAACGCCGCCATTGTCCAATCGCCGGAACAGCCGCACACATTATGCGTGAAATTCTTTATAAGCTGGGAACCGTGGGGCGTGTGCACCACTTCCGGGTGAAACTGCGTACCGTAAAACCGCCGGTCAATATCGGCGATAAAGGCAAACGGCGCCCCAGGCGATTTGCCCAGAACCGTAAAGCCGTCCGGCAAATCGGCGACGTGATCGCCGTGGCTCATCCAGACCTGCTCATGTGCGCCTTTTTCCCAGACACCCTTCAGCACTTTGGAATCTTCCACGATATCAACATAGGCGCGGCCGAATTCACGGCTTTGCTCCGCCTCAACGCGGCCGCCCAGCTGCTGAACCATGGTTTGCTGGCCATAGCAAATACCGAAAACCGGTACACCCATATCAAACACAATATCCGGGGCGCGCGGCGAATCCTCATCCAGCACGCTGCACGGCCCGCCGGACAGGATAATCCCCTTCGGGTTATAGGCCTTGATCCGCTCATCCGGCGCATCGTTAAACGGCCAAATCTCACAATATACACCGCTTTCGCGCACACGCCGCGCAATCAGCTGCGTGACCTGGCTACCGAAATCCAAAATCAGGATCCGATCGTGATTTTCAAGGGAAATAATATTTTCAGCTGTATTTGTCATGCGCCAGTTTTAAACACGAAATTTGCAGCGCGCAATATGTGATTAAAAATTTCTTGCATTATGACCAAAAAGCTCTTAAAACCCTAAAGACATAATTTCAAACATCCGCACAAAACAAGAGAGTAAAACAATGAGCACACCCACAACCCCCGGTACAAGCCCCGTATCAGTTCATGTTGAGCCGTCTGCAACACTTGCCATCAAATCCAAGATGGCCGCGCTGAAGAAAGCGGGTGTCGATACGATCGGACTGGGCGCGGGCGAGCTAAAGTTCAGCCTGGCCGCGCATATCCGAAAATCTTTCAGATTTCTGGCCAAAAAAATGGCTCTTGGCTACACCGCGGCACCGGGCCTGGAAGAACTTCGCCATGCCGTAGCCTTTAAAAACAAAATGGATTACGGGATTGACCATGACCCTAATTCAGAGATCATGATCACCAACGGTGGAAAGGGAGCCCTGCTGGCGCTTTTGCTAACCACATTTGCCGGCAAGAACATCTCGGAAACATTCGACGGCAGAGACGAAGCGCTTTATGTCGGCCCTTACTGGCTGTCCCATAAACCTCTGTGTGACGTGTCGCAAGCCGTTATGAAGGTCGTGGATTGCCCCGCCAGCCAGGATTATAAAATCACACCGGAACAACTGCGCGCCGCAATCACGGACAAAACGAAATATGTTGTTTTGACATCGCCCCACAACCCTGGCGGCACGTCTTACACAGAAGAAGAATGGGAAGCCCTTGCCGAAGTCTTGCGTGAATTTCCGGGCGTCTACGTTGTAACCGAAGACATGTATGAACACTATGTTTATGATGGCCAGAAGCGCTCTCACCTTCTGAATGTAGCGCCAGATCTGAAAGACCGTGTCATCTCTATCAACTGTTTCTCAAAATCAGATGAAATGGCCGGGGAACGCGTCGGTATCATGACCGGACCCAAAAAGATTATCGGCCCGGTAAAGGCTCTTAACTCCAACATCGCCGGAAATGCGCCGGTGATCGGACAATATCTGGGCATCTCGGCCATTCTGGGTTACAGGCAGCTGAAAAAAGCTTTCAAAGACCCGGAGGCATTTAAGGAACAATTTACTGATCAGAACAAGAGACAAAAACTGGTCAATGCTTTCCAACGAATCAGCGCAATTCGCGATAAAAAGATACCTGTTCTGGAAGGGTGGCGCGATAGAGTTCTTCATGAGCTCGAAGGAACAAGATTGCTAACTCCGAGGCCTGGGGGGTCCTTTTATGCCTTTCCTTCGGTTGAACAACTTAAAGGCCTGCGCTTTCCTGAAGACTTAAAACTGGCTGACGGGCTTACAGAAGAAAAACTCGAAAAACTCGGATTGAAATCATGGGCCGGCCGTGAAATCACCTGCGCCGCAGATTTTGCCGAAGCAGCGATGGTGCATGCCGGGGTGGGCATTGTACCGGGCGAAGACTTTGAGGCACCGGATTCCTTCCGGATTGCCTATGTTGAAGAAAGAGCGGTTGAAGCCGCACAGCGCCTGGCTGATCTGGCAAACATACTTGAACAACCTCAACCAACAGGAATGGCCGCCTAAATCTTTGGATAGAATTTATTTGCCGGGTTTTCGCCGCATGCAAAATGCGGTAAAGCTTTAGAAATGAGCAAACCAACGATTTCCTTCGAATTTTTTCCGCCCAAAAACGAGGCGATGGAAAAACAGCTCTGGGACGCTATGCCGGAACTGGCAGCCCTCGGCCCGAAATACATGACTGTGACCTATGGCGCGGCAGGATCAACCAAGGACGGCACGCTGGAAACGCTGCGCCGGGCAATTGGCGAAAATCCGGGCATTTCTTTTGCCTCACACCTCACGTTCCTGTCCACACCAAAAGACCAGCTGGATGAGTATATTGACGCTCTCTGGAATATAGGCGTGAAAGCAATTGTCGCCCTGCGCGGGGATTTGCCAAAGGGAAGCAGCTTTGATGATTTTCAGGGAGATGAGTATTACAAATGGACCTCCGAATTTGTTGAAGTGCTGAAAGATAAATACCCGTTTGAGATTATCGTCGGCGCCTATCCCGAGAAGCATCCCGATGCACCCTCTCTGGATTCAGATATTGAGGCGCTGCGCAAAAAATGCGCCGCCGGGGCCGACCGTGCCACAACACAATTTTTCTTTGATAATGATTGCTATTACCGCTTTGTTGAAAAATGCGAAGCGGCAGGAATTACAACGCCAATCAATCCAGGTCTGGTCCCAATCTATGATTTTAAATCCTTGTGCAATTTTGCAGAAAGATGCCAGGCGGGCGTTCCGAATTGGGTTCATGCCAAATTTGAAGGGCTGGAGGACAGGCCGGATGAGGCAATGAAAGTTGCCACAGACATGCTGGTAGAACAGGTTCTGGATTTACAATCGCATGGCATCCCTCACATCCATTTCTACTGCATGAACAAAGCCCCAATCACCCGCGCGGCCTGCGAAGCCCTCGGGTATATTACGAAAGCGGCTTGATTCCCAAAAAAAAGAACTCTAACCTCAAATACGCAATTTCATTTTTAATTTAGGAGAAAAATCTGATGGTCCTGGCAACTAATCTCGGCTTCCCCCGTATCGGCCCCATGCGCGAATTGAAGAAGGCTGTTGAAGCCTATTGGAAAGGCAACTCCTCGCAGGAAGACCTGCTGGCGGGAGGCAAGAGGCTGCGCGCCCAGAACTGGAAGCTGCAACAAGATGCAGGGCTGGATCACATCCCATCGAATGATTTCTCTTTCTATGATCAGGTTCTGGATATGATCTGCACCCTGGGCGCCGTGCCCTCCCGTTATAATTTCTCCGGCGGGAATGTGGATCTGGACACATATTTCGCAATGGCCCGCGGGGCACAACGCGATGGTATTGATGTCACCGCCATGGAAATGACCAAATGGTATGACACGAATTACCACTATATCGTGCCGGAATTTGAAGAAGGGATGGAGTTCAAACTTTCTTCCACGAAAATTTTTGATCAATTTGAAGAAGCCAAGGCACTTGGCATCACAACACGCCCGGTTTTAATTGGCCCGGCAACGTTCGTCTTTCTGGGTAAATCCCGCTATGACGGTTTCAAGCATGAAAATGTGCTGAAAGCCTACCTGCCTGTCTATAATGAAATTCTAGCCAGACTCGCCGAAGCCGGTGCGGAATGGGTGCAAATTGATGAGCCTGTCTTTGCTCTAGACCTCTGCTCGATCGGACAAGGTGTTGTGAAAGCCGCCTACGAAGGTCTGCAAAAACCCGATGATCTCAACATTCTTGTCGCCACTTATTTCGAAGGGTTGCGTGATAATGCGGATCTGGCCTTTGGTCTTCCGGTGGATGGCCTGCATATTGATCTGTGCCGCGGGCCGGGTCAGGCCAACACCTCCGCTAATAAAGCGCAGGATCAGCTTGATCAAGCCTTGAGCAAAATTGGTGATAAAACACTCTCCCTTGGCGTGGTTGATGGCCGGAATATCTGGAAAAATGACCTCTCTAAATCGCTTGGCTTTGTTGAAAAGGCCGCCGAAAAACTCGGCGGCGATAAAGTATTCGTAGCCGGCAGCTGTTCCCTGCTGCATACACCGGTGGATCTGAACAGCGAAACCGATATGGATGCGGAAATCAAAAACTGGATGGCCTATGCCACGCAAAAGCTTCATGAAATTGCGCTCATCGCCAAAGGCGCAAATGAAGGACGTGATGCAATTTCTGCTGAACTTTCTGCCAGCGATGCCGTGCAGCAAGAGCGCAAAACATCGACGCGCATCCACAATCAAGCGGTGAAGGACCGCGTTAAGGCGATTACGCCGGAGATGAAGAAACGCAAATCTCCGTTTGCCCAGCGTCAAAAGGTACAACATGCCGCGCTGGATCTGCCGCTTTACCCGACCACAACAATCGGCTCCTTCCCGCAAACGCCGGATATTCGAAAAGCCCGCGCGGATTTCAAGGCCGGGAAGATCGATCAGGCCGCCTATAAGCAGGCCATGAAAAATGAAATCAAAACCGTTGTTGATTATCAACATGATGCGGATATTGATGTGCTGGTTCACGGGGAGCCGGAGCGCAACGACATGGTCGAATATTTCGGTGAGCAGCTTGAGGGCTATAGCTTCTCTAAATTCGGCTGGGTGCAATCTTATGGCTCACGCTGCGTAAAGCCGCCAATCATTTTTGGTGACGTGTCACGCCCGAACCCGATGACCGTTGAGTGGTCGAAATTTGCTCAAGAGCAAACCGACAAGATCATGAAAGGCATGCTGACCGGGCCTATCACGATCCTGCAATGGTCGTTCGTCCGTGATGATCAACCGCGCAGCGAAACTGCCACGCAAATCGGTCTGGCCATTCGTGATGAGGTTGCCGATCTGGAAGCGGCAGGGATCAAGATGATCCAGATTGACGAAGCGGCCTTCCGCGAAGGTCTGCCGCTGCGCAAGGCGGACTGGAAAGCCTATCTCGATAACGCGGTTGAGAATTTCCGCCTGACATCGTGCTGCGTGGAGGACACCACGCAAATCCACACTCATATGTGCTATTCCGAATTCAATGATGTTATTGATTCGATTGGCGGCATGGATGCGGATGTGATTTCGATTGAATGTTCGCGCTCGCAGATGGAATTGCTCGATGCTTTCGTGGAATATAAATACCCCAATGAAATTGGCCCCGGCGTGTATGACATTCATTCCCCGCGCGTTCCAACGACGCAGGAAATGGTTGACCTGTTGGACAAAGCCAAAAAAGTTCTCGATGAGCGTCAGATTTGGGTAAACCCGGATTGCGGCCTGAAGACCAGAGGCTGGGCTGAAGTAAAGCCTGCGCTGGAAAACATGGTCGCAGCCGCCAAAGAAATGCGCGCGAAGTCAAAGGCAAACAGCCAGGCGGCTTAAGCACGGCGCAGGGCGGCGACATCATCGCCGCCTGCCTCTGCCGATTGCGGCTGAGCATTCTGCCGTCTTAAATCCAGAATAGAAGCACGGCGTTGCATGAAGTCTTCACGCCCGATGTAACCGGTCACGTCCTCGGCGTTACGCTGCAAAGCAGCTAGAGTTTCGGATGCGCCCTGCGGCAAAACAATGACACCAGGCGGCACAGCCGTTCCTGCGACATGGATCGCATTGAAGTGCCAATACGCATCCCGCGCAATTGAGCACATATCGGTTGGGCGGCGCGAACGGCCGTCATTCGTCAAAATTGCGCTTACCCCTTCATCCATCGCGGCGTCGAATATCTTGCGGTCCGAAGCCCCCAGCCCCATGGCATATTCCGAAACCACAACACGGCCGAATGTTTGATGCAGCGGCAAGGTCAGCTTTCGGCCCAGACATTCGTCGGTGTAAATAATGAGATCAGAAGCGGGCGCTCCAAAAACTTCACAAAAGCGGTCAGGCCAGATCGTGGACAGAGCCGCAATCCCGCGATTAACAATCTTTCTACCCCATTCCCGCTCGATCACTTCCGGACTTACGCCCCTCTCAAGCCGCTCAATAACGCCATAAACTTGCTTCGGAATTTTTTTGACAGGAAACATATTCTACTCAGTATTTTTATATTAAAAATTTCTTATAGACGACCCGCTCCGGCCCGTCAATCTTTATGGCAATCTTCTTAAAACAGCTGCGAAAAATCCATCCGTATTGTGACGGTGTGGCGTGAGGCGCATACAGGGTGATCCCAGCCCTAGCGCTTCATCGATGGGCGCGAGCTCAAACCCGTCATGGCGCTTGAGAAACGCCTCAACTTGATGCTCATTTTCATCGGGCAAGAGAGAGCATGTCGCATAAACCAACGTCCCGCCCGGCTTCACCGTATGTTGGGCCTTATCCATGATCTCGGCCTGAATGACGGTGAGCTCCTTCAGAGAGGGCCCATAAACGCGCCAGCGCATATCCGGGTTACGCCGCCACGTTCCTGTCCCCGTGCACGGCACATCCAAAAGCACAACATCAAATTTCCCATGCTGTTTCTTCAGCCATTTCGCATGGCGCGTTTCCGCCAGGCAGCGCACCTCGATAATATCGGCCAGCTGCGCTTTCTTGTAACGCAAACGGCCCTTCTCAAGGCGCCGCTCATCATTATCCATGGCTACAATCCGGCCCTTACGTTGCATCGCCGCGGCAAGCGCCAGTGTTTTGCCCCCGGCTCCGGCGCAAAAATCCAGCACCTGCATACCCGGCTGGGCATCACAGACATGCGCAATCAGCTGCGAGCCCTCATCCTGAATTTCGATCCAACCCTTACTAAAGGCCTTGGTGCGTGAAATATAGGATTTCTTGAGACAGCGCACACCATAAGGGCTATAAGGTGTTTCGATACTTTCCACGCCATCGGCCTGCAGAAAGTTTTTAACCTTTTCACGATCCGCCAAAAACGTATTCACCCGCAAATCAAGCGTTGCAGGATTAAGCATAGCGGCCATCTCGGCCTCAAAACCACCGCCGAAATAATTGCGCAGCTTTTCTTCATAAAGCGGCGGACATTCGGCGCGAATGGCATCGGGCATCTCGGGATGATTGAGGCCGCCATCAATTTTCTTTGTGAGGTTTAATTCCGCCGATGAGAGCTTTTCCGGCGCGTATTTCGATCCGTCAAATAAATCAAGCAGGCGTTTTTCATCCGCGCCCTCCCCCAGAACACTCCAGAACAACACCCGATTGCGCGCTGTATTTTCTGCGCCCGCTCGTTCCAGCCACCATCCCAAACGGGCATGGGCGCGCATAGTTTCATAAATGCGCTCCGCCACATTCGCGCGGTCTTTTGATCCGATATAACGGCGATGGCGCATATAATCCCCCACCACCAAATCCATAGGGACAGAGCTTTCGGAGACTTTCTCCAATATATCGATTGTGGCTTGAATGCGTGCTGAGGGTTTCATGGAGCAACTTCTAAAGGAAAAGGCAGGGGAGAACAACAGCGATTTTCCGAAAACGATTGATTTGTGGGCGGGACAACCCAATATCTATGCAGAGCGCATAAAATATGCTTTAATGGAGGAACACATGGAAAGGGGTTCACAAACCATGTCATCACAAGACTTCTTAAAAATCTGGGCGCGTGAAGCAAGCTCTCAACCGGGCCTTATGCTTGAGGTTCTTGAGTTTTCTGGCTTGAGCACAACACAGACCGGCACGACGTAAAACATTTATCGATTCGGCGATTAATCCTTCGCTCTGTAATTCGGTGCCTCGCGGGTGATCGTCACGTCATGCACGTGGGATTCCTTATACCCCGCTCCGGTCATGCGGACGAATTCGGCCTTATCCTTCATTTCCTGAACACTGGTACATCCGGTATATCCCATGGCGGCGCGTAAACCGCCAACCATTTGATGAAGAACCCCTCCAATAGGGCCCTTATAGGGCACGCGGCCCTCAATTCCTTCGGGCACCAACTTGTTACTCTGCGTCGTTCCAGCCTGAAAATAGCGGTCGGCCGAGCCTTTAACCATTGCACCCACACTGCCCATCCCACGATAGGATTTGTATGAGCGGCCCTGGTACAGGATCACATCGCCTGGCGCTTCGTCCGTTCCGGCAAAGAGCGAACCCATCATGCACACATCCGCCCCACCCGCGATCGCCTTGGCGAAATCACCGGAATATTTAATACCGCCATCGGCAATGACCGGAATTTTCTTCTTCTTGCAAGCCTCCGACACATCCATAATCGCCGTGAGCTGAGGCACACCAACCCCAGCGACAACGCGTGTGGTACAGATAGAGCCTGGCCCGATCCCGACCTTGATCGCATCAGCCCCGGCATCGATCAACGCCTTTGCCGCATCGGCGGTGGCAACATTCCCGGCTATGATCTGGAGATCATTGCGGCCCTCTTTACGGATACGCGCAACGGTATCCAGCACGGCCCTTGAATGCCCATGCGCAGTATCGACGACGACCACATCAAGCCCGGCATCCGCCAGCGCCAGTGCACGCTCAACACCGTTTACATCGCCTGTGCCTACAGCTGCGCCAACACGCAAACGGTCTTGCTCGTCCTTCGTCGCATGCGGATAGGCAATGGATTTTTCAATGTCTTTGACCGTGACCAGCCCGATGCACTTTTCATTGTCATCCACAACCAATAGCTTTTCAATGCGGTGCTTGTGCAACAGCTTCTTGGCCTCTTCCTTGGTCACAGTGTTATAAGCCTTAACCAGATTCTCGGAGGTCATAAGCTCGCGTACCGGCTGGGCCGGATTTTCGGCAAAACGCACATCACGGTTGGTCAAAATACCGACCAGGCGTCCGTTGCGCTCCGCCACGGGAATGCCGGAAATACTGTTCTGGCGCATAATCTCCAGCGCCTCAGCCAGTGTCGCATCCGGATCAATCGTGATCGGATCCACCACCATGCCGGATTCAAATCGCTTGACCATGCGCACCTGATGGGCCTGCTGGTCGATCTCCATATTGCGGTGGAGAATTCCAAGCCCACCATGTTGTGCCATCGCAATCGCCATATGGCTTTCGGTCACCGTATCCATGGCGGCGGAAAGCACAGGAATTTTCAAACTTATTTTAGAGGTGAGCCGCGTGGAGGTATCGACCTCTGTCGGTTGAACCTCTGAAGCACCAGGAATTAACAAGACATCATCAAATGTCAGAGCTTCGCGTATATGTTCAGGGGAGTTAATTTTAGCCATGATGCAAATTTTCCGTCTTTTTCTCGGTTAATTTGCAGGAGAGTTATAGCGGAATTTGAAGAAATGTAAAGGAATTAATTGTTGCCGTAAATAAGCGCCCAAGCACCATGCATATCTGCAAAACTTACTTTCTGTTCCCATGGCACTGTTTCTGCGTCTAAAAATTCTATAATCGTTGGATCTTTTGTAGCATATCTTATTGGAACTTTAGCGCCTTCTTTAATTCGCCAGTAATAAGTTTTGATTATTTGCTGACGTTTTTGATATGGGGTGCCGTTTTGAGCTGTATATTGAACATGAACGTAATAAAGCCATCTTGCTCTTCCGGTAGGCCCTCCTTGTGTTTTTTCATACTTTTCTAAAATGGTGGCATATGTTTGCTCTGAACTTTCTGCAAGCATTGCTTCTTGGCTTTTTAGATCACTTTGGCGGAGAAGTATTAGCACTCCAACAACGATCAGTGCTACAGCAATTAATATATTGCGAAACATTATTTTCTAAAACCCGTCGCGACCAGATACTGCTCCGAGCTTTCCTTGCGGCTGGCCGGGGGTTTGATATGTTTGACGGATTTAAAGCTTTTCTTCATCTCCGCCAGCAGCGTATTTTGCGCCCCACCCTGAAACACTTTGGCCACGAACACACCGTCCTGCTTAAGCACTTCACAGGCGAAATAATACGCCGCCTCCACCACCGCCATGATGCGCAGATGGTCGGTGGCTTTGTGCCCAGTGGTGTTGGGCGCCATGTCGGAGAGCACGATATCCGCCGGACCGCCCAACATTTTTTTAAGAGTTTCCGGCGCTTCATTATCCATGAAATCCATCTGGATAAAATCAACATCCGGCAACTCGTCCTGCTCTAGCAGGTCCAGCGCAACAATCGTGCACCCTCCCTTTTCCGCCACCACCTGGCACCAGCCGCCGGGCGCACTGCCCAGATCAACCACCTTCATGCCGGGCTTGAGCAAATCCAGCCTCTCATCAATCTCCTTCAGCTTGAATGCCGCACGTCCGCGATAGCCCTGCTTCTTCGCCTCCTCAACATAGATGTCATTAATCTGCCTCTTCAGCCACCGCGTGGATGAATTTTTCCGCCCTTTGGCAGTTTTGACTTTCGATTTGGGTTTGTTTCTGGACATTGCGCTTTATAGCACCATCACGAGGGCAAAAACAAACGCCGCCGTAAAAAACATCCCGATTGAGCCGGACAAGAATATAGAGTTATCCGTATCCGGTGAATAATGTGCCAATATGGCATAGGCTAGGTAAAATATGCTGTAGGTCCCCAGCCCCCTAGAAAACTGATTCACCGATAGAAACGGCAATATGCCGCCGGGAAATCCCGTTGATTCAATCAGTTCAATCATCAGGCGCATCATAATCATGCTGGACACAAGAAAGCCCAGCGCGATCCAGCGCTGTCGCTTGTGCACCACAACCAGCATAAGTGGAATCCAAATCAGATCAATCCAGGGCCAAAGAGTTAAAAACATCGCTTTATTTGTGAAATCAGTGTCCTATATTGTTTTTTGCGCTATTATTGAGGCTACGAAACAATGATGATTGAAAAGATGAAAAACATCAAACGCTCTTTGCACCGCTCGGTACTTCTGTGCCTGATGAGCGTTCTGACGCTCCTGCCTGCGCAGACAAGCGCGCAGGGCGGGCTGTCGATCATCCGCGATACAGAGATTGAAAACACCCTGCGCGAATGGCTTTCGCCCTTGCTCACAGCGGCCGGAATCGGAGAGAAAAACGTTAATATCATCCTGGTGCAAAGCCCCGATCTGAACGCCTTTGTCGCCGGGGGCGCGAATATCTTTGTCTATACCGGCCTGATTGACCGCACGGAAAACCCCGGAGAGCTTATCGGTGTTCTGGCACACGAGCTTGGGCACATCGCCGGAGGGCACCTGATTGCCACGCGCGACGCGATCGAGCGCGCCTCTTATGAGAGTATTCTGGGCGCGGTTCTTGGCATTGGCGCTGCGCTTGCCACAGGCAATGGCGGCGCGGCATCGGCTGTTATTGCCGGATCGTCCAGCGTAGCGCAACGGCGCTTCCTGGCCCATAGCCGGGTTCATGAATCCAGCGCAGATCAGGCCGCCCTGCGCTTTATGAGCGATGCACATCTCAGCCCCAAGGGATTGGTTAGCTTCTTCCGCAAACTGGAATCTGAAGAACTTCTGCCCAGTTCACAGCAAAGCGAATATATCCGCACTCACCCTCTGACCCGCAACCGGATTGATGCGGTGGAGACAAAGGCTGCGGAGTCACCGTATTACGACACAGCCTTTCCCGATCGCTGGGTTGAACAGCACGCACGGATGAAAGCCAAGCTGGCCGGCTTTATCAAACCACAGCAGGTGCTCTGGATCTATAATGAAGGCGATGATTCCATCCCGGCACGCTATGCCTATGCCATTGCCGATTACCGCGGCAACAATATCAGCAAGGCCCTGGAAAGAATTGATGCTCTTCTGGAGCGAGAGCCGGACAACCCCTATTTCCTGGAGCTTAAAGGCCAGATGCTGGTGGAATTCGGCCGCGTTGGCGAAGCCCTGTCCTCCTACGAAAAATCGGTGGCCCTGGCCCCCAATGCCGGGCTGATACGGATTGCCTACGGCCATGCCCTGATTGAATCCGGCGGCGGCGAGGAGGATTTGCGCAAAGCCGTGGACAATCTGGAGCGCGCTTTGCAACAGGAGCCGCGATCCCCGCGCGCACGGCGCCTTCTGGCCACGGCCTATGGCCGTTTGGGTGATGATGTACAGGCGCAGCTCAACCTGGCGGAAGAGGCCATATTACAACGCGAAATTCCATACGCCAAAAGCCGTGCCGAATTTGTGGTGCAAAACGCAAAAGAAGGAAGCCGCGAATGGCTCCAGGCCAAGGATTTACTGAACCAGATCGAGAATACAAAACTCTGATATTCCGTACGATTCACTGCTTTCAATTGCGCATTGTTTTTCAAACGCACGGGAAGTAAGCTACAATAGTCTTATAGGATAAATTCAAGCAGGAGCACTCTTCATCATGTTCATTCGTAAAACCTTACTCATGACCGCCATTTTCAGCGCCATCGCTGTTTTCAGCGCCCCACAAAACGCTGCGGCTGAAAACTTCAGCGTCGCGCAGAAAGAAGAAATGGGCGCGATTATCAAGGACTACCTGATGAACAATCCAGAGGTCATTATCGAAGCTGTGAATGAATACCGCGAAAATGAAGAAAAACGCGCTGATTCAAAAGCCAAAGATATTATTAAATCCAAAATGGATATGATGACGGCCGAAGGAATGCCCTCTGTAGGCAACAAGGATGCGGACATTACTGTGATAGAATTTTTTGATTACAATTGCGGCTATTGCAAGCGCGCTATCGGCGATATCCAGAGCATCGTAAACGCGGATAAAAATGTGCGATTTGTCTTCATGGAAATGCCAATCCTTGGCCCCGCATCTTTCACGGCTTCACAATGGGCTATGGCAGCGCATCAGCAGGGTAAATACTTTGAATACCACGCCGCCCTTATGAACCATCCCGGCGGAAAAGACGAAAAGACGCTGGAAAAACTTGCTAAAAACGTAGGACTGGATATCGATAAGATGAAAGAAGACGCCAATTCCGAAGAGGTCGCCAGCGCCATTAAAAAAAGCAGCCTTCTTGCGCAAGAAATCGGCATCCGCGGTACACCAGCCTTTATCGTCGGGCAAGAGCTGTTTCGCGGCTACATAGGGCGTGAGGGCCTGAAACAGGCTATTCAGGACCAGCGCGAAAACCAAGGCTAAAAGAACCAACCCAAATATAATAAAACATCATGGCCCGCCGCCGCATCACAGCCACGCATTTCGTTTACGCCGTCATTGCCCTGATCGCGCTGTATCTGGTGTTCCAGATCTATGTGAGCATGGCGCTGCAGGCGCAGCTCAAAGTCGTTGAGGACGGGTATTACGTCGGCAATAAAAACGGTGATGTAAAAATTATTGAGTTCATGAATTACACCTGCCATTTCTGTCACGAGGTCAACCCCGCCCTGATGGCGGCAGTGAAGGAAGATGGCAATGTACTCCTGGTTCCCCGGCCGATTGCAGCCCAGGACCCGGCCAGCCAATACGGTGCAAAACTGGCCTATGCCGCCGGGAAACAGGGACAATTCATAGCCGTGCACAACGCGCTGTTTGAACGTCAGAGCATCTATGACGAGCTGACCGCCAAAGACTTCTCCGCGCGTTTCGACCTTGATTTTGAGACGCTCAAAGAAGATATGGACTCAAATGATGTGTTCCAGTCCTATGCCCGTAACGGCAGCCTGTTTCAATCCATCGGCGCAAAAGGCACGCCTGCGTTTTTGATTAACGATACCACCCTGTTCGAACCCTCGGGCGCAATGCCGGGCAAGGACGATTTCTTAAAGCTTTTTCAGGAGGCCAGACAATGATGACCAAACGACTCTTTATTCTTGCTGCAATTTTGCTGCTTTCCCTACCCGCACGGGCCGATATCGGCCTGGATATCGCCGATGCCCATGCCTATGCCACAACGCCGGTGCAGAAAAACGGCGCAGTGTTCCTGTCCATTTATAACGGCGGGCCGGATGACGCCATACTTTCCGCCGAAAGCAATGTCGCGGAAACAGTGGAGCTGCATACCCACAGCATGGATGACCACGGCGTTATGATGATGCGCGAGGTGGAACGCTTCAGCCTGCCTTCCGGCCAGAACGTAAAGCTGGAGCCTGCCGGTCATCACATCATGCTAATGGGGTTGGAATCCCCACTCAAAAACGAGGACACATTCATGATGACCCTGCACTTCGAGCATCACCCCCCGATGACGCTCACAGTCGAAATCGTTCCTCCCGGCACAATGCCGGAACATCACCTTGATAGCGGCGATGAGTAAACTTCTCCTCCTTCACGGCCCGAATCTTAATATGCTTGGCCTGCGCGAGCCGGAGATCTATGGGACAACAACCCAGGACGAAATCTTTGCCCTGTGCCATGAAAAGGCCCGGGAACTAGGCTTTTCCGCCCTTGAATGCCGCCAGTCAAACCATGAGGGCGAACTTGTCGGCTGGATTCAGGAGGCCGCACGTACCAATTATGCCGGCATGTTTATCAATGCTGCGGCCTATACGCATACATCCGTTGCGCTTCATGATGCGCTGAAACTCCTGAAAATCCCGGTGGTGGAGGTGCACATTTCCGATCCGTCCCAGCGGGAGGATTTTCGCCACCATTCTTATATCACTCCCCTGGCAGCGGCGGTTTTCAGCGGTCACGGCACAAAGGGCTATGAAATGGCCCTGGAAAAGCTTGCGGACATAATCACCCCTTAAGATGAAAGCGCTTTGACTTTTCTCCCGAACTCCGTTAATCAGGACTTTGGGTTAAAAAACGGATACATAATCAAACAAAATCAAAAGAAAATATTATGAAATTTGACTCCAAAATAATCAAGGAACTGGCCGGGCTTCTCGACGAAACGGGCCTGAGTGAAATTGAGATTGCTGAAGGCGATCAATCTATCCGCGTCAGCAAGGGCAGCACCGTCATTGCGACCGCAGGCGGCTACAACGCGCCAGTGTCCATGCCGTCTGATCCGACATTACCACAAGCGGCCAATACGGCTGCGCCCGATACTGTGGCCCATGCCCATCCCGGTGCGGTCACATCACCAATGGTCGGCACAGCCTATATGCAGCCCGACCCGGACTCCTCGCCTTTTGTAAAAAAAGGCGACAGCGTAAAGCCCGGCGATACGCTTATGATTATCGAAGCTATGAAAGTCATGAATCCTATTAAGGCCGAAAATGCCGGAACAGTGACGCACATCATGGTTGAGGACGGCCAGCCGGTGGAATTCGGTGATGTCCTTATGGTCATAGAATAATTTAGAAAAACACTCGATCATGGCCATCAAAAAAGTTCTCATAGCAAACAGGGGCGAAATAGCTCTTCGCATCATTCGCGCCTGCCGCGAAATGGGCATCCAGGCCGTCGTGGTACACTCCACAGCGGACGCCAGCTCTATGGCGGTGCGCTTGGCGGATGAATCGGTCTGTATCGGCCCGCCCGCCTCCAAGGACAGCTATCTGAACATTCCGGCAATCCTGAGCGCGGCCTCTCTGGTCGGTGCGGACGCTATCCATCCCGGCTATGGCTTCTTATCCGAAAACACCCAATTCGCCCGCATGGTGGAGGAACACGGATTTATCTTTATCGGCCCCACGCCCGAACATATCGAAAAAATGGGTGATAAGGTAACGGCCAAACAAACCGTCAAGGCGCTGGGCTTGCCTGTTGTTCCCGGCTCTGACGGCGGTGTCGAAGATGCGAAAGAGGGATTGAAAATTGCCGAGGGCATGGGCTTTCCTGTCATCATCAAAGCCGCCAGCGGCGGCGGCGGAAAAGGTATGCAGGTTGTACGCTCATCCGAGGAATTTGCCGAGCTCTTTAACCGGGCGCGCAGTGAAGCCGAAGCCAATTTCGGCGACCGCACCGTTTATATCGAAAAATTCCTGGAAAAGCCGCGCCACATTGAAATTCAGGTTTTTGGAGATACGCACGGCAACGCCATCCATCTGGGAGAGCGCGATTGCTCGATCCAGCGCCGTCACCAGAAGCTGATTGAAGAAGGCCCATCGCCCGTCCTAAACGAGAAGGAGCGCGAGCAAATTGGAACGCTGGCCGCTGAAACCATCCGAAAGATGGGATATCGCGGCGCGGGCACAATTGAGTTTCTCTACGAAGACGGCAAATTCTATTTCATGGAGATGAATACACGCATACAGGTGGAACACCCTGTCACCGAAATGATCACCGGGATAGACCTGATTGCCGAGCAGATCCGCGTGGCGGCCGGCGAACCCCTGTCAGTCCAGAAAAACGGCGGTAAATTCCGTTTCCGCGGCCATGCGATTGAAATTCGCATCAATGCCGAAGACCCTAAAACATTCACCCCTTCACCCGGAAAAATCACGCAATTCCATGCGCCGGGCGGGCTGGGCGTTCGCTTCGACAGTGCCATATATGGCGGGTATTCCATTCCGCCTTATTACGATTCCATGATCGGCAAGCTGATCGTCCATGGGAGAAACCGCGAGGAATGCATCCGCCGTCTGCGCCGCGCGATCAAGGAAACCGTAATTGACGGGATTAAAACCACCCTGCCACTGCATGACTGGATCCTGCAGCAGGACGATTTTCTCAGCGGCGATTACACCATTCACTGGCTGGAAAAAAAGCTGGCGGAGAAGTCCTAAATCCAGTCATTTTCTCTAAAAATCGAAAAATCTTTTCAAATCTGGCATAATTAGCTTATGCAGCTCATCCTGACACCGGAACTGATGATCGAAGCCTACCGCCAGGGGTTATTTCCCATGGCCTATAACACCGGAAGCCCCTATATTCACTGGATTTGTCCCGATATGCGCGGGCAGCTTTCGATTACCGGCCTGCATATTCCGCGCTCGCTCAAAAAGCTGCTGCGGCAAAATCTGGAAAGCCCGTCCTATGAAATCCGTATCGATACAGCCTTTAAAGAGGTGATCGATTCCTGCGCGGAAAGCACCACCGATCGCCCGGAAAGCTGGATCAACAAACCGATACGTGACGTATTTATTGACCTGCACAAACGCGGCGACGCGCACAGCATCGAATACTGGCAGAACGGCGTTCTGAAAGGCGGTTTATACGGGATGGAGATCGGCGGCGCCTTTTTCGGGGAAAGCATGTTTTCCCGCACGCCGAACGCCAGCAAGCTCGCGCTGGTGCATCTTACCGCCCGGTTGTGGGCCGGCGAGTTTGCCCTGCTTGATACGCAATTTGTGAATGATCACCTGAAACAATTCGGCGTCTATGAAATCCCGCATGCCGCCTATAAAAAAGAATTGCTTAAAGCTCTTGGAAAAAGCGCTGATTTCTTCTGTGCAGATAAAGCTGAGCATGAGATTTTAGCAGATTATCTGTATTTCCGCTCGGAAGACGCTTAAAGCCCCCTAATTCGCAGGCAAGGTTTTGCTTTCGATATCCATGTCGGGCTGGGCCGGGACCTGGTCTTCGGCGATCTGGCCTTCATCGGCGCGGGCCTGATCATCTTTACCTTCCACCACAGTTTCGTCTTGCTCTTTGCTTTCCAGACAGTCCAACACCCACACATCGTAAATCGGGTGATCCATATATGAAAGGGCCGGAGATGAAGCGAACATCCAGCCGCTAAAGACCCATTCAGCCTTGCCTTGCTGCCCTTCGGCCTGGCCCGGCTCCTCCTTCACCTCCCAGACCTGGAGAAATGAAGCGCTCTCGGGCTGCTCGATCGGCGGCGCCTTCCGACAGGACTGGACTTTGATATATAAAGAGCCAAATTTCACCGTACTGCCAACATTGGCCTGGAATGTCGTCGTTCGCGCTGTGATCTTATCGATGGCACGCAGCTTGACCACCGGTTTATCTTCCATCACATCGGGATTTTGTCCCAGAACAGGGGAAATGCAAAAAAAGGTAAAAAGAAGAAAAACCGCAAACGCGCCGTTTTTAAGATTCATTGTCATCGGTTTGCATGCTGAAGATAAACTGGCCCAGCAACTGCTCGAGGTTCTGCGGCGCCTGCGTATATTCAACATGGCCGCCTTCGCCCAGGATATCCTCGGACCCGCCCGGCTCCAGCGACAGATAACGCCCGCCGAGCAGACTTTCGCTACTGATCAGAGCCGCTGTGTCCATCGGCAGCTTCACGCTGGAATCAACACTCATATAGACCCGCGCCAGAAAGGTCTCAGGGTCCAGCGCTACATCTGTCACAGTGCCGACTTTAACACCGCTGATCTGTACGTCATCACCCGGTTTCAGGCCGCCAATACCTGAAAAATCGGCAGAAATCGTATAGCCGCTTACACTACCGACATTGGCCGTGTCATAGCTGAACAACAGGAAAAACCCGGCTATAAGGAGAACAAGCGCGCCCAAAACAGTCTCAATTACACTTCTTTTCATGTTGTCGCAGTCCTGAAATTAATAAAATCCAATATGATGATTTAGCCTAAATTGGGCAAAGTGTAAACGGTTCAAACATTTCACCTTTGTAAATATTCACCGATTCTCTACTCCGGGGGGCGCCAGGCTTCATAATCACCGGTGGCTTTATCGCGCTGTCCACCTTCCAGAACATGGCCCGGTGGGCGGTATGCGCCTGTTGTTCCTGTCATATTCGGCTGATGCGGTTTTTGCCAGGGGCGGCGAAATGAATGCTCCCCCGGTACTTCATCGGTCTGATGATGAAGCCAGCCATGCCATTCCGGCGGCACAGAACTTGCCTCCGACGCTCCCTTATACATGACCCAGCGTCTCTCGCGCTTATAGCCCGGGCGCGCCTTGACCCGATAATAAGTGTTGCCCAGAGCGTCCGTGCCGACCTTCGTCCCACCACTAAACATCGTGAAGAAGGAAATCTGCACGGGAGAGAGAACGCCAAGAAATCTGAAAAGGCCCATAATGCCGGAATCCGTTTGTTTTTTGCTTAATATCGCTATAAAGAGTAGGCTAGAATACATTAAAATACAAGCAAAGGATAGACGGTTATGAGCTTGGAATCAAAACTACAGGAGCTGGGTTATAACTTGCCGGAAGTCGCCCCACCGGAAGCGAATTATATACCCTATGTGGTTAGCGGCTCTCACATCTATATCGCCGGGCAAATTCCGTTTTTGAACGGAGAGAAAATGCATCTCGGGCGGCTGGGTGAAACGGCCTCCCTCGAAGACGGCATTGAGGCGGCCAAAGCCTGCGCCCTGAATATCCTGGCCCAGGCGAATGCCGCCGTAAACGGTAATTGGGGCAGCATACGTGGGTGCGTCAAACTGGGCGGATTTGTAAATTGTACGCCGGATTTCACCGATCATCCGAAAGTCATGAACGGCGCCTCGGACCTGATTGTCTCCGTAATGGGGGAGCGCGGTCGTCATGCCCGTTTTGCCGTGGGCGCGCCTTCGCTGCCGCTGGGCGTTTGTGTAGAAATCGATGCGATATTTGAGTTCGTCTGAGTTCGCCTAGGTCAAACAGGTTCGGTCGGTGCAAAAGGCCATTCTATCGTTTTGTTATCCAGAGCCGGAATATTTTCCTGCAGACCCTCGAAAAACTTTGCCGTGGGCACAATCCGGAACGTTTCCTTTTCTCTGTTAATATCCTGAGAAAAATACACAAAAAACAAAATTATGTCAGGTTTTAATCCGCTACAGCGTCCTTAAGCGCCCGCCAGTCCCGGTACATTTGCATCGCCGCCTCACGCCCGATCTGGGTATATTGCGTTACACCCTGCGAGGTATCGGATAGCTCGCGGCGAACAATATCTTCCTTGCCGCGAATCTCCTGAATATCCTCATGGCTCAGCCCATAATATACGGTCTTAATCCCGACTGAGATGATCAGCGCCTTGCCCATCATTGTTGGCTCACTGCTGACATAGAGGGTACAGCCCGATAAATCCGACTTACCGATTTTTTCAGCAGCCTGACGGATCGCCATAACCTCCGCATGCGCCGTCGGATCAACGCGGGAAGAAATCCCGTTCACACCGCGCCCTAAAATCTTACCTTTTTCACTCGCTACAATTGCACCGAACGGACCGCCTTTTTTCGATTTCGCATTCTCATCGGCCAGGGCAATCGCCTTGCCGATCAAATCTTCATGGGAAAATTGCGTGTCATGACTCTGAACCGCCAAAGGTTTTGATTTCAGACCCTTATGCCGCAGAGTACGGGATACGATCTGCAGCAAACGCTCCGGATCAACCGGCTTGTGCAGGACCTGCGCCACGCCCAGAGATGATGCCTCCATCAAAATGTCACTGGAATCATCAGAAGTCACAATGACCACCGGCAGCTGGATCCCCTGCACCACCAGATATCGCACAAACTCAAACCCGCCCTTGGGGGCCATATTGATATCGACAAACGCCATATCGACATCATGGTTGCGCATAACCTCAATGGCGCTCTCACCGTCAATCGCGCCATGCACCGTATAGCCCTGCGTGCGCATGACGCTCATGATCAGCTCACGGCTGACTTCATTGTCTTCCGCAACAAGAATGGAAATGAAGCTGTTCTCACTCATTCGTTTATTTAAGCATAAAAATCCCTTAGAATATACGGATGAACATCCATCGCGCCCATTTTCTAAACAATCAATCCGGTAACGCCCTGATTGTTATCCTTATGGGGATTGTGCTGTTTTCTGCACTCAGCTTTGCCATCGGCAACATGCTGCGTGGCGATGCCAACACCAATGTGATTTCCGAACAAACCACACAGTTAAAAGTCGATGCAATCCTGGACTATACCCGGGCCTTGCGCCAAGCTGTTCAGGCGCTGAAGATCTCCGGCTGCGATGAGAGCGATATCAGCTTCACCGTCACCGGTTCCGATGGGTACGAACATACGCCGCCCGCGCCAGATCGCTGCAAGGTGTTCCACCTCAGCGGCGGTGGAATGAATTATGTGGCTCCGCCCATCGAAGGGCTGGAATGGTTTTTTGGAACCTTTGCAGAAGTGCGGGATATCGGCACGACATGCACAAACAGCAGCTGCGCCGAATTATTCGTCTATCTGATTTTGAATGACGATCAACAATCAATTTGTCATGCGCTGAATGAAAAACTTGGAGTGCCTCTAAACATCAGCGCCGGTGCGATACCCAATGGAATCGCAGCATCGGCAAAATTCACGGGCACCTATATCCGCACCACCCGGATTGGACAAGGTGCGGTAGGCGCGAATGCACTACGCGGAAAATATGCGGGCTGCATGACTCAAACGCTTGCACCCGCCACAGTCACTTACGTATTTTACCAGGTGTTGCTGGCGCGGTAATGAAGACTAATCTTCCACTTTTTCTTCTGCGGCCGATTCCGACGGTTTTCTGGATTTGTGGGCTTTTGTATCAAACGTGAATTCACCGTCTTTGTAATCCACCTTCACCAAGCCACCTTTCTCGAGCTTTCCGAATAAAATTTCTTCCGCCAGCGGGCGTTTGATGCGCTCCTGGATGATACGGCCCAGCGGGCGCGCACCCATCGCGGGATCATAGCCAAGAATGGCCAATTCCTTACGCGCTTTTTCCGACAGCTCAATAGTGACATTTTTATCGGCAAGCTGGCCTTCCAGCTGGATAACGAATTTATCGACAACCTTCTCAACCGTTTGCGGGGAAAGGTTTTTAAACGGCACAATCGCATCCAGACGGTTACGGAATTCCGGCGCGAACATCTTTGTAATCGCTTCGTTATCGGCGTAGCTCGCGCCGTCGTCACCAATTTCACGGCCAAACCCGATCGGCGTTTTCGCCAGATCCGACGCGCCCGCATTCGTGGTCATGATCAAAACCACATTTCGGAAATCAATCGACTTTCCGTTATTATCCGTCAACTTGCCGTAGTCCATGACCTGCAGCAAAATATTGAATAAATCCGGATGCGCCTTTTCAATCTCATCAAGCAGCAAGACACAATGCGGATGCTGGTCAATTTTATCGGTCATCAGCCCGCCCTGTTCAAAGCCGACATAGCCGGGCGGCGTTCCGATCAAGCGGCTCACGGAATGCCGCTCCATATATTCCGACATATCAAAACGGATCAGCTCAATCCCCATTGTCTTGGAGAGCTGGCGCGCCACTTCGGTTTTACCGACACCGGTCGGGCCGGAGAAAAGATACGATCCAATCGGCTTTTCTGCATCGCGCAAACCGGCGCGCGCCATCTTAATCGAATCCACCAGCATGTCGATCGCCTTGTCCTGATCGTACACCATGGTCTTCAGGTCACGCTCCAGATTTTGCAGTGCTTCTTTATCATTCTTGGTCATAGTGGCGGCCGGAATTCGGGCAATCGCCGCAACAACGCCTTCAATATCTTCGCGGTCAATCAAGGTCTTGCGCTCATCTTCGGGCACCAGCATCTGCGCCGCGCCAACCTCATCAATAATATCAATTGCCTTATCGGGCAGCTTGCGATCACCCATATATTTATCCGACAGTTTGACCGCTGCGACAATCGCCTCATCGGTATATTCAATATTATGATGCTTCTCGTAGTAAGGCTTCAGGCCGCGCAGGATTTCGATTGCATCGTCGATACTCGGCTCATAGACATCAATTTTCTGGAAGCGACGAACCAGCGCGCGGTCCTTCTCAAAATAATTGCGGTATTCTTTATAAGTTGTCGAACCGATACAGCGCAAAGCCCCACTGGACAAAGCCGGCTTGAGCAGGTTTGAAGCATCCATCGCTCCACCGGATGTGGCACCCGCACCAATCACCGTATGAATCTCATCGATGAAAAGAACGGAGCCATCAATATTTTCAACCTCCTGCAAAACCGCCTTGATTCGCTCTTCAAAGTCTCCACGGTAGCGTGTTCCAGCCAGAAGCGAACCCATATCCAGAGAGAAAATTATGCTGTCTTTCAGAACATCCGGCACATCGCCATCAACAATTTTTTTCGCCAGACCTTCGGCAATTGCGGTTTTTCCAACGCCCGGATCACCGACATAAAGCGGGTTGTTTTTGGAACGGCGACACAGAATCTGTATCGTGCGGTCCACCTCTTTCTGACGGCCAATCAGGGGATCGATTTTCCCCTCTTTGGCTTTTTCGTTCAAATTCACACAATAGGCATCCAGCGCCTCGGATCCGGTTTTGATCTTCTTCTCATCGGCCTCATCCGTACCACGCGCAACTTTAGAACTGTCGTCCTGCGTCGGCACCTTGGCAATGCCGTGAGAAATATAATTCACAGCATCAAAGCGAGTCATATCCTGTTCCTGCAGGAAAAATACCGCATGGCTTTCCCGCTCCGAAAACAGCGCAACCAGCACATTAGCCCCCGTTACTTCTTCACGGCCCGAGGATTGCACATGAATGGCTGCACGCTGCAACACACGCTGGAAAGCCGTCGTTGGCTTGGCCTCTTCGGCATCCTGGTTGGTCAGATAGGTCAGTTCGTTGCTGATATAGGTTTCCAGTTGATCCTGCAAATCCGGCAGAGAAATACCGCAGGAACGCAGCACCGCCATCGCATCCTGATCTTCGGTCAGGGCCAAGAGGAGATGTTCCAGCGTGGCATATTCGTGGGTGCGCTCTGTGGCAATCGCCAAAGCACGGTGGAGCGTTTGCTCAAGATTTCTAGATAACATCTACTCTTTTTCCATTGTGCATTGAAGGGGTTGTTCATTCGCGCGTGCGAAATCCATCACCTGTGCCACCTTGGTTTCGGCAATTTCATGGGTAAAAACACCGCACAGCCCGACACCACGTCGATGCACATGCAGCATAATATCGGTGGCTTCCTGACGGTTTTTACTGAAGAACCGCTCCAGAACATGCACGACAAACTCCATCGGCGTATAATCGTCATTAAGCAAAAGCACCTTGTACATAGAGGGCTTTTTGGTCTTTGGCCGTGTCTTAAGCATGATCCCGGTTTCGGTCTGCCCGTCTCCGTCATCCGCATGACCGTCATCGCCGCCCTCGCTCATCACCGCGGGATACATTCTCTCATCTATTTCAACATACTGAATTTTTAACATTCTGTCCTAAGCCGCTTTCCTGATATTCAAATCTATAAGCATCACCGTTAAAATAGCATTTCGGAGCATAATATCAATTTTATCAGGAATTAAACGGTTTGAAAAAACAAATCTGCGAATTTATGGCGATATAATGGATTATGCCGCAGGCGGTGAGCCGACGCCCTTTGACGGATTGCGGCCCATTCCATGCGCACTGTTCCACACATCCCGGTCAAGAGCGTAAATAAAATCGCATCCCTGCAACGCCCCCTGCGCAACACGCGTCTCTATTTTCTCACTCAGGGTGCTTCTGCTCCAGCTCTGAGAATCCATCAGGATCGTTTCCAGTGTTTCATGGGCCACATCCAGAGAATGAAAAACTTGAAAAACAAAGGGACTATCATTAGATGCTTTTTGAAAAATAGCCTGGTAGAAGGGCTTGGGCGGCGCCGGGGCAGCCTCGTCAAATCCCAAAATTATGCTGAAATTCTTACGGGTGATATCGATCACCGCCATAAGATCCATAGAAGCATTAATTGCCGCTTGCAGCCTTCTGTTCGGCGGGAGATATTCGAGCTGAACCAGCTTCCCGGATTGTTTGACGATACCGTCCCAGAAGCTATGCGCCAGGGCCTCCGGCAAATCTTCCGGCTTGTATTCCTCTCCGGACCTGAGGTTAAGACTCCCACGCAAAGAGGGGGAGGAATGATCGCGGATAATATTCACATGTCTGCTTGTAAAGGGAAGCGCTTCAAGAACCGTTTTGACCGGAGGATCCGTTTGCATGCGCAGGTCAGAAAGCCAGACCAATCGCTCCGCAAGCGTTCTTAACTCTCCAAGAAAACCCTGATCAGAACCCTCCATTTTACTCTCCAAAAGCAAGTGAATTATATTATGAATAGTAGAGCAAGACGGTAAAGATAACAACAAAAAAGCCCCGCGCCATACACAGGCAAGCGCGGAGCTTCTTAAAAAAAGTAAATAGGCTGTATTTTTAAGCGGCCATCGACTCGCTGGCCTTACGGATGGTTTTATTCATCTGCTCATTCAGAGGCTCTGCCGCCTCGGTCAGCAGTTTTACGCCCATCTCGGAAATCTTGGTCGCGCTCTGCAGAAAGTCATCGTAATTTGCCTGCGCAATTTTACTCTGAGTTTCAGTGAACTCATGCAGACTTTTGCTGCTCATCACTTCTTTGGCCAAGCGCGTCTGTTTTTCGGTCGCACTCTGGGCCAAGGTCATTGACGTGCGCATCAGGTCTTCAAAACCTTTGGCGAAAATCGTACCGGATTTCACAAACGCTTCCATGCTTTCACGTCCGATATCGGCTGCATCCTGTGTCAATTGGTCCATTTGTTTTTTACTCTTGCTCATCATATCCTCCATGGATTTCGGGTTAAGTTGTGGCGGTGTTAAAAGTTTTGTCTCAAGTCCTTGAAAGGGAAACACATTTGAAGTCGTTTTCGATGGCGCGACCTTACGCACAATGGATTCAGGCTTCGAAGACGTCGCTGTCTTTTTTGCTGCTGTTTTTGCAGGAGAGGTCTTCCGTTTTGTACGGCTTGCAGATGACTTGGTCGCAGGCTTTTTCGTCCGCGTGGTTTTTGCTTTCGTTGCCGTTGTTTTTTTCTTTGTTTGCGCCATTTTTATCCTCTTTTATGTTGCTTGCTTGCAGGCAAGGAATTATGTTTTTTGCACTGCACAATAATTATAGTTCTAACATGAAAATGAAGCGCGCGTCAAGACATTTTTGCTGCACTGCACAAAAAACTTTTATAAGAAAATCCTCAGGATTTTTTCCTAATTTTGTGGTATAATTATAAATGTGCGTGCGAATAGGTTAGTCTAAAAGAAAAAACTCCATAATCCGCTTCTTCTTAAAGGAAAAATTTCACGATGCATTGGGGCCAAACTCATTGTTTTGAAAAGAATTTTTATATTTTGACGTTTTTCAAGCTGCTGCTAGCTGCCGCCCTTGTGCTGGCATTCCTGCTCAGCCTCCAAAGCCCGGCCTCGGCGAAAGGCAACCCGAAATACGCCTCGATCGTGATGGATGCCGATACAGGCATGATTTTACACCAGCGCTATGCGGATAAGTCTCTGCATCCGGCCTCCCTTACCAAAGTCATGACGCTTTTGATGGCCTTCGAAGCCATTGATCAGGGACGGCTAAGCACACGCGATCGCATTCGTATTTCCCGCCACGCTACCAATATGGTCCCCAGCAAACTGGATTTACCCTCCGGCTCCACCATCGCCGTGGAAGATGCGATTTACGCACTCGTTACGAAATCGGCCAATGATATTGCCGTGGCCATGGCCGAGCACCTGGGCGGAACCGAAAGCAATTTCGCACGCATGATGACTCGCAAGGCGCATCAGCTTGGCATGAGCGGCACCATCTTCCGCAACGCCTCCGGTCTGCATGACGACCGTCAGGTTACAACCGCGCGCGATATGGCGAAAATGGCGCATTACGTGATCACAAAATATCCGCGCTATTACGAATATTTCTCCACTGCGAACTTCACTTATAACGGCAGGAGCTATCACAATCATAACCGGCTGATGAAAACCTACGCCGGGATGGACGGCATGAAAACGGGGTATGTACAGGCTTCGGGTTTTAATCTGATCGCATCGGCCGTGCGGAAAAATCGCCGCCTGATCGGCGTTGTTTTCGGCGGACGCAGCGCGGCCACGCGCAATGCGCATATGGCGACACTTTTGGATGAAGGTTTCGCAAAGATGGCCGATATCCGCGTCGCCAGTGCCAATGTTCCCGTTCCCGCGCGCAAACCTGCCGTAGCGGTCGCTCTGGCCGCTTTAAGCAATTTAAACGCCACCGCCCCGGCCAGCGGCAAAGACATTGTTGATGCAGAAGATGCGGGTGAACAAAAATGGGCCGCTCTCAACCCGGCCCTGGAAAGCGGAATGTTCGGCCGCCTGATCGGAGAAGGGGATTACGATCCGTCCGTTTCCAAACGCATTGAAACAGGCCTGCTTGCCATTTCCGCGCTAAAAGGCGAGACCCTTCCCAAAGGTCTAACAGAACCTCAAAATACCCCAAAAACCCCCAAAGCTCTGCGCCGTGAGGCAGCCTTTGCACCATGGTCGATTCAGATTGGCGCCTTCCTGAGCCGCGCCGCAACCGACACGGCCCTCAACACCACGATAGATAAATTGCCGCCACAATACCGTTTGGCCAGTCGCACAATTGCACCTTTGAAAACAAATGAAGGCTGGCTCTACCGCGCCCGTCTCAGCGGCTATTCAAAAACCGAAGCTTTCAAAGCCTGTAGTTATATCGATGAATGTATTCCGGTTGCCCCCTGATACCGCCACAGTTCCAATGACCACAACATCTCATCCGGAATCCGGCAATATGCTGTTTCTGATTTTGTTGGCTGTAGCGCTGATCGGGCTTCTGAGCGCGGCCGTGCTGAGCACCAGCGACACCGAAGGCTCGAACATCGACAATGAAACACTCATTATCCGCACCTCGGAAGTGCAGCGCTTTGTATCGGAGATGGAGCGCGGGGTGCTGTACATCATTCAGAACGGCTATAGCGAAAGCGACATACGTTTCGCCCATCCCGATGCCCCATCAACCTATGGCGATTTGTCCGCCGATGCCGATCCGGCCGACCAGCTTTTCTCCCCCAGCGGCGGAGCGGCAGAATACAGAGGTGTCCCTTCCGGCATCAACGATGGTAGCGACTGGGAATTCTATGGCGGCACAGCAGCGCCTGGAGTTGGCTCGGAAAGAGCGGACCTGCTTGCCGTTCTGCCCAATATCACCCAACAATTTTGTGAACGCATCAATACGTTGAACGGCCAGCCAACGGCCACACCACCCGATGATCCGGCCACTTGTTTTTACAGCGGATCGACAGGACGCTTTAACGATTCAACACAATTCGCCTCCTCTCCCAATACGATGGATGAAACAACATTTACCCAGGACTCAACGATTACGGCGGCACGCGGCGCAATGCAAGCCTGCGTCACCTGTGGCACAGACTATCATTTTTATCATGTATTGATGGCGCGTTAGTTGTTGGGCGGATCAGGTTCCAAACGAATGATCCGTGTTTCAGGCTTAGACATTTCGCGCAGATCTCCGCGCACCTCAAGCGTATAATCAAACCCGCCGACAAAGCGGCCGGTCTGCGTATCAACAAGACGCAGAGAAACATCCAGATCCTTGCGCGTACGCTCTCTATACGTGCCGGAAAGAATAAATCGCGGCTTGCGCTCTGCCTTATTAATGCCCTGCAGATAGACGCCATCCACCGCTTCACTCACCTCACTCATATCCACACTATAGCCAAGTTGTGAGAGGCGCGTTCCCACCTGTTCGGGAATAACTTTTGCGATTGTGGTATAGATTTCCGGTTCTTCTATATCAGTCAGGGGCGAAGCCTTGATCACATCGCGATCCTTGCGCACAAAAGTCTCTGCCTGGTGGATCAGGTAATCCGCTGCCGCGTAGTTTTTCTCCACCAGATTGGTTCCGGGACGGGTAAAATAAGTATAAGCATCGCTTCCGGCCTTGCTCAATGCCGTTGTCACTGTTGCCTCACACCCTCCAACAAACAACACTGCGCAAAAACACACCAAAGGTAAACCCGCATATCTATAAGAATATTTTATACTCACTGGTTCAAATCCCGATCCCACATTGAGTAATGATCATAACCGTATTCCGGCAACTTTGCCGCACCGCGCAATTCGCCCAATGGCAACCCTTCGCGCTCAACCTCCAAAATCAAAACAAAATCCTGTAATACGCCGGGCACAACAGTACCATCTACCTGGCGAACTTTTTTTGCTTTTGGAATTAAATTCACCACACCTTGCGGGTGATCGGCCAGATGATAGCCGCGCCTGCGGAACTCGTCGCGCAGCATATGATCATAGGTGGTAAAGAATGGCGTCTGGCCCGCGCGTTTTAACTCTCCGCTTTTTGGATCGAGCGGACGTTCATGCTGGCGAATGAAAACTTCTTTTTCAGCCAGCCTCACATGGGATTCAAAATCATCAACCATGGTTTTAATCACATCGGCCCAGACATCCAGAACAGCCTGGTTTTCCACCGCGCTGTAATCATAGCCAATATCCGATGCCTCCCCGCCGGGCGGTGATTTGTATCGTTTGTTGTGATGCTCATACCCGTCAGGCATAAAATTCGGCCCGTTAAAAGGGTGACAAGCGGCAAGAAAAACCATCAAGGAAACAAAAGGGACAAAGCGCATGGGGGACCTGTATATAAATCAAAGACAATACCGGCTTTGATTCTACCAAGACTTCGCTGGCAAATACAGCCCCTTGATAGACCAGGGAAGATTATGCGCCCAGATGACCGGCTTTGCTGCGGCCCTGTTCACTCAGCCACAACAACAAACGGCCGGCATTCGGGCCGCAGGAGATCTTTTTAAAAGCCACATCGCCGGCCCGGATCGCCTGGCGCACAGGCTCTACCCCGTATTGGCGGGCAATATCCTCATAAAACTGCACAGCGTGCGGCGCACCGTAAAAACTCTCCAGCATATAAAAATCGGAAACAATCATGATACGGACTCCTTTGGATAAAGATTTAGAAAGAGCGCTAAGGGAAAAGCGCCGGATCGTTTCAAGGAATGAAACTAATAATCATTCTCATTTGGTGAGTAAAAAAAGTCAAGCCCAAAAATCAACATGAAGTATAAAAAGGAAGAAATCACACCATATATAGTATTCTAGGCCGCGCCTTTGATTTTGGAGATGGAGGAGGTCGTGCTATGGCCGTCATGCATGCCCATCACCTTGACCTGCCCGCCATAAGATTGCACCGTCGACGCTTCCGGGATCTCTTCCAGATTGTAATCGCCGCCCTTGAAATACACATCCGGCTTCAAGGTTTCGAGCAGCGCAATGGCGGTATTATCTTTGCCCGCTTCTTCTGCGCCAAACAGCACCACCATATCGACCGCTCCCAGAGCGCCCAGAACAGCGGCGCGGGCATCCTCATCATGCACAGGGCGATCCGGTCCCTTTAGTATACACACCGATTCATCACGGTTCAGCGCGACAATCAGCCGGTCGCAATTCTGCCGCGCTTCATTCAGATAGCTCACATGTCCTTTATGCAGCACATCAAAGCAGCCATTGGTAAAACCGACTTTCAATCCGCGTGCACGCCAGCGCTTCACATCCTCCGACGCTTCGTCCCAACCCTGTAGCGGGGCCTGGCGCGTCCGGCTTAATGACGATCTGGACGAATCATCCAGCGCGATTTGCAACTCTTCAAAGCGCACCGGCGCCGTGCCCACCTTTGTCACCACAATACTGCCCGCCAGATTGGCCAGTTCCGCCGCCTGCAGCAACTCTGCGCCGGCCGCCATGCCTGCGGCAATTGTCGCAATCACCGCATCCCCCGCGCCGGACACATCAAACACTTCGATATCACCGACCGAACGGATATGGGCAGGGCTTTGTCCTTTTTGAATCACGCTCATCCCATCTTTGGAGCGCGTTGCGATGACGGCTTCAATCCCGCATTCATTAATAATTTTTTCTGCCGCGGCAATGATGGATTCGTCATTGCTCACGGCCATGCCGCGCGCCGCTTCCGACAACTCTTTCTTGTTCGGCGTAACTACGGTCGCCCCTTTATAGATTGAAAAATCCGCGCCTTTTGGATCTACAATGATTGGAATGTCTTTGTCCTGCGCTTCTTTGATAACGGTGTTCAAAATATTCTGCGTTAAAACACCCTTGCCGTAATCGGAAAGCAAAACCGCTCCAACACCGTCCAGCGCCTTTAAAACAGCCCTCAGCACCTTTTCATGAGCATCGGAAGAAATAGCCTGCTTGCTTTCCTGATCTGTACGCAATAATTGCTGGTGCCCAGCCAGAAAGCGCGTCTTTACGATGGTCGGCCATACCGAATCGGTGATTAGAAGATCATCATCGAAGCCCAGGGTTTTAACCTTGTCCCGGACCAGTCGCCCTTCCGCATCGTCACCCACCACACTCACAATCCGGGCCTGCGCTCCCAGACCGGCCAGATTGGCCAGCGCGTTGCCTGCCCCGCCCAGCATACGCTCCTCCCGTCCGATAGAAAGCACCGGTACCGGGCTTTCGGGAGAAATCCGTTCAACCGTACCGTATACGAAACGATCCAGCATAATGTCACCGACAACCAAAACACGCTGGTTCTTAATGCGCTGCAATACATTGTGCAGAACGGCTTTTTCACCAGATTTTTCTTTGTTTTCAGCCATTTTCCTGCTTTTTCCCCTAAAAACTCCAGAATTGTTAAGAATGCCCCGTTTTTATGCCGTTTTGTTAGGAATTCGTCAATCTTTCTCGTGTTTAATAAAGGGGTGGAAACGGGCAAACATGGCGGAATAGCTAAGTAAACACCAAAGGGACCAGATAGAAAAATGAGTGGCACAAAGCAAGAAAATCACCAACCAAGAGTTTTAAAGCGCAAAAAGCGCGGCATCCTCCAGGACATGAAATATATGGTGAACCGCAGCCGCCTCGGCGAGCTTCTGGTGTCCAAAGGGCTAGTCTCCCCACAAGATTTACGTTTTGCTCTGGCCACCCAGAAGCAAACTCACAAACCTCTGGGCCAGGTTTTCATCTCTGAGAACATGATTTCACAGCGCGATCTGACATTACTTTTGATGCGTCAGACTTTGCTACGCATGGCTGCCGCGTTTTTGCTCTGCGCCGCTTCGATTTCCATTATCGGCGTTAAGCGCGCCAAGGCCGATTCGATCCAGGATGTGCCAGCCAAGATTTCTGTTGCCTTTTCACAAGCCAGCGCAGCCAGCTATCCGAAAATCGGATCTTATCCGGCGCTGTTCGGCTCGGCGGAAAAGCGCTCCGGCAATCTTGAGCCTTTTACAAAATGGACCAGCATGTTCAAACGTTTTGAGCGCGAATTAAACACGACCAGCGCGATGACCGTTATCGCTCAGTGGCAGGAAAATCTGCGCGACATTCAGGGCGGCTCCCTGAAGACAATGGCTGACCGGGTCAACACCATGGTTAACAAGACACGCTATATCGTAGACTCCCGCAACTGGGGTCAAAGCGATTACTGGGCCACACCGGTTGAATTCCTGCAGCGTGGAGGCGATTGTGAAGACTACGCAATCACAAAATACACTGCCCTGCGTGCAATGGGCGTGCCGGAAGAGCGCCTGAGAATCGCCATTGTCCACGACAATCTCAAAAACATCCCGCATGCCGTTCTGGTGGTCTACACCAATGAAGGCACCTTTATTCTGGACAACCAGAATGAAGACATGCTGGACGGCGAACGCGGCAAGCGCTACCGTCCGATCTTCTCCATCAACCGTCAAGCTTGGTGGCTGCATACCCAGGGCGGGGACACGGTTCTGGCCTCTGCAGAATAAGTATCAAGGTTAAGCAAAAAGATCCTTATCAAATATCGGGGGCACAGAGAATCGTCTGCGAATGATTCGCGATTCGGTCTGTAATAGCCCACAAGACGGTATTATAAGACCTTTGCAAAGCCCCCTTCTTGTCTCCTCTCGTCATCTTAACCCCGCCTTCCAACCGCTGGATATAGAGGATAAAATCCCTATTCAACTTTTTTTTGCTGTGTGTAAGCGCAGGGATATCTCTCTTAAGGTGCTGATTTTTCTCAATTCCGGTTATGCACATCACCCTTTTAGGAATATAATCATATGGACGAATACCACGAGATGTAGTAGCTTGGATAATAGATAAACACTACGGATAGTGGTTTTCCTGCTTATCCACATTCCCAAAAATAGTTCTTTGTAAAGAGTGCATCTCGGCCCAAAGACGTTATATATAAATAAGAAACCTGCATAAGGAGTAAGGCTCATGTTTGACGTTGCGCAAATGGAGAGGGGTAATCGCGTCCAGATAGACCGGTCCCGCGATGAAAATCTCACCACATTCGGGAAGGCGACCCTGACCGACCGGTATCTGATGCCGGAAGAATCCTATCAAGATCTGTTTGCGCGCAACGGTATGTATTACGGTGACGACAGCGAACACGCCCAACGTCTGTACGATTACATCTCCAAACTCTGGTTTATGCCCTCCACGCCCGTCCTGTCCAATGGTGGAACAAGCCGCGGCCTGCCAATCTCCTGCTTCCTTAACGAAACACAGGACAGCCTCGAGGACATTGTCTCCCTGTGGAATGAGAATGTCTGGCTTGCCTCGCTTGGCGGCGGCATCGGCTCTTACTGGGGCAATGTCCGCTCCATCGGTGAGAAGGTTGGCCGCAACGGGAAAACCAGCGGTATTGTACCGTTCATCCGCGTGATGGATTCCCTCACCCTGGCGATTTCACAAGGCTCTCTGCGCCGTGGCTCTGCTGCGATTTACCTGCCTATCTGGCACCCCGAAATTGAAGAATTTATCGAGATCCGCCGTCCGACCGGAGGTGACCCGAACCGTAAAGCCCTGAACCTGCATCACGGCGTACTGGTCAACAACGCCTTCATGATTGCGGTTGAAAACGACGAGCAGTGGGCTTTAAAGTCACCTAAGGACAACAGCGTCGTTGATAAAGTTTCCGCGCGTGATTTGTGGATCCGCCTGCTGACCGCCCGCGTTGAAACCGGCGAGCCTTACATCGTTTACATCGATCATGTGAATGATCAAATTCCTGCGCACCACAAAATGGCCGGGTTGAACGTGAAAATGTCCAATCTGTGTTCCGAAATTACGCTTCCTACAGGTGTCGATCATCTGGGCAACGACCGCACGGCGGTGTGCTGCCTGTCCTCGCTTAATCTTGAGAAATGGGATGAGTGGAAAGATCACCCAACCTTTATCGAAGATGTGATGCGGTTCCTGGACAATGTTCTCTCCGACTTCATTGCCAAGGCGCCGGATTCCATGAAGCGTGCAAAATACGCCGCGATGCGTGAGCGTTCTGTCGGCCTCGGCGTGATGGGCTTCCACTCCTTCCTGCAATCAAAAATGATTCCGATGGAAGGCGTGATGGCGAAAGTCTGGAACCGCCGGATTTTCCAACACATTAAACGCCAGGCGGACGATGCCTCCGTAAAACTGGCTGAAGAACGCGGGCCATGCCCCGATGCGGCCGATTACGGCATCATGGAGCGGTTCTCGAATAAAATGGCCATTGCGCCGACGGCTTCGATCTCTATCATTTGCGGCGGCGCCAGCCCCGGGATTGAGCCCAATGCGGCCAATGCCTATACGCACAAGACACTCTCCGGATCTTTCCCGGTCAAGAACAAGTTCCTGATGCAGTTGCTGGAAGAAAAAGGCCAGAACACCGAAGATATCTGGAGTTCGATCTTCACCAATGAAGGTTCGGTTCAGCATCTTGATTTCCTGAGCCAGGACGAAAAAGACGTCTTCAAAACCGCCTTTGAGATTGACCAGCGCTGGCTGATCGAACATGCGGCCGACCGCACGCCTTATGTGTGTCAGGCACAATCGCTCAACATCTTTCTGCCCGGCAACGTACACAAAGCCGATCTTCACCGTGTGCATTTTGATGCCTGGAAGAAGGGCGTGAAGTCCCTGTATTACTGCCGCTCGAAATCTGTACAACGCGCCGAAAGTGATGCCTCATGGAAACGCGCCCAAGCCGATGATGACAGGCGCAATCAGGAAGAGGATCAAGGTGCACTCGGCGACGGCACCGGCGGAAGCATGTACGAAGAGTGCCTCGCCTGTCAGTAAGGCCCCTCTAAAAAGAATCCTTTGAAAAAGCGCCGGAAAATTCTTGGCGCTTTTTTTGTTTTTTCAGGAACTTTTTTAAACCCGGGCTGTTGGGATACGCACGAACGACAGGGGTGCTCCCTTTTTTAACAGCTGAGAACACACCCTTCGAACCTGCGTCAGGTAATGCTGTTGCAGGGAGTTGTTCAAAAGGAGCCTCGTACTCTTTATACAAGAGTGCGGGGCTTCCCTGTTTTGCAAAATTTTACTTGAAAACCACAATATATAGTGTATTTTATACATTATAAGCACAATATATGCTTATCCTAACCTGAAAATTTTCTTTGTTGTTTTATCCCCGCAATCCCCATGCCGGACCGAAGAAAAGACTCGGAAAAGCCTTTCAGGTCTCTACACTTTGTGCATGAAGTAAGAAACGATTCGAATTTAAAGAAGGAGTAAAACCATGGGCGGAGAAGCCATTACCAAAGATGCCACCAATTCAAATTCACCCCTTTTACAGGAGCGCCACGTTTACAAACCGTTCCTCTATCCCTGGTGTTATGAGGCCTGGCTGACGCAGCAGCGCATTCACTGGCTACCCGAAGAGGTGCCGCTGGCCGAAGATGTCCGTGACTGGAAGAAGAACCTGACGCCGTCTGAAAAAAATTTGATGACCCAGATTTTCCGTTTCTTCACCCAGGCCGATGTTGAAGTGAACAATTGCTACATGAAACACTACTCCCAGGTCTTCGGCCCGGTGGAAGTGCAGATGATGCTCGCGGCCTTTTCTAACATTGAAACGGTGCACATTGCCGCCTATTCCCATTTGCTTGACACGATCGGCATGCCGGAAACTGAATATTCCGCCTTCCTCGAATATAAGGAAATGAAGGACAAATTCGACTATATGCAGGATGTGTCGATGAAGGACCGCCGTGATGTTGCAAAAACCATGGCGATGTTCGGCGCTTTTACCGAAGGGCTGGCGCTGTTTGCTTCTTTCGCCATTCTCATGAATTTCCCGCGCTTCAACAAGATGAAAGGTATGGGGCAGATCGTAACTTGGTCGGTGCGCGACGAAACACTCCACTGTCTATCGATGATCCGCCTGTTCAACACGTTCATTGATGAGAACCAAGATATCTGGGATGATGAATTGCGGGCTGAAATCACGGAATGCTGTAAAATCACGGTCGAGCATGAGGATGCCTTTATTGATTTGTGTTTCGAAATGGGCGAGATCGAAGGCATGGCCCCGGAAGATGTGAAACAATATATCCGCTATATCGGCGACCGCCGTTTGCAGCAGCTGAATATGGAGCCAATTTACGGCGTCACCAAAAACCCGCTGCCGTGGATGGATGAGATGCTGAACGGCGCGGAGCACACGAACTTCTTTGAAAACCGTGCGACGGAATATTCCAAAGCCTCCACACAGGGCACATGGGAAGAAGCCTTCAGCAACGATATCTTCAGCGGAAATTACGGCAAGAAAATCGGCGGCACCGATGACGATAGCGGAGAACAAGTCGCCGCCGAGTAAGCCGCAACATTTTAATACTGCGTACCCCTGATGATCAGGGAACACCAAGAAGCCGCCCGGCTATTCACGTATTCTTTTAGGGGATACATTTCGGGCGGCTTTTTTTGTGCGCAAAAAGAACAGGGCCTAACCCGCCTTGAATTCTCCAAACGGGAAAGGAGCGATATTGGTGTGCTGCGGAACTTCAACGCCGCGCACACATTCGGCAAGCACAGGAACGTGACTGTCGTTTAGCAAATTCACAACACCCGCAATTCTTTCTCCTATCTGAGCACGCACGAGCAATCCAGGCGCTTCATTAAAACCCTCCATTTCACGATGGATATAATCCGAAACTGTTTCTACCGCCGCCGTAACGATCGGATGATCGGACGGAAAATCATGGCAGGAATCCTGCGCCGCGACAACAAGATGCATAACAGACATGCGTGCCAGGCTGTTTTTAAAGGCTTCCAGCATACCCCGATGCAAAACCTGGTGGTTGGGATACCTCTGTAGAATTTCATCGTAATGCCGAGTGATTTCGTCGGCCACAATGCGCAGCACGCCCACAGACACCTCAGCCCCGTCACAAACACTCTCCAGGGCCCTGTACATTTCCGTCTGAAAAACCCGCTGGTCCGCCGGAACGGAAGTGGCAAGATTGACGATCTCCATCACCCTGTCCTGGGGCAGACTGTCCACCATTAAACCGGCGCAACGATCACCGATAATGCGCTGGACCTCCTCATCTTGGGGGAATTTCTTCAAAACATCTTTAAGAATCGAAGTATTCAGGGCTGGATATGCCTCAAGACCGAGAGCCTCCTCCACGGCAACAATGCCCACGGCTTCCAATTTATACCGTTTGATCACATCCGTAATCCGGGCAACTTCCCGCTGCCGGTTCCAAGGCTCAGTCAAAAGAGTATACGAGGCCATTTGCCCTCCGAATTTCATAAGTATGAGATAATTTTTATATTACCTTAAGAAAAATGGCAAAGTTTTTTGTAACAAAAAGTGCAATTTTTTCGAATTTGACGATATAAACGCATATAGAAAAGGCTTATTCCATGCAAAAAATTCTAATTCTTCCTGTTTTATTGGTGCTTCTCATGATTCCGGCCGTGCCGGGTATGGCCGCCCGAAACGCGCCTGAGCCAAAGCTTACAGGCGTTTTGTTTTACGCCGATTGGTGCGGCAATTGCAAAATTCTGGAGCCAAATCTGGAACCGGTCCGCAACGCCGCGCTGGAAAACAGAGATGACATTCTGTTCATCAGGATGGATTTCACCGATAAACCCCGCATTCATCAATCGCTGCTGCATGCCCAGGCCCTGGGGATCGGCGATTATGTGCGGCAGCAAGGCAGCGCAACGGGATATTTCGTATTGCTGGACGCCGCCACCCATGAAGAGCTCGCCCGCTTTCACAGCGACAGCACGCAGGATGGTATCAAAAACGCTCTGGACGATGCGCTAAATCGCGAAGATTAAATCTCTAAGAGGCTTTGGGGAAAGGATAGGGACCTTTGGCGGAATCAAGGCCCGCATCATCCGCCATCTTCATAAGCTCAGCTTCACGCAGCAAACGGGTTGCAACCACCCGCAAGGGATGATCTTCGGGGCGCTGCCTGCCGATCTGATCGCGTAGGATATCTTTATGCGCGTTATATTTCAAACTCTGCATCGGGCTGCTATAGCCCTTAGGCCCTGTATTAAATTGTTCCCTGACACAGTCCTCATAGCGCTCAACCAAAAACCCCATGATGCGCTCATAGGTTTTTGAAGAAACCCTGCCTGCATCCTTCAAATCGTCCAGAACGTCTACCGTATCGGTAATATCGCCTGTCCGTTTATAATCCCTGTCGCCCCTTTTGAGCCATGTTTCCAGGCGGGACTGACAATAATCCTGCAATTTTGATCCATCTGGTGCAATAACCAGAAATGCCATGATCGCTTTGATATCATGGCCATGAAGCTTAAAAGCTTTGTCAAATGCTGCTTCTTCCTTAATCACGCGCCGCGCACCTACCACTGCTGAGTCTGCGGTCAGGCGCCAATCCGCCGCGCGGGCAAAGACCGACCGGCGCAGAGGGCTATCCTCCAGCCCGGCAATGGCCCGGCCGCAAGCGGCAGCAAATAACCCTGAAACGGAACGTGTGATCGAAAAATTGTGTAACATACTCTATATACTCAGCCTTTTAAAACAACAGCGCTTACTATAACACCCCTTAAATATTTATGTCAAACAAAGAAAAAGGGGAGTTCCATTGCCCCTTTTCCCATATTTTCACTCACCTTTCAAGGTGCGGGCATACCTCTGACATGATGAATAATATCCATCACATCACCCGCATCAATACGGCCATCCTGGTTCACGTCAAAATTACGAACCCGTTCCGGCTTTTCGACCACCGTGACCGATTCCACCCGGCCCGAAAACAAACGTCTCAAACCCACCGATTGATCGATCAGATCCAGACGTACGGTTGTGTTTTCCGGCACTTGTTCGAGATCACCGGTGAAGGCTTGAGATATCCCGACCAAGTCCTGATACACCGTATTCCCTTCAATAAAAACCTGATCCGGGAATGTTTGGCTTGGCCCGGTATTATCATTCGATTCATTGACAATCGAAAAATCGAAACTCTTCAGCGTGTCCGACGGATCGGCAACCGATGTGTCCTGCAACACGACAGAAATCAGGTCACGCCCGCCATCTTGCTGAGATGCAGCCTGCAGGGCCGCTATACCGCGCGCAACTGTGCCGCTGAATTCGCTGCTTTCCAGCAACATTGGCTCATCTGCGCTAAAGGCTTCCAGCGTAAATTTCAGCGGGATGTTTTCATGATCCCTCAGCCGCTGCGGATCGGCCGCGACATTCAGTCCCGGATCGGCATTCTGGTCAAACGTCACGGTCAGACGCCATACCGGCCTGCTATCCTCACGGAAATCAAACTCGCCCGGCTCGTACGGATCCGCATCACCGTCAAGGTCCAGGATCTCGACACCGTCGAAATGGCCCTGATAGATGATTTTTACCGGCTCGGCGATGGACGCTGATTCCGTCTCGGCAGGTTGAGCCTGCGCGCCGGATGCTGCGGCCACGATCGCACCTGCGGCCAGAGTGTTTTTAAGTGTGTTCATCGATCTTCTCCTTTCATGAATGTTAAGACGTGATACACGCTCAACAGGATGACTATAAAAATGCGCATAAAAAACCGGGCAAGTTTTTCCGTCTTTCACCCGGCAATTATGGCCGGGGATCGAGCGCCGCAGCTTTGCCGCAGAAAAGACAAACGAAAATAATCCTGGAAAGCACTGTATGGCAGAATCTGCCTGTGGAAAACCTGACCTCTAGTTTTCATCCATTCCCATGGCACTCACTGTAAAGCCCCTGTCGCGCAGAATTTCAACGATATCATCAACATGCTGGCGATCGCGGGCTTCAATCACAACGTCCAGCTCCGCCCGCTTGAGCGGAACCGCCTGCATCATGCGCTGGTGAATCACCTCAATCACATTCGCCCCGGCCTGCCCTAAAATCAGTGCGATATCAGAAAGCTGCCCCGGCGTATCGTCAATCTCAAAACGCAGGCGCATAATACGCCCCTGCCGCACCAGCCCGCGCAGGATCAGCGTAGAAAGCATCCGGCTGTCAATATTGCCGCCGCACAGCACCAGCCCAACCGTCTTGCCCTTGTAAAAATCCAGGTTCTTTTGGATGACGGCCAGACCCGCCCCGGCAGAACCCTCCGCCACCAGTTTCTCCGCCGAGAGAAAATCAAACACCGCACGCTCAATCTCCTGCTCCGTAGCAATATCAATTCGGTCCACCAGTTTTTTGATAACCTCCATATTGGCCTCCGACGGGTTTTTAACCGCAATCCCTTCGGCCAGGGTCGGGCCGCCCAGCTTCACATCATAACCCTCAAGGCTGGCCTTTACAGACGCATAGCTCTCAGCCTCCGCACCGACAATCTCAACCTCCGGCTTGATGCCCTTGATCGCTGTGGCCACCCCGGCGACCAATCCTCCGCCGCCGATCGGCACCACAACGGTATCCAGGTCCGGGCGCTGCTGGATCATCTCCAGGCCAACCGTGCCCTGCCCGGCGACAAGATCCGGATCGTCATAGGGATGGATGAAGGTATATTCGTTTTCTTCTGCCAGGCGCAGGGTTTCGGCTACAGAATCATCAAACATATCACCATGCAGGACAACCTTGGCGCCGAAATCTTCGGTGCGCTGGATCTTGTTAAAAGGCGTGCCAGTCGGCATCACGATCGTCGCCGGTATGCCGAGATTTTGCGCATGATACGCCACGCCCTGCGCGTGGTTTCCGGCGCTGCAGGCAATCACGCCGCGCTTGCGGGCCTGAGCATCCAGCGTCAAAAGCTTATTCAGCGCCCCGCGCGCCTTAAAGGCATTGGTGTGCTGCAGATTTTCCAGCTTCAGATACAGCTCAATCCCCATATGCAACGACAGGCGCGTCGCCCGCACAATCGGGGTGCGGATCACGAAATCCTTGATGGCGCGGTTGGCGCGTTTGACGTCTTCAAATGTAACGGACATGGCTTAGCCTCAATAAATCAAGGCCACACCGTATAAAGAAATGCTCTGGAAATCAATCTGAGAATTTTTAGCGCCGCTTTTTACCGCGATCCAGCGTACGTTCATCATACAGGCCCGGTACAATAACTCCACCTTCAACGTCGTAAGCTTCCGCTGCATTGCGAATAACTTCATCCTGAAGCTTCTGCATTTCTTCCGGCGTAAATTGCCCATAAGCCCCGGCCAGTTCCGGGACGTTCCGGCAACGAATGGAGGCATTGATATAGGGAGCAAGCTTCTTCACGCTTTCCTCCGGTTCCAGCTTGCTCGCCTCTCTGGCCAATCTTTCCGCTTCCCTGCGGCTAACCGTACGGCCGGGGAGAAATGCTGCTGCCTCTTTTTTTGAGTCTTCGATGACCTTGCGATCCTCCGCACGGCAAGGCATCAGAGCATCCATCTGCTTTCGCGCGCGTGCCAGCCGATCAGAGGGCGACTCCGTTTGCGGCAAATGCACATAGGGCGCCGCCTCAGGCAGTTGAGATATCGGGGTCTGGCCCTGGGGAAGCGCCGGAGCTTTGGCTGAATTGTTTTCAAGGAACAAACGCCGTTCGGCCGGATTCTGCAGAGCTTTTTTCTTCTGCGCATCACTGGCCGCCTTGTTGCGGTCAGTACGTAAAAACAGTTCCTGCGCCTGCACAGCGCTATACCCGGCCGCAAATACGCAAGAAAACAACAAAACCGCTATTAAAAAATTCTTTTTTTTCACGCACATTACCTCCGGCATGAAACCGAAGCCTCTCTTTATAAGGTAGCGCGTTTGGGAGCGGTTTGTAAAATTTAAAACAGCGGACAACTTCTGCCCGGGCAAAATAATACAATGGCGGTACGGCTATATTTTTGATAGAATGGGAGGCAGTAAAATATTTCAAAGAAGGTTCTTTTGCCCTATCCTGAAATTCCTTTTAAACAATCCTTCCTGCTCTGGCGCTCTTTTCGCACATCGCCCCCTGTATTCCTTAATTTCCCCTCCCTTATTCTGTCGTATTCCCCACCGTCCGCGGGCGTGTCTTCTTACGTCCGTTAAATCCCACATATACCAAGGAGATCTCTAATGTCGAAGAAACCTCGCAAAGCCAGAAACAAAGATCACAACATTGTTCACCCTGCCTTTGAAAATCGCGACTGGCATCCGTTAGACAGTGAAATTGACGGGCGTAGAGATCAAAAATACGTGAAGAATATAAAACCGCGCTCCGAAGGGCAGGCAGCCTTGATGCAGTCCATCAAGGACAACTCCCTGACGCTGGCGATCGGTCCGGCCGGAACCGGGAAAACCTACCTTGCAATTTCCTCCGCCGTCGAAGCATTGGAGAAAGGGCAAATAGAGCGCATCATTCTCTCCCGACCCGCTATGGAGGCCGGTGAATCTCTTGGCTTTCTCCCCGGTGATCTGGAAGAAAAAATGGCACCGTATCTGCGCCCTCTCTACGACTCGCTCGGCGACCGCATGGGCGGCAAGAAAGTCCGTCAGCTCATAACAGACGGCACAATTGAAATTGCTCCGATCGGGTTTATGCGCGGGCGCACCTTGAACAACGCCTTCGTGGTGATTGACGAGGCCCAGAACTGCACCTACGGACAGCTTAAGATGATCCTTTCTCGTCTCGGCTGGCACTCTACCATGGTTGTCACCGGTGACCCGGATCAATCCGATCTTCTTGACGGTTTGTCCGGCCTGTCTGATATTGCGACAAAGCTTGAAAAAGTGCCGAATATTGCTGTATGCAGACTCACGCAAACAGATATTGTGCGCCATCCGCTGGTGGCCAAGATGCTGGATGTGCTTTAAGCGGGATTTTTCGGGTCGGGCGCGGCCGGATCATGCAGTGTAAACAGCGCCGGTAGTTTATCACGGAGTTCTGCCCTGAATCTGTCAGAATCAGGAATCCATCGGCTACCGTCAAATTCTATCGCCCGGACGACCCCTAAAAACGTACCCGCTTCATCCACCACCAGCATATAAGGGATATGGTTGCCGTCGCTTTCAATCACCGGGAGCTGCGCATACAGCTCTTGAAGACGCTCATCCGATCCTGTCAGTCCGATTGCGCCGATCTCCCTTACACCGTCTCGATCGGATCTCACGCCCATATTCTGCATCCATTCTTCCATATCTGAAGGTGAACGCCCTGTCTTACTGGAGATAATAACCGGAACAATGTCCAGCCCGTGCAGTTCATCGACCAAAGTCTGGGTTGCCGGCGGGCAAAAGACCGTGCAGGCTTTCGCCCCTGTTTCGGCACTACCGGTAAACCCGAAATAAATGATCAACGGCTTGCCTGCGAAATGACGATAAGCATAGGCATCGTCAATTACCTGCCCCTCGTGATCAATCAGACCGTTCAGAGAAATTTCCAAACCATCCGCCTTTTGAATAGCATACGGCTCCGGCACGTCCTCATCACAACCGCCACCAAAAAAAATAGCGGCTGAAATAGCGCTTAAAGATAAAAACTGGCTTAGTCTACTCATCTTCCTTCTCTCCTATCCCGGTCCATGTTTGATCATATTGGCAATATGCTCCGCTGCGGGCACACCCAATTGCTCTGCGGTGTTGATATAGCTCTGGATATCCCCTTGCGTGATGGTGTCAACCAGGTGTCCGACGGCTTCCATGCCTTGATGTACACCGATTTCCGCGACATTGGCCGCCCACACACCGTTCATGGCGTTCGTGCAGACATCCCACAGAGCAGGGCCCAGCATCTTGATCCCTTCCCATGTCATCTGCAGCATATGTTCAAAACCGAGCGCCAAATTCCCGGCCGTCATGGTTGCCCCCACGGGCATCGCCGCCATCGCCGCCCCGGCCAGCGCCATCGGCGTCATCCACAGCGCGTGAAAAAACACATGTTTCAGCCCATGCATGGCAAAATGCTTAAATTTTTGAGTTAATGTCTTTTTCGGCTTTGCGCCGTCTGCCGCATCCATAGCGATCCTCTCTTCCTTAAAACCATTGATATGCAACGGTTGTCCGCGCGCATACGCTAATTGCAGTCTAAAATTGTTCTAAGAAAGAAGGGCGGGCGGGCCGTGCGCCTCATACGGTTTTTGGGCCAAAACAACAAAAGCTCCGGCGCGCAGGCCAAAGCTCAGATCATCCGGAACACCGGCGGGGGATACCTGCTGATAGCCGCCGGCCAGGAAATGCAGATCCGCCGCGGCAAAACAAAACGCGCAATCGGGCTGCGCCTGATGGTGATCTTGCGGCGTATCGGGCTGCGGGTCCGCAAACGGGTCCATCGCCGCCGGAACCTCCACCTGCCTGATTGAACCATCGGCGCCGCAAATCTGTATCCAGCTTTTTCCGCCGGACACAAACGCACAAGCAGGAGAAACGGTGGCCATCACCATCGCCACCATCAACACGACATATAAAAATCGTCCCCGCAAGGTCATCAACCTATTAACGGGGACAATCAAAAATTTGTCAATGCCGTGATAAAAAATCAGGCCGCAGAAGGAGCCTCATCCAACCCCAGGCGCGCTCGTTCTTCAACATAGTGTTGATGGCGATCAAGCAATGCATTCGCCACAGCGCTTGCAGCACCTGCAAAACGTTGCCTGTGCGGGGCCCCCTTGGCATCCAGCACTTGTAATTTCCAGCCTTTATCGCCGGGTTCTCTAATGGCATTAAATTCGTCATTCACCTGCACGGTCAGGGTTTCAATACCCGTGTAACCGATACCCTTACCGGGACCTGTATGCGAAACGCCTTCAGGAAGATCTGTCATTTTTTTCTTTCTCCTTTTTTCTTATATTTAAAACATAAATACAATTAAGCCGCAATCAAATCAAGTTTATAATCACAACTTTCGTTGCTGCTCTGCGGTAAAGTTTTGCTTTCTTTGGATTTATTTAATCGGAAACCTTTTTCACGACCGAGGTTTTCAGATGCATCGGACCAAAGCCGGGCACCTTGGCGGCGATGTCATGATCACCAATCCATTCCTCCGGCGGCAGCAGGCGGATATTTGGCACCTTCGTGCCGACCTTGATCGCGCTACCCCCGACCTTCAAATCTTTCACAACCGTGACCGTGTCGCCATCGGCCAGTTCATTGCCCACCGCATCACGGAAAATATGCGCCTCTTCTGCGCTCTCGCCCGCCGCGCTCCACTCATGCGCGCATTCCGGACAGATGAGCAACGCGCCATCCTCATACGTATAGGCGGAAGAACATTTCGGACAGGCAGGAAGCTCAGACATTGATTTTACCCTTCTATAAAGCACTGTTTTGCAATGCGTTTTCAGCTTCGTCAGTTCGTTTGCTCATTTTGATGGGGGGGGGAGCCCGCCTCCCGCCGGCAACAAAACACATAGGAATATATTCAGAGAAATCTTACGCTGTGTCAAGACCACGCCCGAAACACCCCATGAGTCCACCCCTTGTTATATTTTTTATAATGCAAATATGGCGGTTGGGAAGGTTGGGGGGATAAAGGGTAAGGGGACGCGCTAGGGTTTAAGACCCGCCCGGCTTCAACGACGGCTGTAAGCGCACATCACTGTCGCGCCAGCGGCGCATATTGCCCCGCCCCTCCAGCGCGCCGTTATCGATGAGGATATAAAGCCGCTCGGCAATCACCTGCCCGCGCTTGTCCTTGTCGATATTGCCGAGCGCGGGATCGTCAAAAATTTTGGAGATCATCACCGCCGTTTTCACCCACGCATCCGTGGCAGCGGCGAGGATCAGGGCATCGATGGTTTCGGGGGTGTGGGTCATGGGGTTGTTTTATAACGCAAAGGGCGCAAAGTCACGCGGAGATTTTCCCTTAGCTGTCATCTGATTTTTGAACCACGAAGACACGAAGTTCTTTGTTCTCGTCATTGCGAGCGCAGCGACGCAATCCAGAGCTATAGATTAGAATTACTGGATTGCCACGTCGGCTTCGCCTCCTCGCAATGACAAGGGCAGGCCCGTGCCGTCATAGTAGCTGTAGGTTGAATGGCATGGGGGGAGTTGGGTCATTTCTCATTCCACATTTCTGCAAAAGCTGTTTTTTGTTGCTTACCTTTTTGCTTATAAATTATTGCATCCAATATAAAAATTTGTATTTTTCTCTGTAAAGCCTGATCTAGTTCCACTTGCTTTCCTTTATGAACTAGATATCCCCTTAGCTTACTTATCTCTGAAAGAGCTTTTTTCGCAGCATCTAAAACCTCTGGATTTCTACTATAAATTTTTCCAAATGTATTTTGGAAATTTTTACCACCAATTATCTCTAATGCTGTGTGGTAATTCACAAGCTTGGAAGCATAATCTTTTGATGTAAAAGCTTTTCCAGCAAACCATAAGGTTGCATGAGTAATGTCATCTTCGGCATCAAAATTTTCTATTTCATAGAAGTCTCTTAGCCCAAACACCTTACTTGGATAAGGTTCTTCCGGTCGTAATTCCAACTCACCGGAAACGAATTTTCTTCTTTTTGTACAAAAATATTTTGCAAATATTTCTCTATATAGAATATTGCCCCCAACCATTAAACTGAGATAGCCAACAGCATCAGATAATCCCTTAAGCGAGTTGATCTCCTTATCGTAGTCTTGTTGATTACAAGCAATTATTATTAAAGTCTGATTTTTAAAGAAAAACTCTTTCGTACTTATATTTATCTGGCCGATGCAGTTAGGATCATTCACGTGATAATGTGTTGGTTCTGGTATTTTTACTTTCAACTCATCTTCTATGTGCCAAAAAATAATTATCCGATCATGAGGAAAAGACGCACTTTTAGGTGAGTGTTTATTTATGAATTCCTGGGCGCTGATGCTTTTATTATCCCAAGAAAAAACCTTTACAACATACATCCCGTTACTTGAATTATGTTTCTCTAAAAATTCTGAAACATTCTCTTCAAACTTACTAGGCTCTTCAGCATTCCAAGTCCAAACAGTTTCTTTTTTTTTAGGCATTTCTTTTCTCTTAGGCTGCTTCTTTCTTCTGTTTATCAACAAAATCCCTTACATCCTGCGTGATTTTCATCGAGCAGAATTTCGGGCCGCACATGGAGCAAAAAGACGCGGCTTTGTGGCCTTCGGCGGGGAGGGTTTCGTCGTGCATGGATCGCGCTGTGTCGGGG